>NZ_LRTR01000319.1 GCF_001550375.1 Streptomyces europaeiscabiei | reverse complement strand
GGCGACGGCGCGGACCGGGCCGGTCCGCGGCCCGCGGCGGTCGCGCGCGTCACTTGCCGTAGGCCAGCATCAACTTCTCCTTCGCGTCGTCGACACCGGTCAGCAGGGTCGTGGAGATGTAGAAGCGCCCGCCCACGTAGTCGACGGCCTTCGAGTAGAAGGAGCCCTCGATCTCCGCGGCGCTCGCCGGCATCTGGAGGAGCCCGGTCGCCTTGGGGGCACCGCCGGTGGTCGGAACGGACACCACCCGGCCGCCCGCGTCACGCGTGGGCTCCACGTACGCGACGAGCTTCGCCCCCTCGACCTTGAGCGGGACGATCTGCGCGTCGGCGGCGGGCGACTTGAGGCGCCACTTCTCCTTGCCGGTCGCGAGGTTCAGGGCGACGATCTCGTTCGTGCCGTCCTTCTCCTCGGTCGGCAGGTAGAGGGTGTTCGCGTCGGCCGCGACGCCCGTGCAGCCCTGCATGTCCCGGGTGAGGATCCCGCCGTCGCAGTCGGGTGCGAACGAGTCGTCGGAGTCGACCTGCGAACGGGTCGAGCCGTCGGCCTTCAGGGTGGAGATGTTCCAGGTGTTCTCGTCCTCGTTGGTGAGGTAGAGGACGACCGGGTCCACGGAGTACGCGTGTTCGACCTTCCAGCCCTTGGGGATCTTCCGCGTCCACTTGGCCTTGCCGGTCCTCGGGTCCAGCTCCTGGACCTCGTCGTGCTCCTTGTCGGTGGTCACCGCGCAGGAGGAGACGGAGAGCAGGCGGGTGCCGCCGGCGAATCCGCCCGGGTAGCAGGACTGGCCGTAGCTCTTCTTGTCGAACAGCTTCTTGCCGGTGTTGATGTCGTACGCGACCCCGGACTGCGAGCGGCCCACCATGAGCGTGTCACCGCTGACGGACAGCCCGACGCTGATGGCGCTGTCGAACAGTTCGCCCTTCTCCACCTCCGCCGACCAGCCCTTGTCGCCGGTGTTCAGGTCGATCTGCTGGAGCTGGTCGCACTCGGCGTTGCTGCCGCTGCCGCTCTGGTACGAGACCACGATCCGGTCGGCGGACGTCGCCTTCGGGGTGACCGCGCAGATCTTCCCCTCGAACCCGATCGGGTCCCAGGCGGGGTTCCCGTCACCGACGTCGTACGCGAAGAGCTGTTTGTACGCCGCCTTCACCGCGACCTTGTCGGTGACCCACAGCCCGGGGGCGCTCGCGCCGGAGCCGGGGGCGTCGGGGGCGCTCTTGTACCAGAGCACCTTCGCCTCACCGGCCTTGCGGTCCGCGTTGAGGTCGGAGATGTCGAGGTCCTCGCCGCCGTCGCCGCTGCCGTCGCCCTCGTTGACGGGCTCGGTGGGCGAGGGCTTGCCGTCCTCGGTGGGGCTCGCGCTCTCCTTGGCGACCGGCTTCTTCTCGCCGTCGTCCCCGAGGCTCGTCACCGCGAACACCGTGCCGCCGACCACGAGCAGCGCGGCCACGGTGACGCCGATGATCATCGCGGGCTTGCCCTTGAAGGGGTTCCTGGAACCACCGCCACCGCCACCGACCGGCGGCGGGGTGGGCGCGCCCGGGTACTGCGCCTGCGGGTAGCCGTAACCGGCCTGCGACGCCGGGTTGTACGGGCCGGGCTGGGCGTAGGGGCCGGACTGTGTGTAAGGGCCGGGCTGGCTGTACGGACCCGGCTGCGCGGGCTGCTGCTGGGGGTAGCCGTAGCCGGGGGCCGGCGCGGGCGGGCCCTGCGGCGGCGGGGTCTGCGGGTAGCCGTACGGCTGTTGCGGCGGTTGCGGCTGTGACTGCGGTGGCGGATTGTGTGGTGCTCCGTAGCCGCCCTGCGGTGGCTGATCGGGTGGCTGAACCATCAGCGCTTTCCCCCTGTTCGCTGCTTTCGAGCCACCCGTCGTCACGCGTGGTGTCGCTTCTCAGACTGTTCTCAGACGGCTCTTTCTATCACTGCGACGGACCCACGCACGGGGCCGGTCGCTCCCCTGTTCCCAAGGGACAACCGGCCCGTGATGCCCTCGTTACGCTCCTTCACGCCCCCTTCACGAGACGTGCGCGCCGCGCGCGATACGCCTTTTGAAGGCGGGGGGACCTATGAGCGCCGCCCAGGGGCCGCGCCCTGAAGGGGCGCGGGGCCGTGTCCATATGCGGCTCCGCCGCGTGGGCGCGAGCAACCACCAACAACGCGCACCCGGCATCCGACATCGCCCCGACGACGAATAGCCGCCCAGCTCCACCGCTACGCGTCCTCCGCGAGTTCCAGCCACCGCATCTCCAGCTCTTCCTTCTCCCCGCCGAGCGCCCTCAGCTCCGCGTCCAGCTCCCCCACCTTCGCGAAGTCCGTCGCGTTCTCGGCGATCCGCGCGTGCAACTTCGCCTCCTTCTCGGAGACCTTGTCCAACTGCCGCTCGATCTTCTGCAGTTCCTTCTTCGCGGCACGGGAGTCGGCGGCGGAGACGGCCTTCTCCGCGGCGGCCTTCACGGCGACGGGCGAGGCCGCGGCGGCGGCCTCCTCCATCTTGTGGCGCCGCTCGATGTACTCGTCGATCCCCCGCGGCAGCATCCGCAGCGCCGCGTCGCCGAGCAGCGCGAACACCTTGTCGGTCGTGCGCTCGACGAAGAACCGGTCGTGGGAGATCACGACCATCGACCCGGGCCAGCCGTCGAGCAGGTCCTCCAACTGCGTGAGCGTCTCGATGTCGAGGTCGTTCGTCGGCTCGTCGAGGAAGAGGACGTTGGGCTCGTCCATCAGCAGCCGCAGGATCTGGAGCCGCCGCCGCTCACCACCGCTGAGGTCGCCCACCGGCGTCCACTGCTTCTCCTTGTTGAAGCCGAAGGTCTCGCAGAGCTGCCCCGCCGTCATCTCGCGGCCCTTGCCGAGGTCGACGCGGTCGCGGATCTGCTGCACGGCCTGGAGCACCCGCAGGTTCGGGTCCAGCTCGGCGACCTCCTGGGAGAGGTACGCGAGCTTCACGGTCTTGCCGGTGACGACCCGGCCGGCGGCCGGCTGCTTCTCCCCCTCGCTGCGCGCGGCATCGGCCATGGCCCGCAGCAGGGAGGTCTTGCCGGCGCCGTTGACGCCGACGAGGCCGACGCGGTCGCCCGGCCCGAGCTGCCACGTCAGGTGCTTCAGCAGCACCTTCGGCCCGGCCTGCACGGTGACGTCCTTCAGGTCGAACACGGTCCTGCCGAGCCGGGACGAGGCGAACTTCATCAGTTCGCTCGTGTCACGCGGCGGCGGCACGTCCGCGATCAGCTCGTTCGCCGCCTCGACCCGGAACCGCGGCTTCGACGTACGGGCCGGGGCACCGCGCCGCAGCCACGCCAGCTCCTTGCGGACCAGGTTCTGGCGCTTGGTCTCCTCGGTGGCGGCGATGCGCTCGCGCTCGGCGCGCGCGAAGACGTAGTCGGAGTACCCGCCCTCGTACTCGAAGACCGATCCCTTCTGCACGTCCCACATCCGCGTGCACACCTGGTCCAGGAACCACCGGTCGTGGGTGACGCAGACGAGTGCGGACCGCCGCTCCCGCAGGTGGCTCGCGAGCCAGGAGATGCCTTCGACGTCCAGGTGGTTGGTGGGCTCGTCGAGGACGATCAGGTCCTGCTCCTCGATGAGCAGCTTGGCGAGCGCGATGCGCCGCCGCTCACCGCCGGAGAGGGGGGCGATGACGGTGTCGAGCCCCTGCGGGAAGCCGGGCAGGTCGAGGCCGCCGAACAGTCCGGTGAGTACGTCCCGGATCTTGGCGTTGCCCGCCCACTCGTGGTCCGCCATGTCCCGGATGACCTCGTGCCGGACGGTGGCGGCCGGGTCGAGGGAGTCGTGCTGGGTGAGCACGCCGGCGTGGAGGCCGCCGGAGTGGGTGACCCGGCCCGTGTCGGCCTCCTCCAGCTTGGCGAGCATCCGGATCAGGGTCGTCTTGCCGTCACCGTTCCGCCCCACGACGCCGATCCGGTCCCCTTCGGAGACGCCGAGCGAGACCCCGTCGAGCAGGGCGCGGGTGCCGTACACCTTGCTGACGTTCTCGACATTGACCAGGTTGACGGCCATTACTCTCCTGCCACGGGGACGATCGACCCTCCAGGGTAGTCCGCGGGGCGCAGGGGTGTGACGGGCGGCGGGGGCGAGGGCCGGGGGACGCCGTGAGCGGGGGGCTGGGCTCGGAGGGCCGACGGCTTCACTCGGGCACGGTGACACCCTTGCCCGCACGGCCGGGACCAGCGGCGGC
>NZ_LRTR01000318.1 GCF_001550375.1 Streptomyces europaeiscabiei | reverse complement strand
GCCCCCGACCCCGCCCATCCCCCGACCCGCCCCTCACCCCCGCAGCCGGGCCCCGCAATGGGGCCAGGGACTCGCCCCCCGCTGGACGTACAGCTTCTTCGCGCGGAGGGTCTGTTCGCCCGCGGAGGCGTCCTGGGGGCGACCGCTGCCGCCGAGGCTCTGCCAGGTCCTCGTATCGAACTGATACAGCCCCCCGTACGTCCCGGAGGGATCGACCGCGTTCGGCCGCCCCCCGGACTCGCACGCGGCGAGCCCGGACCAGTTCAGCCCATCCGCCCCGGCCACGGACGTCGGCATGGCCTTCGTCCCGACCTTCACGAGCTGGTCCTGCGGCTCACGCACGACCTCCGTGCGCAGCAGCCGCGGCCGCTGCCTGACCCCGTTGACCGCGCGGATCGCGTACGTGATCCGGCGGGCGCCCGGGTGACCGGCCCGCTCGACGACCTCCGTGCCCCGGAAGAGCGAGGGGTCCTCGGTGCGGAGCACCCGGAACGGGATCGGCACCTCGCGGACCTCCTGGGACCCGGTCACCCGCAGCACGGTCACCGTCTGCCCGTCCCGGGGGAAGCTCGACCACGCGACCGAGGTGGTGTCCTCCCCGCGCAGGGTGACCCCGGCCTGTTCCACGGCCTCCCCCACGGTCGCCGCGTTCGTCCGGATCGTCCGCGTCCGCCCGTCCGCCATGATCGTGACGGTGCGCTCGGTACGGACGTCCAGCTCCAGCCCCTCACGCCCGATGCGCCGGGAGCGCGAGGTCGACACGTACGCGCCCTCCGCACGCACCCCGAGCTGCTGAAGCGCCCCGTCCACCGTGCGGGCGGTCGTCCAGACCTTGCGCGGCCGGCCGTCCAGGGTGAGGGCGACGGGCCGCCCGTAGTGCACGGCGACCTCGTCACCGCTGCTCAGCGCGGTACCGGGGGCCGGGGCGATGACATCGTGGGCGCCGAAGGCGACGCCTTCGTCGGCGAGCAGCTCGGAGACGTCGTCGGCGAAGGTGTGCAGCGTGCGCGGCCGCCCGTCGACGGTCAGCTCGATCGCCTTGTCCTTCGCCACGAACGCGGAGGTCCCGCCCGCGAGGAACGCCACCACCAGCGCCTGCGGCACCAGCCGCCGCAGCGAACCGGGCCTTCCGGCGGCCCGTCTGCGCCGCACGGCCCGCCGGGAACCACCCCGCCCGCCACCGACCGGCCCGGCGGGCTCGGGGATCAGCTCTCCCGGCACCTCACGGGCGGGTCGGCCCTCATAGGCGGGCCGGTACGTGTCCGCGTAGACCCCGTACGACAGCGTCTCGGCCTCGTACGACAGCGTCTCGGCCTCGTACGGCTGCGTCTCGGCCTCGTACGGCTGCGTCCCGGCGTCGTACGGCTGAGTCTCGTCCCCGTACGGCTGCGTCCTGGCGTCGTACGGCTGCGTCCCGGCGTCGTACGAGGCAGGCTGCCAACTCGTACCGTCCGCGGGGCCATAGGTCTCGTACGACGACGACTGCACGTTGCTCACGACGACACGCTCCAGAGGGGATCCGGGTCCGGGTCGGGCGACGTGAACCTAGCGGACTCCGGTCACCCTCCAAAGCAACGTCGTCACGCAGTGTCGCGACACGGGCCACTGATCATCTTTCTGGGTCCCTCGGACGGCCGACAGAACGTGACCGGTCAGTAATCGAACGCCCTCGCCGTGTTCGCCGCGAGCGCCGTCGCCAGCGCGTCCTCGCCGATCCCCCGCACCGCGGCCATCGCCCGAACCGTGACCGGAATGAGATACGGCGCGTTGGGCCGTCCGCGGTACGGCACGGGCGTCAGGAAGGGCGCGTCGGTCTCGACGAGGACGAGTTCGAGGGGCGCGACGGCTAGGGCGTCGCGCAGCGGCTGGGCGTTCCTGAAGGTCATGTTCCCGGCGAAGGACATGAAGTAGCCGTGCTCGGCGCACACGGCGGCCATGTCGGCGTCGCCCGAGTAGCAGTGGAAGACGGTCCGCTCGGGCGCGCCCTCCTCCTTCAGGATCCGCAACACGTCGTCGTGGGCGTCGCGGTCGTGGATGACCAGCGCCTTGCCGTGCCGCTTGGCGATCTCGATGTGCGCGCGGAAGGACCGCTCCTGGGCGGCCTTGCCCTCCGGCCCGGTCCGGAAGTAGTCGAGCCCCGTCTCCCCGACCCCCTTGACCTGCGGCAACGCGGCCAGCCGGTCGATCTCGGCGAGCGCTTCGTCGAGCGCCGCGTCACCGCCGGGCGTCCTCGCGCCCTGCCGGGACCAGCCGTCCGGGTCGCCGTGCACGATCCGCGGCGCCTCGTTGGGGTGCAGCGCGACCGTCGCGTGCACGGCCTCGTACCGCTCGGCGGTCTCGGCGGCCCAGCGCGAGCCCTTGATGTCGCAGCCGACCTGCACGACCGTCGTCACCCCCACGGAGGCGGCCTTCGCGAGGCCCTCCTCGACCGTGCCTGACTGCATGTCCAGATGGGTGTGCGAATCCGCGACCGGCACCCGCAGGGGTTCGGGGAGCGGGGGCGCGGCGTTCTTGTCGTTCTTGCCGGACGCGTTGCCGGAGTCGTTCGAAGGCATGCCCCGATCCTACGAATCGCACGATCGGGGCATGCCCTCCAGGCTCGCCGGGGGAGGGTCAGCTCGCCTTGCGGTGGAACGGGTGCAGGAGGTCGGCCAGGTGCCAGTGGTGGTGTTCCTTGTGCTCCGCCGCGTCCAAGCCTTCCGCGTCCGACGCGTCTGCCGCGACCGGGCGCGGCTTCGGCACGTGCCGCCGGCGCTCGGCGTCCCGGACCGACGACACCTGACCCGCCCGCATGATCCGTACGACATGACCGTCGCAGTTCTGGCACGCGGGCTTCGACAGCGGGGACGGCACGACCTGGCCGTCGGCCACGTACATCACGAAGTCGCGTCCCTGGGCGTCGTTGTGGTGCTCTATCTCGTACGACTGCTCCCAGCCGTGCCCGCAGCGCATGCAGGCGAACGAGTACGACTCGTGGACGACGGCGGTGGCGGTGTCCCGCAGGACGGTCCGCTCTGCGATCTCGGTCATTGCCAGCTCCTCTGGTCCGCTGGACGGTGAGGATGAGTACGTCCTCAGCACCCAGTTGACGCCTCGGCGGACCTGGAGTGCACCCCACCTGCCGACTGTTGAAGCCGTTTTGGCCCTCCCTTGTGGGAAGGCCGTCTGTGCGAGGGCTGTGCTTTGCTCGGCTTTGCCAGGGCATGGGGCGTGGGGGCTCGTTCGCGGCGCACGGGGGCGTGCGTTGTGCGTCACGGAGCGCGGGTCCGGCGGGGCTTCCCGCACCCGAGAACGCACCCCACCCCCTACGGCGCAGCCCTCTTCGCAGCCACCACCGCGTCGAAGACCTCCCTCTTCGGCAACCCGGCCTCGACCGCCACCGCGGCGATCGCCTCCTTGCGCCGCTCCCCCGCCTCCTCCCGCACCTGAACCCGCCGAACCAACTCCGCCCCGTCCAGCTCCTCCGGCCCCTTCTCCGGCGCCCCCTCGACCACGACGGTGATCTCCCCGCGCACACCGGCCGCCGCCCACTCGGCCAGCTCCCCGACAGGGCCCCGCTTGACCTCCTCGTACGTCTTGGTCAGCTCACGGCACACGGCGGCCCGCCGCCGCGCACCGAAGACCTCGGCCATCGCCGCGAGCGTCGCGTCCAGGCGGTGGGGCGCCTCGAAGTACACGAGCGTGCGGCGCTCCTCCGCGACCTCGCGCAGCCGCCCCAGCCGCTCCCCGGCCTTGCGCGGCAGGAACCCCTCGAAGCAGAACCGGTCCACGGGCAGCCCCGACAGCGCGAGCGCGGTGAGCACGGCCGAAGGCCCGGGGACGGCGGTGACACGGATGTCCTTCTCCACGGCGGCTGCGACGAGCCGGTACCCGGGGTCGGAGACCGACGGCATCCCCGCGTCCGTGACCAACAACACCCGGGCGCCGCCCACCAGCGCCTCGACGAGCTCCGGTGTACGCGCGGCCTCGTTGCCCTCGAAGTAGGAGACGATCCGCCCGCCCGGCTGCACCCCCAGCGCCTGGGTGAGCCGCCGAAGCCGCCGGGTGTCCTCGGCGGCGACCACGTCCGCACCGGCCAACTCCTGGGCGAGCCGGGGCGGCGCATCCGCAACATCACCGATGGGGGTACCTGCCAACACAAGGATTCCTGTCACGCCCCCATCCTCCCAGCCACCGCCCCTTGGGGGCGCAGCCCCCAAGGGGCGCGAGGAACTGCGCGACCAGCCACACTCCACCAGCAGTCGCCGTGCCGCACGCGCCCCTGAGCGATTAGGCACCCACATCCCCGTCCCACGGGACTCCCACAGCGGTGTTCCCTACGATGGCGCGGTGACCAGTACCGCGTCCTCCACGGACACCCGGCAGGACCAGGCCACCGAAGAGCAGCGGCCGTCGTGGCAGCACCGCCTGCGCCGATTCGGCTACGCGGCGCCCCGGAGAGGCGACGTCCGCACCCGGCTGGTGCCCCCGTACACCCGGCCGAGCCCGCGCGTCCTGGCCGTGCTCGGGCTGCGTGAGGAGGTCGCGACGCGCCTGGCCCACTGGTCGGCGTGGGGCGGCCCGCTGCTGGTGACGCTGTTCGCGGGGCTGATGCGGTTCTACAACCTGGGCAGCCCCAAGGCGGTGATATTCGACGAGACGTACTACGCGAAGGACGCGTGGGCGATCGTCCATCGCGGGTACGAGGTCAACTGGGCCAAGAACGCCAACGAGCTGATCCTCCAGAACAACGGGAACGTGCCGATCCCGACGGACGCGGCGTACGTGGTCCACCCGCCGGTCGGCAAGTACGTGATCGGTCTGGGCGAGCTGATGTTCGGGTTCAACCCGTTCGGCTGGCGTTTCATGACGGCTCTGCTCGGCACGCTCTCCGTGCTGATGCTCTGCCGGATCGGCCGTCGGATCTTCCGCTCGACGTTCCTCGGCTGCCTCGCGGGCGCGCTGCTGGCGGTCGACGGTCTGCACTTCGTGATGAGCCGCACCGCGCTGCTCGACCAGGTGCTGATGTTCTTCGTGCTGGCCGCGTTCGGCTGCCTGGTCATCGACCGCGACCGAGCACGCGGACGACTGGCCGACGCGCTTCCCCCGGACGGTGACGGAGTCGTACGCCCGCACTCCCTCGTCGCCGAGACGACCCGCCTGGGCCCGCGCCCCTACCGCTGGCTGGCCGGCCTCTGTCTCGGCCTGGCCCTCGGCACCAAGTGGAACGCCCTGTACTTCCTGGTGTTCTTCGGCGTGATGGCGGTGCTGTGGGACTACTCGGCCCGCAAGGTCGCCGGTGCCCGCCAGCCGCTGATCGCCGTGCTCCAGCGAGACCTGGGCCTCGCCTTCCTGTCCACGGTCCCGGTCATGATCGCCACGTATCTGGTCTCCTGGACCGGCTGGATCCTCTCCCCGGACGACGGCACCGGCGGCTACTACCGCGACTGGGCCGTGACCGAGGGCAAGGGCGGCTGGTTCAGCTGGCTGCCTGACTGGCTGCGCAGTCTGTGGCACTACGAGCACGCGGTCTACGAGTTCCACATCGGGCTGTCGTCCCCGCACACGTACCAGTCGAACCCGTGGAGCTGGATCGTCGCCGGCCGCCCGGTCTCGTACTTCTACGAGTCCCCGTCACCCGGCAACGACGGCTGCGCCACCGACACCGCCGACAAGTGCGCCCGCGAGGTCCTCGCCATCGGCACGCCTCTCCTGTGGTGGGCCGCCGCGTTCGCGGTCCTCTACGTCCTGTGGCGCTGGTTCTTCCGCCGCGACTGGCGCGCCGGCGCGATCGCCTGCGGCATCGCCGCGGGCTACCTCCCCTGGTTCATGTACCAGGAGCGCACGATCTTCTTCTTCTACGCCGTCGTCTTCCTCCCCTTCCTCTGCCTCGCCGTCACCATGATGATCGGCGCCATCCTCGGTCCCCCCGGCGCCCCGGAACGCCGCCGCGTCGCCGGCGCGGCAGGCGCCGGCGTCCTGGTCCTCCTGATCGCCTGGAACTTCATCTACTTCTGGCCCATCTACACCGGCCAGCCCATCCCGATCGACAGCTGGCGGTCGCGGATGTGGCTGGACACCTGGGTCTAGCGGGGCGGAGGAACCACGAGGGGCGTGAACCACGAGGGGCGTGAACCACGAGGGTGCGGCCGGCGGCCGCACCCTCGTGACACCGGTGATCAGCACACGCTGGCCGTCGAGTTGGCCCAGAAGACCAGGAACGACCATGTCTGGGCCCCGACAGTCCCGTCCACGGTGATGCCGGCGCAGCGCTGGAACCGCTTCGTCGCCGCATGGGTGACCGGCCCGAAGTCCCCGTCCTCGTCCAGGTCGGCGCCTGTCATGGCTCCGTTCAGGTAGCACTGGGCCTGCTGGACAGCGCTTCCTGACGACCCGGCCCTCAGCGTCGGCCTCTGGATGGTGAAGTTGCAAACGTCTTGGGAGCCGTGGGCGACGAGCTTCTCAGGCAACGCCGCACTTCTCACCGTCATGGCGCGAGGCGCCTCCGACCGGGCGTTCTGAGGTACCGCTACGGCCGTACCTCCCGCAAGGACGAGAGAGGCGACCAGAGTCACGCTGATGGACAGGCGTCGCATTTTCATCACCTCCAACAGACACCCCCCAGACACACCCCCAGTACCACCGTGCACTTCCGTCCCGGAGGCTGCAGCCAGGCGGCGACGTCACCCGCGCCCGCGGAATTGCCCGCGGGAATGCTCGCATCGGGGCCGGCATCGGTGGCTGGGCCACTGCAAACGGATCGCATCGGCGCCCGGAGGATCGGTCCGTCGCGACCGTTGCCGTGAATGGCCGAATACCTGGGCGTGGTGGCCTGAATCCGGTTTGCCGGGCTTCCCTGGGCTAACAATCAGGGCACACACAGGAAGCATTTTTCCCACGCGTTACGTCGGCGTGTTTACAGTGAGCCTCGGCAAGCGGTTTCTGAACGCGTTCAAAGGGGGATTCGCGTCATGCGCAAGGGGGTCAAGGTCGCCATAGTCGGCGGGGTGTTCGCGGCGATGGTGGGGGGTGCCGGATACGGCGGCTACAACTTCGTGACGGCGCTCAACGGGGACGGGGGGAGCGCGGAGAAGCGGACCGGGCCACCGAGCGCGGACGAGGTCCGGGAGACGACGGAGAAGTTCTTCGCGGCCTGGGAAAAGGGCGACTCGTCCACCGCGTCGTCGTACACGAACGACGCGGCGGACGCGGGGAAGGTGTTCGGCAGCTTCGTCGGCGCCGCTCGGATCGACGACGTGAGGATCGCGCCGGGCAAGCCCACCGGGACCGGCGGCCGGACCGTCCCGTTCTCCGTCGAGGCGACCGTGGCGTACGAGGGGAAGAGCAAGGAACTCTCGTACAAGAGCCGGCTGACCGTCGTGCGCGGGAAGACGACCGGGCGGGCACTGGTCGACTGGCGGCCTTCCGTCGTGCACCCCGAACTGAAGGCCGGCGACACGCTGTTCACCGGGGAGGCGGCGGCGCCGCCCATCGAGGCCGTGGACCGGGACGGCAAGGTGCTGACCAAGGAGAAGTACCCGTCCCTCGGGCCGATCCTCGACACCCTGCGCGAACGCTACGGCGCCGACGCGGGCGGTACACCCGGCATCGAGCTGGGCATCCGCCACACCACCACGGAGGCCGGCGACACCACCCTGCTGACCCTCGCCGAGGGCAGGGCGGGCAGGTTGGAGACCACGATCAGCGCGCGGACGCAGGCGGCGGCCGAGCAGGCGGTCAAGAAGTACGCCGAGTCGTCCGTGATCGCCCTGCAGCCCAGCACCGGTCAGGTGCTGGCCGTCGCCAACCACCGCGAGGACGGCTTCAACGCGGCCTTCCAGGGGGAACTCCCGCCCGGCTCCACGATGAAGATCGTCACCGCCGCGATGCTCATCGACAACGGTGTGACCTCCATGAACGGCCCCGCCCCCTGCCCCGACACGGCCACCTGGATGAGCCAGACCTTCAAGAACCTGCCGGGCATGAAGGCGAACGAGACGCCGAGCGCCACGCTCGCCAACAGCTTCGAGAGGTCCTGCAACACGGCTTTCATCAAGCTGATCGACGAGAAGCCGCTGACCGACGCGTCGTTGACCGAGGAGGCGCAGGAGCGGTTCGGGATCGGACGGGACGACTGGAAGACGGGCATCGTCTCCATGGACGGCAAGGTGCCGCCCTCCGGCGGGCCGAACCGGGCCGCCAACGCGATCGGCCAGGGTGACGTCCTGATGAACCCGTTGAACATGGCGTCGGTGACGTCCACGGCGATCACGGGGCAGTTCCGCCAGCCGTATCTGGTGTCGCCGAAGCTGGACGACCGGAAGTTGGCCACGGCGAAGGGGTTGTTGCCCGGTACCTCGTCGCAGTTGAAGCAGATGATGAGGCTGACCGCGACGCAGGGGACGGCGCAGACCGTCATGTCCGATCTCAGCGGCGACATCGGGGCGAAGACAGGCTCCGCGGAGATCGACGGGCAGGCCGTGGCGGACAGTTGGTTCACCGGGTTCCGCGGGGACGTGGCCGCGGCGGCGATGTCGGAGGGCGGTGGCCGTGGCGGTGAGGCGGCCGGTCCGATCGTGGTGGATGTGCTCAAAGCCGGGGGGTGAGTTCCCGTGGGTGGTGGTTGCTCACGCGGTTCCCACGCCCCTGCCCGCCCGGTTCCCGCGCTCTGAAAGACAATGACCGGACCTGCGGACCGAAAAGCGAAAAGCAGGGGCTGAGCCCCTGCTTTTCGCTTTTCGGGGGTGCGGGGAACTGCGCGAGCAGCCCCGCCCACCCGCGGACGAACTCCCGGCCAAACCCACGGAGTGATCCGCGGGACTCTAGTGTGGTGGTTCTCGTTGAGGAACGAGAGGCAGTCGGGGGCAGCGGAAGGTCGAAAGCGTGGGTAAGAGAAGGCGTGTCGACGAGCGGAAGGCCGCGAAGTCGGGGAGGTCACGGCGGCACCTCGTGCTGGGCGGAGTCGCGGTCGCGGCCCTCGGCGGCGGCGCGGTCGCCGTGTACACGGTGTTCGGTGCCGGCGCCTCGGCCGACGACGGTTCGGCCGACGCCAAGGCCGTGAAGAGCGGTCCCCTGTCCTCCGCCGAGGTCCGTACGGCCGCGACCGCGTTCCTCACCGCCTGGCAGAAGGGCACCGTCACGAAGGCCGCCGCCGCCACGGACGACTCGGCCGCCGCGAAGGCCGCGCTGACCGGTTTCGCCAAGGACGCCCGTGTGAAGGACGTCACCCTCACCCGCGGCAAGCGCGCGGGCGACAAGGTGCCGTTCACGGTGAAGGGCACGGTCGCCTACAAGGGCACGGAGAAGCCGCTGACCTACGCGTCCGCCGTCACCGTCGTACGGGCCGAGAAGGACGGCGAACCCGTCGTCGACTGGCAGCCGTCCGTCGTCCACCCGGACCTCGACGAGGGCGACCGGCTGGTGACCGGTGAGGCGGGCACGCCCCCGGTGAAGGCGCTCGACCGGGACGGCGGCGAGCTGACGACGAAGAAGTACCCGTCGCTGGGCTCGGTGCTGGACGGTCTGCGGGAGAAGTACGGCAAGAAGGCGGGCGGCAAGGCGGGCGTCGAGCTGCGGATCGTCCGGGCGGACCCGGCGCAGGACGGGTCGGACGGCAAGTCCGCCAAGTCCGGCACCTCCGAGTCATCCGAGTCATCCAAGTCGTCCGAGTCATCCAAGAACTCCACCAAGTCCCTGAAGTCCGGCAAGTCCGTCAAGTCCGGTAAGGAGAAGGTCGCCGACAAGACGCTGCTGGAGCTGAGCGAGGGCACTCCCGGGGAGTTGCGGACGACGCTCAGCCCGTCGCTGCAGGCCGCCGCCGAGGCGAAGGTAGCGGCCACGCAGCGGGCGTCGGTGGTCGTGATGCGCCCCTCGACCGGCGAGATCCTGGCCGCGGCGAACTCCGGCAGCTTCAACGTGGCGTTCCAGGGCTCCCTGGCCCCCGGCTCCACGATGAAGATCGTGTCGTCGGCGCTGCTCATCGACCAGGGCCTGGCCTCGGCGGACAAGGTCCATCCGTGCCCCAAGTTCTCGTCGTACGGCGGCTGGAAGTTCCAGAACGACGACAAGTTCGAGATCAAGAACGGCACGTTCAAGGCAAGCTTCGCCCGCTCCTGCAACACCGCCTTCATCTCCCAGGCGAAGAAGCTGGACGACAACTCCCTGACCCAGGAGGCCCAGCAGGTCTTCGGGCTCGGCCTGAACAACTGGGCCATCGGCGTGTCCAGCTTCGACGGCGCGGTGCCGGTGCAGAGCGACGCCCCGATGGCGGCCTCGCTGATCGGCCAGGGCGGCGTGCGGATGAACCCGCTGAACATGGCGTCCGTGGTGTCGACGGCCAAGACGGGTGTCTTCAAGCAGCCCTACCTGGTCGCGCCGTCCGTCGACGGCCGCACCCTCGCCACCGCCTCCCGGCCCCTGTCCGAAACGGCCCGCTCCCAGCTCCGCGAGCTCCTCCGGTACACCGCCGCGGCCGGTACGGCGGCCGAGGCGATGTCGGGCCTCGGCCCCGACTACGGCGCCAAGACCGGCTCCGCCGAGGTCGACGGCCAGAAGGAGCCCAACGGCTGGTTCACCGCGTGGAAGGGCGACCTGGCCTCCGCCGGAGTCGTCCAACAGGGCGGCCACGGCAGCGAGTCGGCGGGCCCGATCGTGGCGGCGCTCCTGAAGGCGGGCAGCGGGGGCTGAGCGACGCGCTCAGGGCCGCCCGTCCTCGCACCTCCTCAGCCGAGTGGCGTACGGCCGTGGACGGGGGTCTTCTCGTACGACTCGGGTGACTGGTCCAGGCACCAGTCGAACACCGACGGCCAGGAACCGTAGCCCGCGTCCAGGTCGAGATGGGCCTCGCCCGGCAGTACGTCGGCGGGCAGGCCCAGCGGTTCGGCGTACGTCGTGGCCGCGCCCCCGGGGCAGTACGGGTCGTTGTCGCTGCCGACGACCCGGGTGTACGAGGCGGTCGCGGCCAGTCGCGCGGGGCTCAGCTCCGGCGGGGCGAACTCGGCGATCTCCGGGTGCTCCAGGACGACTTCGGGGGCGGGCGGGGCGACGAGCAGGACGCGGTCGACGGGGCCGGACAGCACGTCGTCACGCGCGACCGCGTGCAGCCACAGCAGGCAGGCCAGGCTGTGGCAGACCACCGTGATCCGCCGGCCCGCCAACTCCCCCAGCAGCGCGTCCAGTTCCGCCAGCCACCGCTCCAGGTCCGGGTCGTCCGCCTCCGGGAGCTGCGGATACGCCACCTCCTGGTCCAGGTCGGTGAGGCGGTCGGCCAGCCAGTGCTGCCAGTGCGCGGCCGGGCGGTGGTTCTGCCAGCCGTGCAGGATCAGGAAGGCGCGGGTGCCGTCGGCGGGCGGGGTTCTTGTCATCCCCCGATCGTCAGCGAAACGGATCAGTCGGTCCAGTGCCGTCTCTGTGGCTGGATGGGTCGTTCGGCGGGTGCGGGCCCGGTGGGGGCTGGTCGCGCAGTTCCCCGCGCCCCTGAAAAGCAGGCGCTGCGCCCCGTGTTTTCCCCACCCGCCGACCCGTCATCCTCGGCCTCACCGACCCGCCACTTTCAGGCCCACAGGCCCGTCACCTTCAGGCCCGCGGGCCCAGTCGCCTCCAAGCCCGCGGGCCCGGTCGCCTTTCAGGCCCACATGCCCGTCACCCTCAGACCCGCAGACCCATCACTTTCAAGCCCGCACCCGGTCGCCTTTCAGACCCCAGGCCCGTCACCCTCAAGCCCGCAGGCCCATCGCCTTCAAGCCCGCAGACCGGGTCGCCTTCAGGCCCGCAGGGGCTTGGGCTTTTAGGGGCGCGGGGAACTGCGCGACCAGCCCCCACCGGACCCGCACCCGCCCCACCGCCTCGACAACCCACTCGCATGGCCAGTACACCCACCACTACCGTGCCCCGCATGACCAACGACGCGCGGCACACCGAGGGCTCCGAAGCCCACCCCCGTTTCGCCGAGGCGCTCACCGCGCTGGGCCTGGGCGAACTGCACGCCCGGATCCGCCGGTTCCCGGAGGCCACACGGACCGCGGCGGAGGCGGCCGCCGCCCTCGGCTGCGAGCTGAGCGAGATCTGCAAGTCGCTGATCTTCGCTGCGGACGGCGTCCCGGTGCTGGTGCTCATGGACGGCGCGTCCAGGGTCGATGTGGAACTGGTCCGGCGTGAACTCTGCGCCGCGAAGGTCACCCGGGCCCGCGCCGACGTCGTACGGGAGGCGACCGGGTACGCGATCGGCGGGGTCCCGCCCTTCGGGCACCGGACGAGGACCCGCGTCCTGGCGGACCGCTCGCTCCTCGACCACGCGACGGTGTGGGCGGCGGCCGGCACCCCCTACACGGTCTTCCCCATGGAACCCAAGTCGCTGATCGCGCACGCGGGCGCCACCCTGGTCGACGTCCGCGAGGCCGGCGAAGGCGTCCGCGAGCCGACCGCGTGACGCCGGTCGTCACCGCGGCGGTGCTGCTCGCCGCGGTCACCCACGCCGGCTGGAACGCGATCGCCCACAAGATCACGGACAAACTGGTCGGCTTCACGCTGATATCCGGCGGCGGGGCGCTGATCGGGTTTGTGATGGTGCCGTTCGTGCCGCTCCCGGAGGCAGCGGCGTGGCCGTATCTGACCGCCTCGACGCTCGTGCACCTCGTGTACTACGTGCTGCTGATGAAGTCCTTCCGGCTGGGCGACTTCGGCCAGGCGTACCCCCTCGCACGCGGCTCCGCACCCCTGGTCGTCACCGTCCTCGCCGCGGTCTTCGCACACGAGGTGCCGGACGGCTGGGCGGCGGCCGGCATCCTGTTGAGCTGCGCCGGGCTGACCGGGGTGGCGCTGTGGGGCCTGCGCGGCGAACGGCCGCACTGGGCGGCGATCGGGGCGGCGCTGGCCACGGGCCTGTCGATCGCCTCGTACACGGTCGTGGACGGCCTCGGCGTACGGGCCTCCGGGTCCGCCATGGGCTACATCGCCTGGCTGATGGCCCTGGAGGGGCTCGCGATCCCCGCGTACGCGGTGTGGCGGTGGCGCGGCGAGACGGTCACCCTGCTCCGGCCGTTCGCCGCCGTGGGCCTCCTCGGCGCGGCCCTGTCCGTGGCGGCGTACGGGCTGGTCCTGTGGGCCCAGACGAAGGCGGAGCTGGCGCCCATCGCGGCCCTGCGGGAGTCGTCGGTCAAGTCCTGCCCATACAGCGATGCAGCTACCCGCAGGAGCTGGGCAACATCAACATGCGTACCGGCGAGACGCCCCAGAAAACGATCACTGGTTGGGGCAAGGAAGCAGTTCGTGCACTTGTCGCACAGAAGAGTGTCGCAATCCGCCCAACAAGAAATTACCCGGCTGCCGTCAGCATCGCAGACCGCCTCTCGGGGGACACTCAATCGTAAAGCCTCGACCTAATTACACCTCAAGACGAAACGGACAGGTGGTATGCATGCGCCAGGGCGCTCGTGAAGTGATGTTCACACGCCAAGGAATCGGCGCAATAGCTTCGGCATCATTGGCATCATTTGGATTGCTCAGCGCAGCCTTCCAGGTCGCTCTCGCCCTATGGCCAAGCTTGACAAGTTTCGATATATGGATCCTGACCTCTTTGGCCGCGTGCTGCCTTTTTGCCGGAGTCTGGCACTCTTGGCCCAAGTTTGAGACCAACCACAATTACACGTACCCAGATTTCATAATCCAAATCAAGTGCGGCGACGTATTGAATGAGACGGGAAATGTGATCGTTGGATTCACGGACACTTTCGACACCGACCTTACAGATGGTGTCATAATAAACCCCCGGAGCGTACAGGGACAACTTCAAGAGAGGCACTTCCATCGATCCACTGATGAACTTGACGCCGCTATTGAAACTCAGCTTTCCCGCATTGGCCCGATTCACGAAGAGAGTGTCGAGAACAAGCAAAGAGGAAAGCGAAATAGATATCCCATCGGAACGACAATCGTGCTCAGGATTTCACAGATTCGATTTTACGCCGTCGCATACGGGTACATGAGAAATGACCTACGAGTTAGATGCTCCGTTGATGCACTATGGAAGAGTCTTACGTCCGCTTGGGATTCCGTGAGAATCCACGGTGGCCTTGAGCCGGTATCCATTCCTATCATTGGGTCAGAGCTGGCGCGCGTGGGGGCACTAGATCGAACTAGTCTGATAAAGATGATCGCACTCTCATTCGTCGCCTCCTCCCGCGAGGAAATCGTTTCTCGTCAGTTGACTATCGTTGTCCATCCGAAAGACAGAAACTCCGTAAACATGGTGGACGTGGAAAGGTTCTTGCGAACACTATGACATTACAGGGCGACGATATCTCGCGATCTCTGCGAGCATTTCACGTCACCCACTATTTCAATTTCGACGGAAGTTCAGACAAAGATCGCCATCGGCAAGATCTGGACCGCGGGATACTTCACGACTGGCTCACTAGACTGGAGGGTAAATCCCGGAATATTGGCGATCGTGTCAGTCACGGAGTCTGACGCATCACCCATTTTCCCTACGACAGTTCGCCGCGAAAGATTGATAGACTCACCCTCAAGCAGGACTCGCGTCACCTTGCCCAGCACAACAAAATCTCCGGAACTAAGCCTCTCGGCAACAGCCGCGTCATAATATTCAGAAGATACAGTTAGAACAGCCTTGACGCCCGACGCAGTTTCGAGCACAACATCATGAATCGGCGAGGATTCCAACTCCTCCTTCATCCTCTTCAGAAACCTCATCTCGATACTGTTTTCAAATTCACTAAACTGCTCCCCAATTTCGGCGTAAGGGTGAGCGCCCTGCTGGTCGGCCAGTTCACGATTCTGGGGGTTCCCCGACTTACGGTTCGCAGATTTCCGCGAACGCTTTTCCTCAATATCGCGCGAAATCTCCCCCATGTATGACAGCGCCTGAGTGAAGATGGCCAGCATTTCCTCAAGCGGATTTCCGGTGTAACGACCTGAAAGTCGGACGAACGCCCCAGACTTAACCGTGGCTAGCTGGCCTTGATCTTCGAGAGTCAGAATTGCGTCATCTTGATGCAAATACCCGTACAGAGCGTTGAACAGGCTGGCCGCAGTGTGATGGCGCGCCACTTTGGTTTCAGAGTTTTCACCAAGAGGATGGCTGTTTTCCGAGATAAGGGAGGCCTCAGTGCCCAGGAGCGCGCCCAGAGAAGGGAGCTTCACATAATTATCGTTGTTATTCGCTTTGCCTGTCCGAAGCTTCTCCCTCTGAAGGGTCTCCTCGCTGGACAGATACACCCCACCTTCGAGATACGCAAGGAAGCTGACCATCATTTGCACGTCGAGGTATAGGGGGTGCGCAAGCTCGTAGCTAGTCATGGCACCAGGCATAGCACATCCCCTCTGCGAAACGTGACGGTTCCAGATGGCGTAACCCGTACGAGGGCAAGCGGGCATGCACGCCAGAATCACATACCACACATACGTTGCATTCCTTCACAAAACGATGCTGTACTACTCGACCATGGGTAATGGTGCTGGCTTTCTTGCTCATGGCCGACGGTGACCACAGGGAGCCAGGGCCCGGTTCGCTGGAGAGGACTCTCTGCGTACCGGTGATTCACGTTAGTCTGCCTCCATGGCCCTGCAAACGATCACGTTGAGCGTCCTGATTGCTTCTCCGAGCGACACCGCGCCCGAGAGGAATGCGGTGGAAGATGTCATCCGTAGCTGGAACAGTGACCACACACTGCGGCGAAAAATTCACTTGCTACCTCTGCGATGGGAGCTGGGATCCGTTCCGATGATGGGCCCCAGAGATGCCCAGCAAGAGATTAATCATCAGTTCGCTGACGCAGCAGATATCGTCATTGCTGTATTCAACAGCCGACTTGGAAAGGCGACCAGACGCGCTGTCTCCGGTACGGCCGAGGAAATCCTCCGGGCTCACGACCGAGGAGCAGCAGTACATGTGTTCTTCTCCGAAGGCGACTTGTCACGTGACCACGATCCGGAACAACTCGCAGCACTGAACGAGTTCCGTAGCGCACTCCAGGAGAGCAACCTCACAGGTAGTTACCTCTCGACAGACGATCTAGTCACTAAAGTCCGGAGATGCCTGGAGCGTGACGCCTACGATCTGGGAGATCTGAGCAGCGACGACGCTAGTACTCCCGCATCGGTCTCCGGCGCTATTTTGCGATCTACCTATCTCTACGATCGAGAGTCCTCAGCGGATAGCCGAGGACGCGTAAAACAAAAGTCCGTGAATCATCGCCTACGTGTAGAGAATCTTGGAAACCGGGCGGCAGAGGAAGTCACCCTGGATATTCGTAGTGACGATGAGGGAATGGCGCCAATTTTCTTCGGTGAAACGACCGCCAAGCGCATCGTTCCACGCTCTTATGTTGATTTTCCAGTAGGTATTCACCACGGGGTTTCCTGGCAGGGGACCGTGATCCACAAGTGGATTGAGGAAGGCGAGCCGCACTCGGAGGAACAAACAATTTCGTGGACCTGAAAAAACCCGCTGGCGACCCACCTGGGCGTAACGTCCCACCCCGACGAATGCGCTGTCGGTAGGAAGGCTCGGCACAGACATCTCGTCTTGTTCACCTGCGGGTGGGTACCGTCAACGTCGTGTCTGGCGTGCGCGGGGTTGGTCACCCTGTAGGCGTGCGTCGGTTGATCGCGCGACTAGGGGAGCTGGTACGGGCATGGCGGTTGACGCTGCTCGATCGGAAGAGGGGTTCACGTCGGCGGCGGCTACGCGGGTGATGGTGGCCGCGTGCCGGGCGGTGAGGCTAGACGACAGAGGCGCGGAGTTGATCCGGCTCGGGGAGAACGCGTTGTTCCGGCTGGCTTCGGTGCCGGTGATCGTGCGCGTGGCCCGTGCGCAGGAGTGGCTGACGACAGCGCGCAAAGAGGTGGCTGTCTCGCGGTGGCTGGCAGAGGAGGGGTTTCCCGCTGCTCGTGTTGTCGACGATCTTGATCAGGCGATCTTGATCGACGGTCACCCGGTGACGTTCTGGCATCTGATCGTCGAGGGTGATCGGAAGGCTTCGTACGGGGAGCTGGGGGCCGTACTGCGGGATCTGCACGCCTTGACCGTGCCGGACGGGCTTGAGCTGCCCTCGTTCGATCCCTTCGACAAGCAACAGCTACGGCTCGACCGGGCGGTCATCCCCGAGGACGACAAGGCGTTTCTGCGGAAGCGGTGGCATGAGTTGCGTGACAGGTACGCCGAGTTGCGGTTCGAGACACCCAAGGGGCCGGTCCACGGGGACGCACACGTGCAGAACCTCATGGTTCATGATCAAGGACAAGTGATCCTGATCGACTTCGAAGCATTCTGTTTCGACCACCCTGAGTGGGACCTCATGGTCACGGCCACTGAGCACCACAGTCTCGGATGGCAGACCGATCATCAGTACGCCGACTTCGTGGCCGCATACGGGCGCGACCTGTACGACTGGGATGGGTACGAGACGCTGCGCGGGCTGCAAGAGTTCGGCATGACGACATGGCTCATGCAGAACATTCAGGAGGATGCGGAGACGGCGGCGGAGTATCGCCGGCGCATCGCCGGTCTGCGCGACGACGATGCGCCGCGTGACTGGAAGCCCTGGTAGCGGCTACTCGTCGTCCTCGTCGAGCCGGTTGAGCGCTTCGTGCACCTTCTCATTGAAGGCCGCCACGATGGGGTTCGCCGCGTGAAAGCTGACCTCCTGCTGGAAGTCGGTCACGTAGCGCTGGAAGCGGTTTGACTGGAGGGAATCGCCGCCGTCGACTGCGAGGCTCGCGGTAGTGACGGCGGCTTCCAACTCTCCGTTGAGTAACTGGCTCTGGGCGAGAACCATGCGGCAGAAGCCAAGGGTGCGGGCGTACTTCGGATCGGTGCTGTCCACGGCGCGCTGGGCCTGCTCGACAGCTTCGCGGCGCATCTTGAGGTCGCGGAAGCAGTGGCAGAGTTCGCCCATGAGTTCTGCTTCATCGAAGTAGTCGAGCCATGCGGGGTCTTCGGCGGTGTCGGCGCGTCCGAAGTGGCGTTCTGCCTCCTTCATCGCGCGGGCTGCCGCGATGCCGTCGCCCGCGTTGGACAGGGCGCGGGCCTCCATGGCGGAGTAGTTCGCCAGAGCGCGTGGGGTGGCCCGACCCTTGGCGCCCTCGACGGCGGCGCGGGACAACTGGAGGGCCTGAGCATGGTTGCCGAGGTAGTTCGCCTGGTGGCTGAGGTTGCCGAGGATGCGGGCGCCGAACATGCGGTCGTCGATGACCTGGGACAGGCGCAGGGTCGAGGTCAGATACCGGTGGGCAAGCCGGTGGTTGCCGACGTCATACGCGGTCCAGGCGAGCAACTGGGAGATCTCGGCGGCGGCGCCAAACAACGCGGTGCCCACCTTCTCGCTGTAGCTCGTGTTCAGCAGGGGCAACACGTCTTCGCGGAAGTAGTGGCGAAGTGCCTTGTGGCCGTGGCCACCGCCGTACTTGAAGTCGAGCTGCATGAACAGGCCCGCGGCTTCCTTGATCGCTCGTACGTCGCGCATGCCGACTCGGCGGTGAGCCGGTCTGTCGGCCTGTATGCCGTCGGGGCGCGTGATCATCCAGGACAGCACGGCGGAACTGAGGTCGGCGTCTGGCACGGCCAGCTCATCGGAAGCGGGGGCGTCGGCGTGCTCGCGGGTGAGCCCGTCAAGGGTGGAGAGGACGTCTGGCACGGTGTTCGGGTAGCCGACCGGTTGAGGTTCGGCGGGCTGTGAGAGATCGAAGAAGCCGAGATCGGTGGGCGTGATGCTGCGGCCCAGTTTGGCGCCGAGGACGTCCGCCATGACCACTGCCGCTTGAGGCCGGATGCCGGTTCCGTTCCGCCATCGCTGCACAGCGATGTGGGTCGTACCGAGATCGAGACCACGCTGTGCGGCGGTCTCCTGCATGCGCTTCGCGAGGCCCTTGTTCGAGACCTTCGCCTCTTCCATGATCGCGATCAACTTCGCGTTGGGCTCTCGGCTCATGCTCCCCTGCCAACCCGAGAATTACGGCGAGTGTCCATCGTGTCACAACGGTCTCGTCCTGGGGGTTCATTGGTGAACCCCCTTTGTGTTTATGGGTGTTCACGTGAACCCCCTGGTGAACGCTCCCGGTCCCGGACCTTGCGCCGTTCACTGGTCGGCACAGAGAAGCGGGCTGGAAAGTCCGTGAGTGCTCGGGAGGGAACGCGGTGGAAACACAGCAGAGCAAATACCCGGTGAAGGTCGCGACGGAGCCTCCTCCGCGCCGCCGCTCGGCGCAAGACCCGTCCACTGGACACTTCCGGGCGTTGACGCTCTTCGCTGAGTCGCCGGACTGTGTCAAGGCCGCGCGGGACCTGGTCCGTTCGTACCTGCAGACCTGGCAGTTGCCGCACGCGGTGGACGACGCGGTGCTCATCGTGTCGGAGCTGGTAGGCAACGTGGTGCATCACGCCGTGCCGGACAACCGACTTGCGTTGCCGGGCGCTGCGCGACGCATCGACGTGTCGCTGATGACGTATCCGGAGTTGCTGGTCATCGGCGTCGGGGATGAGGACTCGACGCCTCCTGAGCTGGCGGCAGGTGAGTCCATCTCGCCGGAACTGGCCGGCGACTTCTCGGAAGCGCTGTTGCCGGATCGGGGTCGTGGGCTGCTGATCATTCAACGACTCGCCGATGCCGTGTGGTGGTCGCCTGCGAGCAAGGGCGGCAAGCACGTGTGGGCTCGCCTGGATCTTGACCGGCTCTGGTTGGAGAGGTGGGGCTGACAAGCGCCGGGGCACTGTGCCGCTCGGCTCCCTCGCGATCGGGAGCGGAGAGTGCCCCGGAGACAGGCCGGGCCTGACCTGCCCGGCCGAGGGGCGCGGCTCCTCACAGCACCTCGGGAGCTCCCCTCCCCGTGACGGGGCCGCGCCTCACAACCACATACCGAGACCGGGCCACCCCGTCAGCCGTGGAAAGCGAAGGGTGGCCCGGCAGGGGACGCGACGGTCCCCGGTGCCTGATGGTACCGGGGCCGTCGCGTTGCGTCGCTTCTGGCCCTGAAATTAAGGAAGTTGACGATTCGTTATCTCGGAATGGGCTGAGGTGGACGCCGTGGCTGGCGCGGGTGAGGACTGGCTAAGCAATGAACTCGACGGCATCGCGGGCATGAATTCCGGCCTGTGGGTCCCTGGTGTCGAATACGTGACGGGGTGGCGGGTTGCGCGGGAGGCTGCCGACCGGCTGAACCGGGCTTTGCTCGGTGCCGGATTCGAACTGTCCGACGCACGTGCGGTCGCGTCGACGAACGAGGACGGGCGCGGGGTCGTGCGCCTGGCGGGCTGGCCGGACGCCGTCGACCGGCTTGCCGGGCTTCTGGAATCGGCCGCCGACGCCGACGGCGGTGCGGCATGAGGGGCGTCTTCGCTGGTGAGCGGTGCACGTGGGCACGTCGCCGGCCGGAGAGACTTTGGGCGGGAGCTGCCATGGGGCGAGTGAACAGGGGGCCTTACGCTCGCCCGGCGAATCGGGCAGGTACTGGACCTGCCCGTGGTTCTGCCCGATGGGCCCCCTGTTCTTCGAGGCTCGCCCCATGGTGGCTGCCTAAAGTCTCTCCGGCCGGCGACCCCTGGCCCCATGGGCTCCTGCCCTCGACGACCATTCGCCGCCTTGGTTCCTCGGGTGTGCTGCGGGTGGGGGCGCCTGGCGTCCGGACGGGACCGGCGGCCACGCCGCACGCCCGGCC
>NZ_LRTR01000317.1 GCF_001550375.1 Streptomyces europaeiscabiei | reverse complement strand
GCGGCCGGGGCGGCCGGGCGGCCCGGCGCGCCGTAGGCGCGCCCTTGAGGAAGTGAAGGCTGTTTCGACCGATCCGGCTCGCCGGTCAGGTACGGGCGCGTGGGGCGGGCTGTGTGTCGGCGGTGATCGGGTAGGCGAGTTCGGCTCGGTCGGCGCCGGTGCGGAGTTCTTCGAGGAACAACGGGCGGTCGTCCGTGTCGTGGGTGACGCGGGAGATGTGCAGGATCGGAGTCGCGTCGGGGAGCTGGAGCGTGGTGCGCTCGTCGGGCAGGGGCATCCGGGCGCGTACGGTCTCCGACCACGTGAGCTGGTGGCCTGCCTCGGTGAGCAGGCGGTAGAACGCCGCCGGGCGCTTGCACGGCTCTTCCCCGAGTACCGGAACGGCTTCAGCGACGGCGAACGGGATCAGGGTTCGGTGCATGGCGCGCGTGCCCGTGCTCGGGTCGAGCAACAGCCGATCGCATCCGAACAGGGCCTCTTCCTCGGCAAGTTGGAGGAGTCGGCCGGTGGCTTTCGTGGTGTGCGTCCGGTAAGTGCTGGGCTCCTCGGTCTCCTGCCAAATGTCGCCGCCCGGCATGACGAACCTGCCGTCGGCGGTACGGCTGATGCGGCGCTCGATGGTCAACGAGGGCTGTCCGTCGGAGCGTACGAAGCTGCCCTTGCCGTGGCGGACGTCGATCAGTCCTTCTGCGCGCAGTGCCGCAATCGCGTTGCGGACGGTCGGGCGTGAGACGCCGTAGCGGGCCATGAGCTGGGCTTCGGACGGCAACAGGGAGTCGGGGGCGAACTCACCCGACAGGATCGCTTCGCGGATGGCTCCGGCCACCTGCTGGTAGAGGGCTCCGGGGCGTTGGATCTCCGACATCTGGGCGTCTCCGACGGGTCGGGGTCATAGGCACGTCACTCGCGCGGCGTCACTCGTCAGCATAAGTAGTTGCGCACCTGCCGTACAGCACCACACACTCGTCACTCGTTAGGACAAGTGACGTCAGAAGAAGTCTGGCGTCGTGACTGGCCAGGGAGGCCACAGATCATGCAGTCCATTCCCGTGGACACGGCGCGGCTCGGCGTACTGCGGTGCGCCATCGCTCCGGAAGTGAAGTTCAGCAACGTAGAGACGCAGGAGGTGAAGAAGGACCGGGACGGCAACCCCGTCTACACGGTCGCCGTAACCGTGCGGCAGACCGGCGGCGGATCTCCGTCATCGAGATCGCCGTCAGCGGTGAGCCGACCGGGATCGAGGAAGGACAGATCGTCAAGGTCACCGGGCTGACTGCGTTCGCCTGGTCGATGGGCGACCGGCACGGCCTCAGCTTCCGCGCGGACGCCATCACACCCGTACCCATGCCCTCGACCGCGACCGCCCCCGCGGCACAGCGCAAGGGTGGTGACGCGTGATGGAGCCGTACATCATCGCCTTCGCGCTGGCCGTGCTGGCCTGGCTGCTGGTCGTCGGGGACCTGGTGCGCCGCCACCGCCCGGTCTGGCACTGGTACCTCGTCGGTTACCCGGCGACCGCGTGGCGGATGGCCTCCACCTGGAGGCGGGTCGCCGTGCTCAACGACCTGGCCGTGTCCCGGCTCCCGGCGCGCACCCTCGTCGGACACCTGCTCGTCAAGGGAGACCCGGTCCGGCCGGTGGCCCCCCGCTGTTCCTTCCCGCGCGTCACCCCGATGGGGTTGTCCGTGGTGGTGCGGCTGCACGCGGGCCAGACCCCGGCGACGTACCTGAAGGCGGCGGACGCGTTCGTACACGCCTGGAAGGTGCACGCCGTACGGGTCACCTCCCCCGAACGCGGCCTCGTGCTGCTGACCGCGATGGCCCATGACCCGCTTCAGCGGCCCGGCTTAGCCACCGCCCCCGCCGAACTCCTCTGCGCCCTCATCGGGGCCCTGGAGACGGGCGGAGCGTGGGTGATGAACCTGCGCCTGGTGCCGCACTGGCTCATCGTCGGGGCCACCCGCTCGGGCAAGTCCACGCTTCTGGCCCGGCTCATCACTGAGCTCGCCGCACAACGGGTCGCCCTGGTCGGCGTCGACTGCAAGGGCGGTATGGAACTGGGCCTGTTCGCCGACCGGTTGAGCGCGTTAGCGACCTGCCGCCGGGAAGCGGTCGCGGTGCTCTCCGCCCTGGCCGTCGACATGCAGGACCGCATGAGCGCCTGCCGCACGGCCGGAGTCCGCTCCATCTGGGAACTCCCGGACAAGCTCCGCCCCGTACCGGTCGTCGTCCTGGTCGACGAGATCGCGGAACTGTACCTGTCCGACGGCACCCGCGAGAGCAAGGCAGAAGCCGAACAGTGCTCCACCCTCCTGCTGCGCCTGGCCCAGCTCGGCGCCGCCCTCGGCATCCACCTCGTCGTGGCCGGCCAACGCGTCGGCTCCGACCTCGGCCCCGGCGTCACCGCCCTGCGCGCCCAGCTCGGCGGCCGGATCTGCCACCGCGTCAACGACCCCGGCACCGCCGAAATGGCCCTCGGCGACCTCAACAAAGACGCCGTGGCAGTGGCGCAGTCGATCACCGCGCACGAACGGGGCGTGGCCGTGTCCACCGGCCCGGACGGCGGATGGAACCGCGCACGCTCCCACCTCACCCCGACGGATGAGGCCGTGGCCACGGCCCGCAAGCACGCCGCAATGACCCCTCACCTGCCGCTCGTCACCCGCGCCCTCGCCGCGCTGGAAGGAGAGTCCAAGTGATCAGCACCGGTACGGCGTTCACGTTCGCGGTGATCTTCGGGATCATCACCGTCCTCCTCGTCCGCTCCCGCGACGTCCGCGCCTGGGAAGCGGTCTGCGTCGGCCTCTTCGGCCTCTACCTCGGCCAGACCCCCGTCATCCACACCGTCCACGGCCTCGTCACCTGGGTCATCAGCGGCTTCTCCCACACCTGAGCAGAAAGGACACCCGACTATGCCCATGCCTCGCGTGAGGTGCCCCCACTGCAAGGGCGACGGCGCCCGCCGCACCTGGACCGGACGACTGCGGCGCTGCCGCGTCTGCCGGGGCACCGGCACCATCCGCTGAACCCTCACCCCACTCACCCGACCGACCTGCAAGGGAGCAACCCATGACCGACAACGCGCCGCCCCACCTCACCCGTGCCGCTACGGCGGCCCACCCCGAAAGGGCACCACCATCACCCCGCCCCACACCCCGGCTGACAGGCGCGCCGCCCTCGACCGCGCGGCGCGCCTGCGTCAGCTCCCCGAAACCGACCGCGACGCGATCCGCCTCGCCCAAGACCCCCGATTCGCCCGCTGGATCGAACAGATCACCGCAACCGGCGGCTGCGCCCACCCCGTCCACCTCACCGGCTCCACCACCACCCTGGACGGCACCACCAGCGAGATCGTCCACCACTACGACACCCGCACCGAACCCGGTGAACGCCTCCTCGTCCGCTGCCGCAACCGCCGCGCGTCCGTCTGCCCGGCCTGCTCCCGCCTCCATGCCGGAGACACCTTCCACCTCGTCCGCGCGGGCCTGACCGGCGGCAAGAACATCCCCGCCACCGTGCGCCACCGCCCCCGGCTCTTCGTCACCCTGACCGCCCCGTCCTTCGGACCGGTACACCGTGCCGGGGATGCCTGCCGCCCCCGACGCGACCGCCGCACCTGCACACACGGGCACCCCCTCAGCTGCGGCCTCGTCCACGCCCCCGATGCTCCTGCCGTCGGCCAACCCCTCTGCCCCGACTGCTACGACTACACCGGCCACGCCCTCTGGCACGCGCACGCTTCCAAGCTCTGGGACCGGTTCGTCATCGACGTACGGCGGCGCCTCGCCACCTCCGCCGGCCTCGTACAGTCCCGCTTCGCCGACCACGCCCGGCTCTCCTTCGCCCGCGTCGCCGAATACCAGAAGCGAGCGGCCGTCCACGTCCATGCCGTCGTCCGCCTCGACGGACCGAACGGGCCCGACGACGAACCCCCGGCCTGGGCCACCAACGGCCAACTCGCCGACGCCGTACGCGCCTCCGCCCGGCGCGTCGTGGTTCGCACCCCCTACAGCCCCGCCGTGGGCGAACTACTCCTGCACTGGGGCGAACAGATCGACGCTCGACCTCTGCACGCCAACGCAGATGGCCCCGACGATGACGCCGTTGCCGCATACGTCGCCAAGTACGTCACCAAAGGAGCCAGCGAGACCGGCGCCGGCACTGACCACCCACTCACCACCTGGGAGGACATCACCACCGCCCCCGTCACCACACACGTCCGCACCCTCATGCGCACCTGCTGGCGACTCGGCGGCCTCCCCGAATACGAACCCCTCCGCCTCCGCGCCTGGACCCACACCCTCGGCTACCGCGGCCACATCCTCACCAAATCCCGCGCCTACTCCACCACCTACGCAGCACTCCGCGCCGAACGCGCCCACCACCTCGGCCACACCACCAGCACCCCCGACACGATCACCGAACGGAACTGGCGCTACGTCAGCTCCGGCCACACCCCCGGCGCCGCACTCATTGCCGCCGGAATCGCCGAAGACCTTGCCACAAACCGTGAGATCGCGCGCGAAGAGCGTGAGGTGCGCCGGTGACAAGACGCCATAACGAGCAGTGGGCTCGGGCTGTCGAGCGGCAGGCGGCCAAGTTCCCCACCCGCATAGGGCCAAAGAGCGCTGCGCGTCTCGTGCGACTGCTCGGCCCTACGCGATGACGACAGGATTTTGGCACATGCTCAAGAAGTTCTCAGAACTCATGCACCGCTGCCCCGTAGAGAGTTGTCACCTCTGCGCCGCGCATTCAGAATTTCGAGAACTACATCGAACTTCCAAACCCGTCCAATGTCCGACTCGTCATTAATTCGACCAGAGTAGACACCCAACAAATTCCCGACCGGCCCCGCGATGAATCCGGTCTTTCCATCCACCATCTCGGTCGCCCCACCGGGCGAGTATGCGAGGACTGGAGATCCCGACTGCCCCTGACGCGTCCTTGCGTCGACCAGAAAGCATGGGAGAAGATCATAATCCACTTCAGGCTCTGAGGCAATCGCCCCTTTAGTCCAGATAGGAAGCGACCCTCCGGCTGCCTGCCCAAACGGGAAACCGACAATGTTCACCCAATCCGATATGCCGGCCCGTAGAGTTTTCCGCATCACTTCGGGACCATACGGCTGAATATGGACTCCTTGAAGATTCGTGAGCGGAAGAGCAACAACATCAACTTTTCTTCCGTAATCAGGATGCTCGAACCACAGCGGACTTTCGGAATCATCGACAAGCGGCTCATCGAAGTCATTCCAAGCAACCTCGGTCGAGGTGGCCTTCGTGAGATGTCGAATGGTAAGCGTGTCCGGAATTGCCGCGGTCCGCGACATCGGTTGTCCCGTTTGCGGATTTCGCCCACTCGCTACATGCCAATTCGTAATCAGGAAGGGTTGCTCATCAGCCACGACGGTAAATCCGGTGGCATGACTCAAAAGAATGCCGTTGACCTTACTTGCAAGCAGGAGAGATCTCGTTGACGGAGGAGCTAGAGCCATGAGATTTTTCCTATTCTATACACGAAATCAGACGGTCTCGCGATTCAAGCGAGTCGAGGTCGCACGCGACCATATAACACCCGCTAAGCTAATTTGTCCGGCACTTTCCTAGATTTGCTAGAAGGCCGCGGATGCTAGCCTCGATCTTTCGTGACGGTCGGCCGACGGAGTCGGCGGACCGTTTCGCTTTCGGTGGCTGAGGATGGGCACGCCGACAGCCCGAGTGTCGTGTCGGGTGGGCGCCGGGTTCCACTTTCCCGGTGTGGTGGTGCGGATCGTTGGGGTGGTCGGTGTGGCTGGTCAGCCGGGGCTCGGCAAGGCATTGAGCCGGTCGATTGCCCGGGTGATCTCGTCGGTCCAGGGCCATCGCGCAGTGAAGCGGAGCCAGCGGCGGCGGCCGGTGCTCACGAGCTGGGCGGCGGCGCAGAACAGCCTCAGACGGAGCTTCTTGGGTTCCCAGCGGCGGGCCTCGCCGGTCAGCGCGAGCATCGGCATCCAGGCGAGGAGGTCGAGTGCGAGGGAGACGATCTCCAGCCAGATCCAGTTCTGTGCGGTGTCGTGCAGGGGCAGATTGCGCAGTCCGGTGTCGCGGGCGCCTCGGATGCGGTCCTCACAGCGGGCCCGGCGGCGGTGACGCAGTTCGAGGTCGGCGAGCTGGCCGCCTCTTGTGTTGGTCGCGAAGCAGGTCAGCCGTAGCCCGTCAAGGTCGGTGAAACGCAACTGGGCGCCGGGGTGCGGCCGTTCCTTGCGGACGACCAGCCGCATCCCCTTCGGCCACGTACTCAGGTCGGGCATGTCCGTGATCTCCGCGACCCAGGCGCCGGGCCGCTCGGTGCCGCCCGCGTCATAGGCCGGCGTCCACGCCTTCTTCGGAATCTTCAGC
>NZ_LRTR01000316.1 GCF_001550375.1 Streptomyces europaeiscabiei | reverse complement strand
GAGGGCCTTCGGGCCGGCTGCGGCCAGAGCGTCGACGAGACGGGAGACCGTCGGATCGGAGGCCACGGGGCCGAACACGTCAGGCTCGGCCCGCAGTATGCCGATGTCGGCCAGGCAGTCTCCGCCGAGTGCGACGGCCAGGGCCACATCCAGCAGGATCTTGCCCGGATCGTGCACCGTTCGCGGCTTGCGCCACGGCGCCATTGCCGCCGATACCGCGGTGTCCAGGCCGGACGTGCGGACCGTCTCGACCAGCAGCACCGCCCCGGCCTGAGAGACCGTCCCGCGGCCACCGCCCTCGACGCGGACACGCGGGTACAACCCGATACGCTTACTCACCTGGAAAGTGCCTCCGACGGGCGCGGGAACGAGGGCCTAGACAATCCTCATTCTGGCTGGTCAGGGGCATTTTCCGCTCTTCTGACCAGCCGTCGGACAACGTGCTCAGGAGACTCCGCGAAGTTGGCTACGCGGATTCCATCACGCGATGGTGATGAGGCAAACGACCCTGACCGCACCCCGGGTCCCGTTCTTTACCGTGCGGGCGACCTCATCACTGCGAGCATAGACGGACACGCGACGGCGATCGGGGAGTGCTCGGGGCAAGATCGTACGCCCGCTTCACCTGAGGGGTGCTTCTCTCCTCGCACCCAACCGGACCCTCGACAAGTTCCGATGCCGCTGGTCAGGAGTACTTCTCCCAGCTGTGATCAAGTCGCGGACCGCCCAGTTCGTGAAAGCCCGAGGCTAGTAGTCCAGCGGATTCGGCTCGATGTCCACCCGATCCGTGTCGAACCCCCTGCCCTTCCGCGTCGGCGGACGGACGATCACCGCAGCGAACAGGAACCGGTAGATCGCGTTCATGCGCGCGTGGTCCTCCGCCTCCTCCAGCCTCTTCCAGTTGGTTTCGGCGTCCGGTCCGGCGATCCCCTCCAGGACGGCGATCGGCCGCTTGACGGTCTTCCGCTGACGCTCCTTCATCCGCTTGAGGATGGGCGCGCGCATGGACTGAAAGTCGGCGGTCGTGAAGTCGTCATCGTTGAGCCAGAGTTCTTTCAGCTCCCCCAGCTTCGCGCGGTCCTTCTCGTCCGCGAGCACGTCAGCCTCTGGGCGCGTGGTCGCGGCCGGCTCGTAGCCAGCGGTGTCGAGCTTGGTCAACACCTTGATCGTCACGTCCCGCACGAACGCCTCCAGCGGCACGGCCGAGACGGAGCGGTTGCACTTGTCCTGGTCGGTGTTGTCGGCGCGGGTGCACCGGTAGTAGGGATACCGGACGCTGTTCGAGCCGCTCATGCGTGCTCCGCACGCGCACGTGACGACACCGCGCAGGATGTAGTTACGGAGCGGCCGTTTCTTCGTGTCCCGGTGTTGCTGAGCGCGGTACTCCTTGAGCCGTTGCACCTCGTCCCACTGCCCCCGGTCGATGATGGCGGGCCACGTCCCTATGGCCACTTCCTCCCCCAGGTGGAACCGGAGTCCGGCCACGAAATGGGACGCCAGCAGATGACGAACGTTCTCGGGGTTCCACGTCTTGCCCTTCGACGTGGGGATGTCGCGTGCTGCAAGGTCCTGGGCTATGCGGTTCGGTGACTCACCGTCCAAGAAGCGGCGGTAGACCTCGCGAACGATCTCCGCTTCCTTCTCGACAATCGCGCGGCCGTCGCGGGTGTAGCCGTACGGTCGGTTGCCCACATGCGGCCGGCCTTCTCGGGCGTGCTCCTTCAAGGCATCCTTGAGACGGCGCGACGTGTCATCGGAGGAGCGGCACGCGTGCGCCACCTCGATGCGGAGGATGAACCGGTCGTCTGGGTCCGACAGATCGCGCCGGTTCGCCTCGCCATGCAGAAGGACGCGCTTGTCGTCGGCTATGGAGAGCAGTTCCTCAAGATCCTTCGGCTGCCTCATCAGGCGGTCGGGGTGGTAGACGATGACGTGCCTGATCTCCCCCTCCCCCATCGCCCTCAGCATCTCCTCCCACCCCGGTCGCTTCCGGTTGCGCTGCCACGCCGACCGGTTGTTGTCCACGTAGATGTGCGACGACTCGACACGGAGCTGTAGGCGCTCGGCGATCTCCCGGCAGATGCGTTCCTGGCGGTCGACGCCGGTCTGATCCTCGTCCCTGGTGTGGGAGATGCGGCAGTAGATCGCTGCGGGCTCGCCCGGCGTGATGGCGGCCTTGGGTAACTTGGATCGGCTCATGACAAACACTGTATGAGCCGGATATGACATCGATCATCGTGGGGGCGGCGATCGGGGCGGTGTTCTTCAAAGAGCGGTTCGGGGCGCCGCGGATCGTGGCCGCGGGGCTGCTGGTCGTGGGGATCGGGCTGATGCTGCGGGCCGGATAGGCGGGACGGGGGCCGGGCAGGCCGTGCGTCCACGGGAGAGGAGGAGCACTCTGGAAAGAGCGATTCCGGAGGTGATCGTCATGATGAAAACCGCTGTCGGATGGCACATCGAGCTGGAGTTCCAGGAGGACGATCAGCGCACACGGGCGGCGGCCCTCGTACGGCTCCCCGACGGGAAGGAGGTACGCGCGAACGGTTACGCCAGCCGCCACCGGACCGACTCCCATCAGCCCCGGGTCGGCGAGGAGATAGCCGGGGCCAGGGCCCTGAACGAGCTCGCCATGAAGCTCCTCACCAAGGCCCACGACGAGATAGACGAGGCATCGGGCCGCACGTCGCACCCGATAGCGCTCTGACCCAGGACGCCGGCAACCGCCGCGCCCACCCCACCCGCCTCGGC
>NZ_LRTR01000315.1 GCF_001550375.1 Streptomyces europaeiscabiei | reverse complement strand
GGTCCGCCGCCGCCGCCGAGTCCGGCAGCCCCAGCCACAGGTCGGCGTCCAGGCCGAGCGGGGCGGCGATGTCCGACGCGATCCACTCGCCGGTCCCCCGGCCGGTCACGCGCCGGACCAGTTCGTCGAGCATCCAGCCGTACGTCAGGGGGTGGTAGCCGTGGTCGGTGCCGGGCTCCCAGGCGGGGGTCTGCGCGGCCACGGCCGCCGGGCCCCGGCGCGGGTCCAGCGCCTCGGCGGGGGTGAGGGGACGGTCCAGGACCGGGAGCCCGGCCCGGTGGTTGAGCACGTGCCGCACCAGCACGAGGTCCTTGCCGTGCGCCTTGAACTCCGGCCAGTACCGGCCCACCGGCGCGTCGAGGTCCAGTTCCCCGCGCTCGGCCAGCATCAGCGGTACGGCGGCGGCGACGCCCTTCGTCGCCGAGCGCATGATCTGGGCGGTGCCGTGCTGCCAGGGCTCGTCGCCGTCGACGTCCCGGGTGCCGGCCCACAGGTCGACGACCTTGCGCCCGTGCCGGTAGACCACGACCGCCGCGCCCCGCTCGCCGAGCGCCTCGAAGTTGCGTACGAACGCGGCCCTGACCGGCTCGAAGCCCTCGGCGACCGTACCGTTCACGTCCACGTCGGCGCTCCTTGCTGTCCGTTCACTCGCCACGACCGCTCGCCACGACGACGGATGCAACGTACAGGCATGGCCCGGGATTCCCCCGCCCGGGGCCGCCGCAGCCCCTCGCCGCCGCCCTCCGGGCCGTTCCCGGCCGCTCCGGACCGTTCCCGGCCCCTCCAGGCCGTCTCAGCCCAGCACGATGGTGACGTCGATGTTGTCGCGGGTCGCGTTCGAGTACGGGCAGACCATGTGCGCCGCGTCGACGAGCTTGGCCGCGATGTCCTGGTCGATGACCGGGAGGGAGACGCTGAGGGCGACGGCGAGGCCGTAACCGCGCTGCTTGTTGGGGCCGATGCCCACCTTCGCGGCGACGGTGGAGCCGGTCAGGTCGTAGCCCGCGCGGCGGCCGACGAGGACCAGCGCGTTGTGGAAGCAGGAGCTGTACCCGGCGGCGAACAGTTGCTCGGGGTTGGTGCCGTTGCCGTCGCCGCCCATCGCCGGTGGCATCGCGACCTTGAGGTCGATCTGGCCGTCCTGGCTGCTGATGTAGCCGTCCCGGCCCCCGTGCGCGGTGGCCTCGGCGACGTACATGATCTTCGTCGGACGCGTATCGGAAGGGGTCTCCCCCGCGGCGTCGTCAGTCATTCCCTTGGCCTCCCCCAGGACGAGCGCGTGGCCTCCCCAGGACAGGCGCGCACGAATACATCGTGCACAAGGTACCGGTCGGTAGGGGAGAGCGGTTACCAGGGGGTAGTAACCATGGGTAACACAAGGTCACCACCGGCCGCCCCGCCGACCGGCGAGTGACCGACGGGGCGGCCTCGCCCGCTCAGCGGCCTGCCGCCTTCGTCGCCCGTGCCGTCAACTGCCACAGTTCCTCGCGCAGCCGTGCCACCTCGGGGGCGTGCAGCCCGGTGGCGGCCGCGAGGGTGGCGGGGACGGCCGCCGCACGGTCGCGGAGCTGTTCGCCGCGCCCGGTGAGCGCGATCCGCACCGAACGCTCGTCCCGCAGCGACCGCTCCCGGCTCAGCAGCCCGGCCGACTCCAGCCGCTTCAGCAGCGGCGAGACCGTGCCGTAGTCGAGCCGCAGGGCGCCCGTCAGTTCCTTGACGGTGGTCTCACCGCGCTCCCAGAGGGAGAGCATGACCAGATACTGCGGGTAGGTGAGGCCGAGTTCGTCGAGCAGCGGGCGGTACGCGGCGGTGACCGCGCGCTGGGCCGCGTACAGCGCGAAGCACAACTGCTGGTCGAGGAGCAGCGAACCGTGCTGTTCGGGTTCCTCATGATTCGTCACGGGCCCCATTGTCACGGACGCGTGTGGTGCGCTGCGGGGGGACCGTGTTTGTCCGCGGGTGAGCAGGGGCTGGTCGTCCAGTTCCCCGCGCCCCTCAAAAGCGCAGGGCGCCCCCGGCCTTCAAAGGGCGCGGGGAACTGCGCGAGAAGCCCGCACCCACCCGCACCCACCCGCACCCGGCGGACAACCCTCACCACCGAGCCCTAACGGGCCCTCACCGACCGCGGGTCGAATCCGAACGGCAGCTCCAGCCGATGGGCCCGCATCAGCTCGTCGTCGACGAGAAGCTCACCCGTCACCCCGTCCGCCGCGATGACACCCTCGCTGAGGATCAGGGAACGCGGGCAGAGTTCGAGCGCGTACGGCAGGTCGTGCGTGACCATGAGCACGGTGACGTCCAACGACCGCAGGATGTCCGCGAGTTCGCGGCGCGAGGCGGGGTCCAGGTTGGAGGACGGCTCGTCGAGGACGAGGATCTCGGGCTCCATGGCGAGCACGGTGGCCACCGCCACCCGCCGCCGCTGCCCGAACGAGAGGTGGTGCGGCGGCCGTTCCCTGAACTCCGCCATGCCGACCTGTCCGAGGGCCTTGTCCACCCGGGCCTCCAGCTCGGGGCCCCGCATTCCCGCCGCTGCGGGCCCGAAGGCCACGTCCTCGCGCACGGTCGGCATGAACAACTGGTCGTCGGGGTCCTGGAAGACGATGCCGACCTTCCGCCGGATCTCGGCCATGTGCCGTTTGCCGACCGGCATCCCGGCGACGGTCACCGTGCCGGCTCCCCCGGTGAGGATGCCGTTCAGGTGCAGGACGAGGGTGGTCTTCCCGGCCCCGTTCGGCCCGAGCAGCGCGACCCGCTCCCCTCGCCCGACGGTGAAGTCGACGCCGAAGAGGGCCTGATGGCCGTCGGGGTAGGCGAAGGCTAGCCCGGCGACTTCGAGGGACGGGGGCACGAGGCTCTCGGACGGGGGCGCGAGGCTTTCGGACGCGGTCACAGGCTCCATCCCAGCAGACATACGACGAGTGCGGCGACCGGCAGGGCGAAGGCGTACGACCACTGCGCCCGGGACGCGGTCACCTCGTCGATGACGGGCATGGTGCCCGCGTACCCCCGGCTGATCATGGCCAGATGGACCCGCTCGCCACGCTCGTACGAGCGGATGAACAGCGCCCCGGCCGTTTTGGCGAGCACCCCCCAGTGCCGTACGCCGCTCGCCTCGAACCCCCGTGACTCGCGCGCGATCCGCATCCGCCGCATCTCATCGGTGATCACGTCTCCGTAGCGGATCATGAAGGACGCGATCTGGACGAGCAGCGGGGGCAGTCTGAGGCGCTGGAGTCCGAGGAGGAGTTCACGGAGTTCGGTGGTGGACGCGAGGAGGACGGAGGCGGCGACGCCGAGCGTTCCCTTGGCGAGGACGTTCCAGGCGCCCCACAGCCCGCTGACGCTCAGCGACATCCCGAGGACCTCGACGCGCTCGCCCTGCGCCACGAACGGCATCAGCACGGCGAACGCGACGAACGGGATCTCGATGAGCAGCCGCCGGAGCAGGAACCCGGCGGGTACGCGGGCCACGCACGCGACCACGCCGAGCAGCACGGCGTACAGCCCGAACGCCCACATCGCCTCCCGCGGCGTCGACACCACGACGACCACGAAGGCGAAGACGGCCGCGAGTTTGGTGTGCGGCGGCAGGGCGTGCACGGGCGAGTGCGCGTGCCGGTAGAGCTTGTGGGCGTGGCCGGCCCCCATGTCAGGCGTTCTCGGGCAGGGAGGTGGGGGACGTGGCGTCGTCCTCGCCGGTACGCCGCTTGCGTACGGCCCAGAAGATCCCCGTACCGGCGACGACCGTGACGCCGACGCCGATCACGCCCGCGAGGCCGCCGGAGAGGCGGGTGTCGGTGAGGCCCTCGACGCCGTAGTCGGCGAGCGGGGAGTCGGCGGCGGCGTGGTCCTCGACCTTGGCGTCGATGCCCTTGTCCGCGGCGACCTTCTCCAGCCCGTCGGGGTCGGCGGAGGCGTAGAAGCTGACGACACCGGCGAGGAGGAGGGAGGTGCCGAGGCCGGCGAGGATCAGCCTGCGGGGCGACCGGGCGGCGACGGGGGCGGGCGTCGGCTCGGCTGCGGGCGCGTCGACCAGCTCACCGCCGACGCGCAGCTTCAGCGGGGCGGTCAGGCCCCGGGCGCCGTGCACGAGGTCCGGGCGTACGGCGATGACGGCACCGACCGTGGCGGCGGTGATCGCGGCCTCGCCGATGCCGATGAGGGTGTGGACGCCGACCATGGCGGTGAGGACCGAGCCGATCGGCACGTCCGTGGTGCCGCCGATCGCGTAGACGAGCGTGAAGGCGACGGCCGCGGCGGGCACGGAGATCAGGGCGGCGACGAAGGCGGAGACGGTGATCGAGCGGCGCGTCCTGGGCAGCACCTTCACGAGTCCGCGGAAGAGGGCGTACGCGACGACGGACGTGACGACGGCCATGACGCTGATGTTCACGCCGAGGGCGGTGAGGCCGCCGTCGGCGAAGAGGATGCCCTGCATGAGGAGCACCACGGACACGCACAGGACCCCTGTATAGGGGCCCACGAGTATCGCGGCCAGGGCACCGCCGAGCAGATGTCCGCTGGTCCCGGCCGCGACCGGGAAGTTCAGCATCTGCACGGCGAAGATGAACGCGGCGACGAGCCCGGCGAGCGGCGCCGTCCGTTCGTCCAGCTCACGCCGGGCGCCGCGCAGGCTCACGGCGACCGCACCGGCGGCGACGACTCCGGCGACCGCCGAGACGGGGGCGTTGATGAATCCGTCGGGGACGTGCATACGAGGGCTCGCTCTCCTGGTCGGGGGCCGGGCCACCGGGTGGGGACACGCTGGCTGAGGGCTGGGTGCTGGATGCTGGGGCATTCTGCGGATGGCTGGAGTGGCCGGAACCTTACGATGATAGAGCCCTATTGCGAGTCTCTTGCAAGAGCGACGCAAGTCCGATTAGCGAACGACTCGCCGAACGCGACACAGGAACACCCGCCGGCCGCCCGGCGCGCTCACATCGGCCTCCCGGGACTCCCGCAGGGCCTCCACGGGCGCGCGGCGGAAAATGTGCGACATTGGAGGGGCAGCGGACAGCGGATTCACAGCTTCCGTCAGGGTCACTCAGCGTGAGGAGCAGCCCGATGTCTGTCACCGTCGAGCAGTACGCTCGGGCCCATGTCGTCACGGACTCCCCCGAGGACCGGGACACCGTGCCGGTCGTCCTGCGCTACGACACCGACGCCTCCACCGTCCGCCTGCGCATCCCCGGCCCCGACACCTCCGCCGTCCGCGAACGCCTCCCCGGCCCCGACGAGTGGACCTTCCCCCGCGACCTCCTCGAACGCGGCCTGCGTACCCCCACCAGCTCCGGCCCTGTAAGCATCTGGCCCTGCGGCCGCGTCCAGGCCGTCATGGAGTTCCACTCCGCCCAGGGGGTGGCGGTGATGCAGTTCGACACGAAGGCACTGATCCGCTTCCTGCGCCGGACGTACACGGCGGTTCCGGTCGCGCACTGAGCGGAGCGCCGGGGGTGTGCACGACCGCGACGGCCCTGCCGCACGCACCCGGAGGCCGGCCGCTCGCACGGTGATCACCACGCCGTCCCGGCCAGGTCGTACCAAGCCAGGTCGTACCCCGCCATCAACCGATCGGCCGATGCCTCTTCGAGCGCGATGGCCGATGTCCGCGTCCTGCGCCCCCGGGCACGCTCTTGTGCATGGCAGTCATCGAAGTCAGCGGCCTGCACAAGGCCTACGGGGGCAGGAAAGCAGTCGACGGCGTGTCCTTCGCCGTCGAGGAGGGGGAGATCTTCGGGATCCTGGGCCCCAACGGCGCCGGCAAGACCACCACCGTCGAGTGCGTGGAGGGACTGCGGCGGCCCGACGGCGGCAGCATCCGCGTCGCCGGGTACGACCCCGTCGCCGACCGCGGCCCCGTCACCCGCATCCTGGGCGCGCAGCTCCAGGAGAGCGAACTGCAGCCCAAGATCACGGTCCGGGAAGCGCTCGAACTGTACGCCGCCTGCTGTCCGGATCCCGCCGACTGGCGTGCCCTCGCCGAGCGCCTCGGTCTCACCGACAAGCTCCGCACGCGCTTCGCGAAGCTGTCCGGCGGACAGAAGCAGCGCCTGTTCATCGCGCTCGCCCTGATCGGCAACCCCCGCATCGTCGTACTGGACGAGCTGACCACCGGGCTCGACCCGCGCGCCCGCCGCGACACCTGGCAGCTCATCGAGGAGGTACGTGACAGCGGTGTCACCGTGCTGCTGGTCACTCACTTCATGGAGGAGGCCCAGCGCCTGTGCGACCGGATCGCCCTGATCGACCAGGGCCGTATCACCGCACTGGACACCCCGGCCGGGCTGATAGGCCGCACCGCGAGCGGTACGGCGGTCTCCTTCAGGCCCTCCGCCCCGCTGGACACACGGCAGCTGGCGGACCTGCCCTCGGTCGCGTCCGTGACCCGGACGGAGAAGGACGGCCGGATCGTCGTCAAGGGCACCGACGAAACGGTCGACGCCCTGCTGTCACTGCTCGCCGGGCAGGGCATCACCGCCCACCAACTCCGCGTCACGGAAGCCACCCTGGACGACGCCTACCTCGACCTGACGGGACCGGACGCATGACCGCCACCACCACCGCCATCACCCACACCCCCACCCGTCCCACCGCCGTCAAGGGCAGTGCCACCGCCGTCCTCAAGGCCGAGGCGCGGCTCTTCCTGCGTGAGCCCGCCGCCCTCTTCTGGATCCTCGCCTTCCCCACGGTGCTGCTGTGCGTCCTGGGCTCCATCCCGTCCTTTCGGGAGCCGTCGGCCGATCCGAACGGCCGGCGCCCGGTGGACCTGTACGTCCCCGTCGCCGTTCTGCTCGCCGTGATCATGTCCGGCATCCAGGCCATGCCGCCCGTCCTGACCGGCTACCGCGAGCGGGGCATCCTGCGCCGCATGTCCACCACACCCGTGCGGCCGGGCGCCCTCATCGGCGCGCAGATCGTGCTGCACGGCGCCGCCGTGGTGCTCTCCGCCTCGCTCGCCCTCGCGGTGGGCCGGTTCGTGTTCGACGTGGCTCTGCCCCGCCAGGCGGCCGGGTACCTGGTGGCCTTCGTACTCGCCACTCTGGCCACCTTGGCGATCGGCGGCACCGTCTCCGCCCTCAGCCGGACGACGAAGATCACCCAGGCGGTAGGGTCCGTGGTGTTCTTCCCTGTCATGTTCACCAGCGGTGTGTGGCTGCCCGTCTCGGCGATGCCCGACGCCCTCCAGCGCATCGTGGAACTCACCCCCCTGGGCGCCGCCGCACAGGCCCTCGACGCGGCCGCCGCAGGGGACTGGCCCAGCTGGACACACCTCGGGGTCACGGCGTTGTGGGCGGTACTGCTGATGGCCGCGGCCCGGCGCTGGTTCAAGTGGGAGTAGGTCAGGCGCACATGAGGACGACAGCCGAGGGAGGCGTCACGAAGACGGCTGAGGGAGGCGGCACGGCGACGGTCGAAGGAGGCGGCACGGCGACGGTCGAAGGAGGCGGCACGGCGACGGTCGAAGGAGGCGGCACGGCGACGGTCGAGGAACGCTGGGCGCAGTTCTTCCGGTACGGCCCGTACGCCCTGCTGGGCCTGGCCACGCTCATCGGGGCCGCGGCCGCCGACGCGGTGATGACCCGACGGGAGATGTACCTCGCGGGGGGCCTGGTGCTCGCCTCGCTGGTCCTCCAGGCGTGGTGGACGCGGGCGGTGCCGCGGCTGCTGGCGGCGGACTCCACGGCGGCCGCCGCCGGCAGCGGCACCCGAGGCGGGGGCCCCGTCTGTGTGCCGGAAACCGACTTGGGCATCCACGGCCGGGTACTACCCGAGGGCACCACTGCGGGGTACGTCTACTTCACGCTGCGCACCACCCTCGCCCTCACTCTCACCTGGCTCAACCCGCTGTTCTCGATCTACGCCTTCCTCGGCTACTTCGAAGCCGGACGCCTGCTGCCGCCGCGCGCCGCCCGGGCCGGGCTCGTGGTCACCGCCGTCATCATGGCGGGTTCCCAGTCCGGCGGCCTGCCGCCCGCCTCCCACACGAACTGGCTCCTCTTCGGCGGGCTGTTCATCCTCCATACGGTGCTCGTCACCGTCATGACCCACCTTGACGCCAAGGAAGCCGAGAGGCTCAGGGAGCGGGCCGAGACCATCACCGCCCTGGAGAAGGCGCTCGCCGAGAACGCGGCCCTGCACGCCCAACTCGTCATCCAGGCAAGGGAGGCGGGCGTCGCCGACGAACGCCACCGCCTCGCCGCCGAGATCCACGACACCATCGCCCAGGGCCTGGCCGGCATCATCACCCAGCTCCAGGTGGTCGCCTCCGCCGCCGATCCGGACGTGGCCCGCGAGCACCTGGACCGCGCGCAGGCGCTGGCCCGCCAGTCCCTGGGCGAGGCCCGGCGCTCCGTGCGCAACCTCTCTCCGGCCGCCCTGGAGCACGACACGCTCCCCGTGGCTCTGCGGAAGACCGTCGCCGAGTGGTCCGAACGCACCGGTGTCACCGCCCGGTTCACGGTGACCGGCATCGAGGAACCGCTGCACGAAGAGGTCGCCGCCACCCTTCTGCGGATCGCCCAGGAAGCTCTCACCAACGCGGCCGATCACGCCGACGCCGCCCGCGCAGGCGTGACGCTCTCCTACATGGGCGACGAGGTCACCTTGGACATACGGGACGACGGGCTCGGCTTCGACCCCCTCGCCGTACCGCCGCGTACGCGCATCGGCGGCTTCGGCCTCGACGGGATGCGCGCCCGTGCCCAACGCATCGCGGGCACCCTCGCCGTCGAGTCGGAAGCCGGGCAGGGCACCGCGATCAGTGCTCGCGTACCGTTGGTGCGCCATGACTGACCGCGTCATCACCCTGCTGATCGTCGACGACCACCCCGTCGTACGGGACGGTCTGCGCGGCATGTTCGCCTCCGATCCCGACTTCGACGTCCTGGGCGAGGCGGCGGGCGGCGTCGAGGGAGTCGAACTCGCCCTGCGCCTCGACCCGGATGTCGTCCTCATGGACCTGCGCATGCCCGCCGGCAACGGGGTGGAGGCAATCGCCGAGCTCACCCGGCGAGGCGCCCGCGCCAAAGTCCTCGTCCTCACCACGTACGACACCGACGCCGACACGATCCCCGCGATCGAGGCGGGCGCCACCGGCTATCTCCTCAAGGACGCGCCCCGTGACGATCTGTTCGCGGCGGTCCGTGCCGCCGCGGAGGGGCGCACCGTCCTCTCGCCCGCCATCGCGTCCCGCCTGGTCTGCGCCGTCAGGAAGCCCACCGCGCCCGCGAGCCAGGCTCTCTCGGCCCGCGAACGGGAGGTGCTCGAACTGGTCGCGAAAGGCACGTCGAACCGCGAGATCGCCCGAGAGCTCTTCATCAGCGAGGCGACGGTCAAGACCCACCTGACGCACCTGTACGGCAAGTTGGCCGTGAAGGACCGCGCGGCCGCGGTGGCGGCGGCCTACGACCGCGGCATCCTCGGGTGAGCGGCCTCGCGGTGTGAGGGCGCCATGCCCCTCGTCGGCCTCAGCATGGACGAGTGGTTCTGCCGACGACACGACAGTCCCCGGGCGGCTGACCCCGTGCGGGGACACGGCGCACCTCGGCCGGGACAGGGGCCGGGGCCGGTTCCCGGGTTACACCGGGACGGTGAGGGTGGCCGTGTAGCCCTTGTCGGTGCTGCCCTCAAGGGTGGCGAGCTGCTGGTCGTAGCCGTCCCTGAAGATCATGTCGCTCTCCAGGGAGAGCTCGCCGAGGTTCTGGACGCTCTGGCTGTACCCGTCCGTCGCGTACACGGTGTCGCAGACGTCCTTGGGGAAGGCGAGCTGCGAGGTGGCGGCGATGTCCTGGGCGGCGGTGGCGTCGTCCAGGCTGCCGTACACCTCGAAGTGGATGTGCGGCCAGCGGCCGGTGTAGCAGCCGGGGAAGATCGACGTGAAGGTGACCTGGCCCTTGTCGTCGGTCTCCTGTACGCCGCGCAGGTAGTTCTCCTCGGTGACACCGTCGGAGTAGAGGGAGTACAGGCCCTCGCGGTCGCAGTGCCACAGGTAGACGGCCGCGCCCTCCTTCGGGGTGTCGCAGCCGGAGGACTGGTCGACGACCGTCAGCGTGATCGTCAGCGGGATGCCTTCGGCGACACCGCTGGACGAGCCGAAGCTCTTCGTGATGTCGCGCCGGACGACACCGCTCTCCTTGAGGACGTTCGGGCCGTTCGAGCCGTCACCGGGGTACGGGCCGGCCGTCTCTGTCGGGATGACCTCGCAGTCCGAGCCGGAGGTGCCGGACGAGGACGAGCCGGAGGAGGCCGAGTCCGACGCGGCGCCGCTGCTGGAGTCGTCCGTGGAACAGGCCGCCACCAGCGGGACCATGCTCGCGCCGGCCAGCAGTCTGATCATGCGACGGCGGGCGAACACGGGAAGGTCGTAGGAGAGCCCTCTGTCGAACTCGTCGTCGTGGTGGTGGTCGTGCCCGTGGCTGTGGCCGCCGCTGCCGCTGTTGCTCGCTGTGCTCATGATGCCGAACCGCGCTTTCGGAAAGTTCCCGTCATGGAATGCCCGGATACTACGAGCGGTAGCTGTGTGATTCCCAGGTGTCCGCCATGGGCACCTTGTCAGGCGGCACGGCTTCCGTTCACCGTGCGGCGGCCGACAGCACCACGAGCACGAACAGCACGGCAGGCGTCACGATCATCGTGGCCAGGTGGACGACCAGCGTCCGCGTCATCCGCAGCACCGGGAACAGAACCAGCCCGCCCACGAGCCAGTAACCGTAGATCCGGCCCGCGAGATGCCAGGCCACGGTCTCCTGTTCCCGGGTGGTGGGCTCGACGAACAGCGCCCCGACGGCCACCAGGAGGAGCACGCAGCACAGCAGCAGGTCCCCGGCCCCTACGACCACCGCGACCCGCTGGTCCGCCCGGCGATTCGGTGGAGGCTCCGCACCGCCGTGGCGCCGGTCGAAGTCCAGAAAGGTCCGCCGCAGTCTGTCCACCCACGCCTCCCACAACCCCACCTGTCGCCGCCCCGCCTGCCACCGCTCATCACCGCGTGATCAGCTTGGGCCGTGGAGACCATCATCGCCAGTGGCATAGCCGTCCTCGGCACGCTCCTCGGGTCGGGACTGACGCTCGCCTTCCAGCAACGCACGACCGACCGGAGCCATGAGTTCGCCCGCCGCGAGAAGTTGCGTCAGGAGCGGCTCGACGCGTACTCCGTGTACGCCGGCGCACTGATCAACTACCGCCGCTGCCTCGTCCACCTGTGGTTCTGTGAGCACGAACAGCCGCCGCCGGAGGACCCCGACACCGTCCGGATCCGCGCGTACGACCTGCGCTCCAGCGCGCAGGAGGCGCTGTTCCGGGCGCAGATGCTCACGGACGACGCGGCTCTGAGCCAGAGCGCGGGGACCGTCCTCGCCGACATCACGGCGCTTTCCAGGACGGAGGACAGGACTCGGCTCGACGAGCGCAGGCTCGCAACCCTGGACGGCATCACCCACCTCATCATGACGGCCAAGCAACACCTCTGACGTCCCGTCGTGTGTCACGCCCCGACCATCCCGTCGTGTGTCACGCCCCGACCGTCCCGTCCACCCCCTCCCGCAGGAAGTCCGCGTGGCCGTTGTGGCGGCCGTACTCCAGCAGGACGTGGATCATGACCAAGCGGAGCGAGACCTCCTCGTTCCAGCGCGGCTGGTAGCCGACGAGGTCCAGGGACTCGGCCTCCCGTTCGATACGGCGTGAGGTCTCCACCTCCGTCTCCCACGCGCCGAACGCCTCCTTCCGCGTCGAGGCGCCCACGTCGTACGCGGCCTGGAAGTCGATCTCCCTCGACCACACCATGGGGGCGTCGTGGTCCTCGAAGGCCCGGCGGAACCAGGCGCGTTCCACCTCCGCCATGTGCCGCACGAGGCCCAGCAGCGAGAGCGTCGACGGGGGCATCGACCGGCTGCGCAACTCCTCGTCCGTGAGGCCCTCGCACTTCATGGCGAGGGTCGCGCGGTGGTAGTCGAGGAAGGCTCGGAGCGTGTCTCGTTCGGAGCCGAGCAGGGGCGGGCCTATGCGGCTGTCGTCGGTCACTGGTCATGCCCTCGCAATCGGGGAATCCGACCGTCGGGGAACCCGATGGCCGGAGAATCGAGCGGTCAGAGAATCGAGCGGTCAGAGAATTCTGTCGAAGAACGCGCGGATATCCGTCGCCAGTGCCACCGGCTCGTCCATCGCCACGAAGTGGCTCCCCGGGTTCGACTCCGGCCAGTGCACGATCCGATTGTCCCGTTCGGCGAGGCGGCGGATCGCGGGCGGGCCGCAGTAGACGCCCGTCGGGACGTGCTGCTGCCCCTGCGGCCACCCGAACTCCCGGCGGTTGTACATGAACCAGGACGACGTGCCGGAGGTGCCCGTCAGCCAGTAGAGCGTGACGTTCGTGAGGAACAGGTCGCGGTCGTAGTCGCGGATGAGGAAGTCCTCGAACTTCTGCATCATCCAGGTGAGTTGGGCGACCGGGGAGTCGTTCCAGGCGTACGCGAAGGTCTGCGGGGCGAAGCGGAGGAGGGTGTGGTGGTCGACGCCGCCGTCCGACCACTGCTTGATCATCTCGTAGTGGGCCCGTTCCGCCTCGGTGAGTTCGGGGACGTCCGCCTCCATGGGGAAGCCGAAGCCGCCGTTGATGTGGACGCCGATGGCGTGCTCGGGGGCCGTACGCGCCACCGCCGGGGCCAGATACGCGCCCAGGTCGCCGCCCTGGGTGCCGTAGCGGTCGTAGCCGAGGCGGCGCATCAGCTCGGCCCACATGCGGGCCACGTCGTCGATACCGAAGCCCACCTCCCTCGGCCCCTCGGAGAAGGCGAAGCCGGGGACGGACGGGGCCACGACATGGAACCCGCGTTCGGTCAGGGGGCCGATCAGACGCGTGAACTCGACCACCGAGTTGGGCCAGCCGTGGGAGAGGAGAAGGGGGACGGCGTCGGGCCGGGGCGAGCGTACGTGGAGGAAGTGCACGTCCAGGCCGTCGATCTCGGTCATGAACTGGGGGAACTCGTTGAGGCGGCGTTCCTGGGCCCGCCAGTCGTACTTCGTGCGCCAGTACTCGGCCAGCTCCCGCACCGCCGCCACCGGCACCCCCCGGTCGAAACCGTCACCGGGCAGCTGCTTCGGCCAGCGCGTACGCGCCAACCGCTCCTCCAGGTCGTCCAGTTCGGTCTGCGGGACGTCGATACGGAAGGGGCGGATCTCGGTGTCGGCAGCCATGGTCGGTCGCTCCAGTTCCGGTGGGGTGAACGCGTACGACCACGCTAGGAACCGTATAGGCCAGGATGTGTCCCACATGCCGGAGACCCGGAAACGCAGAAGCCGGTGAGGGCGCCCGTCCCCACGGGCCCTCACCGGCGGTCCTGCGCGGCTGCCGATCCCCCTCGGCAGCCGTCCGTCACGTCAGGCGCGGACCAGTTCCCTGTCCTCGTCGTCCTCGGCCGGGTTCTTCGCGGCGTCGTCGTGCGCCCGCAGACCCTCACCCTCGACGTCGACGTTCGGCAGGGCGCGGTCGAGCCACTTCGGCAGCCACCAGGCCTTGTCGCCCAGGAGGGCGAGGACGGCCGGGACGATGGCCATACGGACGACGAACGCGTCGAAGAAGACGGCGATGGCCAGGCCGAAGCCGATCATCTTGATCATCGACTCGCCGGAGCCTATGAAGCCGGCGAAGACGGCCATCATGATCGCCGCGGCGGCGGCGACCACCCGGCCGCTGTACCTGAAGCCGGTCACCACGGCCTGGTTCGGGCTCTCGCCGTGGACGTAAGCCTCACGTATGCGGGTCACGAGGAACACCTCGTAGTCCATCGCCAGGCCGAAGACCACGCCCACCATGAAGATCGGCATCATCGACATGATCGGGCCGGTCTCCTCGACTCCGATGAGTCCCGCCAGCCAGCCCCACTGGAAGACCGCGACCACGGCACCGAGCGCGGCCAGCACGCTGAGCAGGAAGCCGAGCGCCGCCTTCAGCGGAACCAGGATCGACCGGAAGATCACGATCAGCAGGAGGAAGGCGAGCCCCACCACCAGCGCCAGGTACGGGAGCAGCGCGTCGGTGAGCTTCTGCGAGAAGTCGATGTTCATCGCCGTGGCGCCGGTGACCAGCACCTTCGCGTCCGTGTCCGCCGTCACGCCGGCGCCCGCGTCACGGATGGTGTGCACCAGGTCCTCGGTCTGCGTCGAGGACGGCTTGGACTTCGGGATCACCGTGATCATCGCGGTGTCGCCGGCCTTGTTGAACGTCGCGGGGGTCACCGTCACGACGTCCTTGAGACCCTTGATCCCGTCGGTCACCGCGGTGGCGGCCTCCTGCGGGGACGCGCTGTCCTTGGCGTCGACGACGACCATCAGGGGGCCGTTGAAGCCGGGCCCGAAGCCTTCGGACAGCAGGTCGTACGCCCGGCGCTGTGTGGTGGACGTCGCCTGCGAACCGTCATCGGGCAGGCCCAGTTCGAGCTGGGTGGCCGGGAGCGCGACCGCGCCCAGGCCGACCACGCCGAACAGCAGCACGGCGACCGGACGACGGACGACGAAGCTCGCCCAGCGGGTGCCCATGCCGGGCTTGACCACGGTGGAGTCCTTGGCGGATTTCGCGGCGGAGTCCTTGGCCAAGGCCACGGCGGAGTCCTTGGCCAAGGCCACGGCGGAGTCCTTGGTCGAGGCCTCGGTGGAGTCCTTCGCCTTGCCGCGTCCGAGCCGTTTGCCCTTCTCACCGGCCGGCCGGACCTTGCGGCCCGCGTAGCCGAGCAGCGCCGGGACCATGGTGAGCGCGATGAGGACCGCGATGACGACCGTGCCCGCCGCCCCGAGACCCATCTTGGTCAGCATCGGGACGTTGACGACCGCGAGGCCGGCCAGCGCGATCACGACCGTGAGCCCCGCGAAGACCACCGCCGAGCCCGCGGTGCCGACAGCCCGGCCGACCGCTTCCTCGCGTTCCCGGCCCTCGGCCAGTTCGGACCGGTAGCGGGAGACGATGAACAGCGCGTAGTCGATACCGACCGCGAGACCGATCATCAGGGCGAGGGTGGAGGTGGTGTTGCCGAGGTCGAGCGCCTTGGCGAGGGCGGTGATGGTGGAGACGCCGATACCGACGCCGATGATCGCCGTCAGCAGCGGCAGCCCGGCCGCGACGAGCGAGCCCAGGGTGACGACGAGGACGACCGCCGCGAGGGCGAGGCCGATGATCTCGCCGGTGGCCGCCGTCTCGGGCTCGGCCTGCAGGGCGTCACCGCCCATCTCGACCGTCAGCCCGGCGTCCTGCGCCTTGAGCGCGGTGGTCTCCAGAGCCTCCTTGGAGGAGTCCTTCAGCTCCATGGCCGGGACCTTGTAGGTCACCGAGGCATAGGCGATCGTGCCGTCCCTGCTGACCGCCCTGGTGGTGAACGGGTCGCTGACGGAGGCGACTTCGGAGCCGTCGCCCAGTTCCTTGACGGTCTTCTCGACGGCCGCCTTGTTGGCGGCGTCGGCCATCTTCTCGCCCTCGGGCGCCTTGAAGACGACCCGGGCGGTGGCGCCGTCGGCGCTCATACCGGGATAGCGCTGCTCCAGCAGGTCGAAGGCCTTCTGGGCCTCGGTGCCGGGGATGGAGAAGGAGGACGAGCCCGCGGCGGGCGCGGAGGCGGCGCCGACGCCCGCGAGCGTCAGCAGTGCCACCCAGACGAGGGCTACGAAGTGTCGTCGCCGGAAGGCGAGTCGACCCATTTTGTAGAGGAATATGGCCACGGGGGTGGTACTCCCGTTCAGGTCGTGGACGTGCGGAGGGCAGGACGGATCAGCCCGTGCCGCGGGGAGGGAGAGGCAGGGCGGGGCAAAGCCAGGGGTGATCGGCCCGACGACATGAGCGGGTGGCGTCAGGTGGAGCCAGCCGCGTATCAGGCGGCTGTCGGCGCGGAAGTGTCAGTCGATCGGTACGCCGAGGGCAGGGAGGACCACGGCGTCGATGTACGAGACGAGGAAGACCTGGGTCGGCGGCAGCTCTTCGAGCAGCGTCCGGGTGAGGAAGGCACCGAACATCATGTGCATCACGAATTCGAGCGCGGGGTTGTCCGGCCGGACCTCACCACGGTCCACGGCGCGCTGCAGCACCCGCCGGAACTCCTCCATCTCCGGTTCGATGAGGAACTCGCGGAACGCCCCGAGCAGTTCGGGGTTGGTGTGCACCGCCATGGCCAGACCACGCATCAGCGCGGAACTCTGTTCCATGGCACAGTCGTCCTCGCGCCGCGCCTGGGCATGGAGGTCGCCGCGCAGGGACCCGGTGTCGACACCGGCCTCGCCGATCGACTTGTCCTGCCGGATCGCCTTCGCCACCAGCTCGGCCTTGCCGCCCCACTGGCGGTAGAGGGTGGCCTTGCTGGACCGGGTCCGGGTGGCCACGGCGTCCATGGTGAGGGCGTCGTAGCCGACCTCCCGGAGCAGGTCGAGGACGGCCGCGTAGAGCTCGGCCTCGCGCTCGGGCGTGATCCGACTGCGGCGCACCGTCGCGGTCTCAGTCATCCCACTCCCCTACCCCGGTTGCACGTTCGAGACGACAAGGCTACCGGCCGTGCGGCTTGGCACGGGCCGAACACCCCGCTCCTCGAACGAAACGGTTTCGTACACTTATGAAGATACCCCGAGAGTCGAAGAAAACGAAACGGTTTCGTTCGTGTTGTGGGTCACGCCGTCGCCGGTCGGCCCGTTTCACGAGTTGCCGGGGCCCCGCGAGGGGAAAAGCATGGGGAGGTGAGCGACACCTATGAGCAAGGGACAGGCCCGAAGCAAGGGTCGGACCGACAGCGGAGGACGGACCGACAACGGAGGACGGACCGGGAGCGGAGGACGGACCGGGAGCAAGGGGCAGGCCGGGAGCGGAGGACGGACCGGGAGCAAGGGGCAGGCCGGGACACCGGCTACCTGCGCTTCCCCCACCTCAGCGGCGACCGCCTCTGCTTCGTGGCCGAGGACGACCTGTGGCTGGCCCCCCTCGACGGCTCGGACCGCGCCTGGCGGCTCACCGTCGACCGTACGAAGGTCGCGGGACCGCGTTTCTCGCCCGACGGCCGGCACATCGCGTTCACGAGCTGGCGCAGCATCCTCCCGGAGATCCATCTGACCCCGGTGGACGGCGGTGCCCCCGCCCGCCGGCTCACCCACTGGGGCAGCCCCGACACCGAGGTCCGCGGCTGGACGCCCCCCAACAAGAAGGGCCGCTCGGACATCCTGGCCGTCGCCTCCCACGGCGAGCCGTTCTCCTACTTCACCTGGGCCTACAAGGTCCGCACGGACGGCGACCCCGGCCGCAAGCTCCCCTGGGGCCCGGTCTCCGACATCCAGTCCGCCGAGATCGACGGCGAGCGCCGCACCCTGCTCCTCACCGGCACGCCCCCGCACGAACCGGCCTCCTGGAAGCGCTACCGGGGCGGTGCCACGGGCCGCCTCTGGCTGCACGGCGAGCGGCTGCTGGCCGACCTCGACGGGCACCTGCACTCCCCCATGTTCGTTGGCGGCCGCATCGCCTTCCTCTCCGACCACGAGGGCGTCGGCAACCTCTACTCCTGCGCGTACGACGGCTCCGACCTGCGCCGCCACACCGACCACGACGCCTTCTACGCCCGGCACGCGGCGAGTGACGGCACCCGGGTGGTGTATCAGTGCGCGGGCGACCTGTGGATCGTCGACGACCTCGCCGCCGACGCCGTCCCGCGCCGCCTCGACGTACGGCTCGGCGGCTCGCTCACCGGGCGGCGGCCGTACCAGGTGCCGGCCGCCCAGCACGTCGACGGCATCTCCGTCGACGAGACGGGCCGGGCGAGCGCGGTCGTCGTACGCGGCAGCCTCTACTGGCTCACGCACCGCGACGGCCCCGCCCGGACCATCGCCGACACCCCCGGCGTACGCGTCCGGCTGCCCGAGATGCTCGGCTCCGGCGGCCAGGTGGCGTACGTGACGGACGTGGACGGCGAGGACGCGATCGAGATCGCCCACCTCCCCCGGGCCACCGGCGACCGCGAACCCCGCCGCCTCGCCTCCGGCGGCCTGGGCCGCGTCCTGGAACTGGTGTCGGACCCACGCGGCGAACGCCTGGCCATCGCCGCCGACGACGGCCGCGTCCTCCTCCTCACGGTGTCCGACAAAGCGACCGCCGCCGCGGGGACCGGCGAATCGGCCGAGGAATCGACCGGCGAATCGACCGGGGAATCGACCGGGGAGGTCACCGAGCTCATCACCTCCCTCAACGGCCCCGTCCGTGACCTCGCCTTCTCCCCTGACGGCGCCTGGCTGACCTGGTCCCACCCGGGCATCGGCCGCACCCTCCGCCAGATCAAGATGGCCCGTATGAAGGACCGGATCGTCGTCGACGTCACCAACGGCCGCTTCGAGGACGAGAACCCGGTGTTCACGCGCGACGGCCGCTACCTCGCCTTCCTGTCCTGGCGCGGCTTCGACCCGGTGTACGACGTCCACACCGGCGACCTGTCCTTCCCGCTCGGCTGCCGCCCCTACCTGGTCCCGCTCTCCTCCGCCACGCCCTCCCCCTTCGCCCTGAACCCCGACGGCCGCCCGGTGGCCGGAGGCATGGACCCGGCGGAGGACGAGAACACCGACGGGACGGTGACCGTCGAGACCGAGGGCCTGGAGAACCGCGTCACGCCCTTCCCCGTCACCGCCTCCAAGTACTCGGCGCTCCACCCGGTCGCCGGCGGCGGCCTCGTCTGGCTGCGCTGGCCCATCTCGGGCGCCCTCGGCGAGACCTTCGCCAACCCGGACGATCTGACGGGCCGCCCGACCCTCGAACACTTCAACATCAACAAGGCGAAGAAGTCCGAACTGGTCGAGCACCTGGACTGGTTCGCGGTCAGCGGCGACGGCTCACGGCTGGTCGTGGTGGACGAGGGCGACCTCCGGGCCGTCCCCTCCACCGAGTCCGGCGACGGCGACTCGACCGTCTGGATCGACCTGCGGCGCGTCCTGCACGAGGTCGATCCGGCGGCGGAGTGGCGCCAGTCGTACGCGGAGGCCGGCCGCCTCATCCGCGCGTACTTCTGGGACCCGAGGATGAGCGGCATCGACTGGGACGGGATCCTCGACCAGTACCGCCCCCTGGTCGAACGGGTCGCGTCCCCCGACGAGTTCGCGGATCTGCTGCGGGAGGTTCTGGGCGAGCTGGGCACGTCCCACGCCTACGTCTCCCCCGCGCGCCGCAACGAAGGGCCGCCCCACTACCAGCGCCGCCAGGGCCTCCTGGGCGCCAACTTCGTCCGCCGGGACGACGCCTGGACGATCCGGCGCATCCTCCCCGGCGACTCGTCCGACTCCAAGGCCCGCTCCCCGCTGGCCGGCACGGGCATCAGGGAAGGCGCCGCGCTGACCCACGTCGACGGTCGCCCCGTCGACCCGACGACGGGCCCGTACCCCCTGCTGGCGGGCGCGGGCGGTACGACCGTCGAGCTGACCTTCGCCCAACCCGTCGCCCACCATCACCCTTCCGAGAAAGGCCCTTCGGGCCCCTTCGACGCCGAGGGCGAGGGCCGCTCCCGCCGCGTGGCCGTGGTCCCCCTCCTCGACGAGCGCCCCCTGCGCTACCAGGACTGGGTCGCCAAACGCCGCGAGGTCGTGCGCGAGTTGAGCGGCGGCCACTGCGGCTACCTCCACATCCCGGACATGGGCGGCTCCGGCTGGGCCCAGTTCAACCGCGACCTGCGCATGGAGGTCTCCCGGCCCGCCCTGATCGTCGACGTACGCGGCAACGCGGGCGGCCACATCAGCGAACTGGTCGTGGAGAAACTGACCCGCACGATCCTGGGCTGGGACCTGACCCGCAACGCCCAGCCGGTGTCGTACGCGTCCAGCGCCCCGCGCGGCCCGGTGGTGGCCCTGGCGGACGAGGCGACCTCGTCCGACGGCGACATGATCACCGCCGCCTTCAAACTCCTCGGTCTCGGCCCCGTCGTCGGTCTCCGCACCTGGGGCGGCGTCGTCGGCATGACCGGCCGCCACCAACTCGGCGACGGCACCGTCATCACCGTCCCCATGAACGCCGCCTGGTTCGACGCGTACGGCTGGACCATCGAGAACCGGGGCGTCACCCCGGACCTGGAAACCCTCCGCACGCCCCTCGACTGGGCCGAGGGCCGCAACACCCAACTCGACGCGGCGGTGACCCTGGCCCTGGACCTCCTCAAGACCCACCCCCCGGCAGACCCCCCGGACTACACGAACACCCCGAACAGAGCCCGCCCCAAGCTGCCGCCCAGGGCCACCCCCTGACGCGCAGCGTCATGGTCATAGGGGCGCGTAGTCATAGGGGCGCGTAGTCATAGGGGCGCGTAGTCATTGGGGCACGGGGAACCGCGCGACCAGCCTCCGCCCACCCACACTGCGCACCGCGCACCCGACAACGCACCCACACACACCTCCAACGCACCCCGAACAAAAACGCAGGGCACCCTCCGAAAAGGAGGGTGCCCCACGTTCCGCGTGGCCGAAGCCGAGTCCGGCGACTACACGTCCTGCCGGAACCGGTCTTCCTCGTCCCGCATCAGCCGCTCGGACTCCTCGTCCCGCCGCTGCGCGCCACGCTCCGGCTGCCCGTGCTCACGCTGCGGCTGGCGCTCCCGCTGCGGCTGCCCGTGCTCACGCTGCGGCTGACGCTCACGCTCCGGCTGCCCGTGCTCACCAGGCCGCTGAGCGCGCTCACGCGCCTGGGGCGACTGCCCGGCCTTCTGCTTGGCCTGCTGCTTCAGCCGCTCGGCCTTGTCCTGGAACTGGTCCTTCATGCCCATGTGGTTTCACTCCCGTAGTGGGTGAGGGGATCGGGCCTCGACCAGACAAACACGGGCGGACATTCAACGCATTTCGACCAGTTACGCTCGGTAACGCTCGGTTATTGAGGGCCCTGTGCCCCCACCCCCCGCGTTCGCTCGTCCGCGGCCCCACCGGCCCCCACCAGCCCCTTGGACACCTCGCGCAGCCGCGGCTCCATCCGCCGCACCTCCCGCGGCGCGAACGTCCCTATGAGCCCGGGGAGATACCCGCGTACGCCCTGCATGCCCCGCAGCCACCACTGCCCGTACACATGGCCGGCCCGCCGCTCGATCCCGGCGACGAGCCGGTCCACGGCCGGCCCCAGCGGATATGTCTTGCCGGCCGGCCACGGCAGCCGCTCCCGCAACTCCCGCAACGCCTCGTCCTTGTCGGCGCCGCGCACCATGTCCGTGTCGGTCCAGGACAGATACCCGACCCCGACACCCACCCCCTGATGCGCGACCTCGGCACGCAGACAGTGCGCGTACGCCTCGACGCCCGACTTGGACGCGCAGTACGCCGTCATCATCGGCGCCGGGGTGATCGCGGCGAGGGAGGCGATCTGCAGCAGATAGCCCCGGCTCTCGATCAGCGCCGGCAGGAACGCCCGCCCGGTGACTGCCGATCCGACGAGGTTGACCTCGATGACGCGCCGCCACGAGTCCGGGTCGGAGTCGACGAAGGGCCCGCTGTTCGCGACGCCCGCGTTGGCGACGACGATGTCGACCCGCCCGAACCGCTCCTTGACCTCCTCGGCGACCCGCGCCATGGCCTCGTGGTCGGTGACGTCGGCGTGCCAGTACGCGCTGTCGCCGTACAGCCGTTCCGACCCCCGCTTCAGCTCGTCCGGTTCGAGGCCGACGAGCGCGACCCTCACCCCACGCGCCGAGAGCTTGCGCGCGAGGAGTTCCCCGACGCCCCGCGCGGCTCCGGTGACGACCGCGACCCGCCCCTCCAGGATGCTGTTGTTGCTCATGCGCCCGCCTCCTCCAACTCGTCCCGCTCGGTCGTCGCACACTTCGTCGCGTACGTCGCCACGAGCTCGCGTATCCGGGCGGTGACCGCTTCCGGTGCCTCCACCGGCGCCATGTGTCCGACCCCGGTCAGCTCACTCACGCCCACGCAGTCGGGCAGCGCGGCGGCCAGCGCCCGCGCGTGCACGGGCGGGGTCATCCGGTCCGCCGTCCCCACGACGACGGCCGTCGGCACCGTCAACTCCTGTATGCCGTGGTCGAGATCCAGCGAGGCGAGGACGTGCGACCAGGCGTGCCGCACCCTGGCCGGACACGCGTGCACGATCCGTGCGCACGCCTCGACCATCACCGGCGACGAACCGGGGCCCATCGTCGCGTACTTGAGGATCCGCCGGGCGACCGGCGTGACCGGCCCGAGCGGCGCCCGCGAGCCGAGGACCTGCCGGGTGAGCCAGGTACGCACGCGCCCCGGCCGCATGGGCACGACCAGCGACTCGGCGACCAGCTTCGAACTGCCCGTGCTGCACAGCAGGACCGCCGCCGCGTGCTCCCGGAACCCCGGCCGTCCGGCGGCCGCCATCAGCGTCATCCCGCCCATGGAGTGCCCGGCCAGCACCGCCTTCTCGCCCGGCGCGAGCGTCGCCGCGAGCACCGCCTCCAGATCGTCGGCGAGGGCGTCCGCGCTGCACACGGCGGAGGCGGGGCTGCGGCCGTGGCCGCGCTGGTCGTAGACGACGACCCGGTGGTCGACGGCGAGGTCCCGGACCTGCACCGCCCAGTACGCCGTCGAACACGTCCAGCCGTGCACCAGCACCACCGCGGGTGCGCCCTCCGGTCCATGCACCTCGACGTGCAGCCGCGCCCCGTCGGCGGACACGGCCGCCAACTCCCTCACGGCGACGGGCGGCGCGTAGGGTCCGTGCTTCACATGGGTCAGTCGGGTCACGCTCCGGCCTCCACCTTCGCTGTGTCGGCCTTGCCGGCCGTCTCCTCGTTCTCCGTACCCGGCCGAGCCGCCCGCAGCACCGCGTACTCGCTCAGATCGACCCGCCGGGTCGCGCCCCGGAACTCGGTCGTCGTGCCCGGCCAGACGGTCGTGTTGCGGCCGTTGGCGTCGAGGTACCAGCTGGTGCAGCCGCCGGTGTTCCAGACCGTGCGCTCCATGCGCTTGTGGACCCGCTGGTTCCAGGCCGCCACGGCGGCGGGCCGGGCGTCGAGGGCGACCCGGCCGCCCAGCACGTCCAACTGCCGTACGAAGTCCGCCATGTAGTTGAGCTGGGACTCGATCATCAGAATCATGCTGGAGTTCCCGAGGCCCGTGTTGGGCCCGATGATCGTCATCCAGTTCGGGAACCCGGCGGCCGACGCCCCGCGCAGCGCCTGCATCCCGCTGTCCGACCAGGCCTCGGCGAGGGTGCGGCCGTCGGCGCCCACCACCCGGTCGGCGATGGGCATGTCGGTGACGTGGAACCCGGTGCCGAAGACGATCGCGTCGACCTCGGCGGCGGACCCGTCGGCGGCGACGAGCGTGGAGCCGTCGACCTTGGCCAGCCCGGCGGCGACCACGTCGACGTTCGGCCGGGTGAGCGCCGGATAGTAGGTGTTGGACAGCAGGATGCGCTTGCAGCCGATGCGGTAGTCGGGGGTGAGCCGGGCGCGCAGCTCCGGGTCCTTGACGGTCCGGGCCAGGTTCCGCCTCGCCACCTGCTCCACCAGGCCCAGCACCTTGGGGCGCTTGGTGAAGGCCTGCACCTGCAACTCCCGGACGCCCCACAGCAGTCCGCGCCGGGCCTGCGCGGTGAACGGCAGCTGCCGGTGCAGCCACCGCTCGACGCCGCCGATGCCGCGGTCGACCCGGGGCAGCACCCACGGCGGGGTCCGCTGGAAGAGGGTCAGCCGGCCGACCTCGGGCGCGATCGCCGGCACGATCTGGGCCGCGGAGGCCCCCGTACCGATCATCGCGACCCGCTTGCCGCGCAGGTCGTAGCCGTGGTCCCAGCGGGCGGAGTGGAAGACCTTGCCGGGGAAGGAGCCGAGCCCCGGCAGCTCGGCCTCGGTCGGGATCCTCGGATCGGAGAGCGGCCCGGTCGCGGAGACGACGAAGTCGGCGGACAGCGGCCCGCTGCTGGTCTCGATGTCCCAGCACAGCCGCTCCCCGTCCCAGGCCATTCTCAGCACCTCGGAGTCGAAGCGAATATGGGGCCGCAGCCCGAAGACATCCGTCACACGCTCCAGATAGGCCCGGATGTGTTCCTGCCCGGAGAAGGCGCGCGGCCACTCGTAGTCGGTCGCGAACGAGAACGAGTACAGATGGGACGGCACGTCACAGGCGCACCCCGGGTAGTCGTTGTCCCGCCAGGTGCCGCCGACGGAACCGGCCCGCTCCAGGACGACGAAGTCGGTGATCCCCTCGCGCCGCAGCCGCACGGCCGCCCCGAGCCCGCCGAACCCGGACCCGACCACCGCCACCCGCACATGCGGCCCCTGATCCCGCCGCCCCTGATCCTGCTCGGCCATCCGGTACCTCCACGCCTCAACGCGTGCGCACACCGCGTTCGCACCCCATGTCCGCGCCAGTAATCACTGGCGCAGTGGGAGCGTAGGGCAGGACCGTACCGATGGGTAGGGGTCCGGCACTCTGGAGTTACCAGCGGTACGACATAGGCTGCGCGCGTGGCAGAAGACGGCGAGCGACGCGAGTACCGCATGGAGGAACTGGCCGGAGAGGCCGGCATCACCGTACGCACCCTGCGCTTCTACCGGGAGCGCAAACTGATCCCGCCGCCCCGCCGCGAGGGCCGTATCGCCTGGTACGACGACACGCACCTGGCCCGGCTGCGCACGATCTCGGCGCTGCTGGAACGCGGTCACACGCTCAGCGGCATAGCCGAGCTGGCGGAGGCCTTCGACCAGGGCCGCGACGTGGGTGAACTGCTGGGCCTCGGGGACCCCACCGAGGAGGTCCCGGTCCGTCTGTCCCCCGAGGAACTCGCCGACCACTTCGGCGACCAGGCGACCCCGGAGAACCTCGCCGCCGCCCTCGACCTCGGCTACCTCGCCACCGACGGCGGCGAGATCGTCCACATCAGCCGCCGTCTCCTCGACGTCTCGGCCGCCCTGGTCCGCGACGGCGTACCCCTTGCCGACGTCCTCGCCGTCGGCCGCCGCGTACGCGAACACGCCGAGGCCCTCGCCGTCCTCTTCACCGACCTCGTCCTCACGCAGCCGGGCCGCACCCCCGAAGACCTCCACCGGCTGCGCCCCCTGGCGAAGAGCGTGGCGGAGGCGGAACTGTCACTGGCGCTGGACCGGCGGTTGCGGCAGACCGAAGCGGGCGATCAGGGGCCGTAGCCGGAATCGGCCCCGACGGTCGGCCCCGGCGCCATCAGAGGTCGTAGACCGCCGTCACCGGCGCATGGTCCGACCACCGCTCGGCATGTGTCGCGGCCCGCTCCACGAACCCCTTCACCGCCTTGGCGGCGAGTCCGGCCGTGGCCACCTGATAGTCGATCCTCCATCCCGAGTCGTTGTCGAAAGCCCGCCCCCGGTACGACCACCAGGTGTAGGGCCCCTCGACATCGGGATGCAGGGCGCGCAGGACGTCGACGTACGCCCCGTCGCCCTCGTCGAAGACCTGCCCGAGCCAGGCCCGCTCCTCCGGCAGGAACCCGGAGTTCTTCTGGTTGGCCCGCCAGTTCTTGAGGTCGGCCTGCTCGTGGGCGATGTTCCAGTCGCCGCAGACCACGACCTCGCGCCCGTCGGCGGCGGCCCGCTCCCGGAGCTCCTTCAGGTAGACGAGGAACTCCCCCATGAACCGGACCTTCTCGTCCTGCCGCTCGGTCCCGACCTCGCCGGAGGGAAGGTAGAGACTGGCGACGGTGACGCCGGGGAGGTCGGCCTCGACGTACCGCCCGCTCCCGTCGAACTCGGCCGACCCGAAGCCGACCTGGACCCGGTCGGGCTCGCGCCGGCTGTAGAGCGACACTCCCGCGCGCCCCTTGGCGGCGGCCGGGGCGTGCACGACGTGCCACTCCTCGGGCTGTCGCACCCCCTCCGGCAGTTGCTCCGGCTCGGCCCGCACCTCCTGCAGGCACACCACGTCCGCCGAGGTCCCGGCGAGCCACTCCACGAAGCCCTTCTTCGCGGCGGCCCGCAGCCCGTTCACATTCACAGAGGTCACAGTCAGCACCCCGGCACGATACCCGCACCTTGGACGGAGTCCAGATTCCGACGAAGATCACACCGGATGGGCTCACTGGACGGGCTACCCGGCCGGGCACACCGGCCGGGTACACCTTGGGCGCCGACCCTGCATAGATGTACGATGCGCAGCATGATTATCCGTCGCGTAGCCTTCGACCACCCCGACGCCGTCAAGCTGAACGACGAGGTCCAGGCCGAATACAGCGTCCGCTACGGCGACGACGGCGACGCCACGCACATGGACCCGGCGCACTTCGTACCGCCGGCGGGGCTGTACCTGATCGCCTACGACGAACACGGCAGACCCCTGGCCACGGGCGGCTGGCGCACCCAGGACGCCAACGACGAGGACTACCAGGACGGGGACGCCGAGATCAAGCGGATGTACGTCACACCCGAGGCCCGCGGCCTGGGCCTGGCCCGCCGCATACTCGCCGAACTGGAGTCCGACGCCCGCGCCGGCGGCCGCACCCGCATGGTCCTCGAAACCGGCGCCAAGCAGCCCGAGGCCGTGGCCCTCTACACCTCCAGCGGCTACGCGCCCTGCGCGAAGTTCGGCTACTACCGCTTCCACGAACTGAGCCTGTGCTTCGCGAAGCCCCTCTGACCGCACCCCGCACCCCGCACCCCGGGGCACGAGGCACGTAAATCCCGGTGCCCGCGACGGCGTTGGCCGCCTACGGTGTCCCGGTGACGAAGAACAACCGTCTACGCCGTCTCGTCGTGGGCGACACCACCTGGCACTGGACCGTCCGCCAACTCCCCCACGCACGACTTCGCGCGAGCGAGAGGGACCCCCAGCGCGTGGCCCGCGACCACTGCCGTCTCAAGCTGTCCCTCTACCCGGAGGACCCCCGGCGCCGCCGGCTGGTCCTGCTCTTCGGCCCGTCCGAGGACCGCACCGTCTCGAACTGCTACTTCGACTCCGGCGCCCTGGTCCGCCGGTCCGACCACACCTATCTCAACCTCCACGAGCCCGGCACGGTCCGCCGCCTCCTGGACGCCGCCGCCCCGAACCTGGACCTCCACCCGTCCGCCCGGACGGTCGAGGTGGATGGCTGGCCGTACTTCGACGCGATCACGGTCACGGTCACGGAGCGGGCGACAGGCGCCGGCGATCCGTCCTGACAGAACATCGTCCTGACAACACGTCAGAGCCCCCAGTGGTGATCACCACTGGGGGCTCTGAGCTGCGTGGACCTGTGGGGATTTGAACCCCAGACCCCCTCGATGCGAACGAGGTGCGCTACCAGACTGCGCCACAGGCCCTTGCAACGAGTGAAACTCTAGCATCCCGATCGCGGTGCTCGGAAATCCGTATCCGAGGGGCCGGAGAGCGGCCTACGGCCGGCTCGTGGCTGGTCAGCGGAGTGGGAGATCCGCGGCCGCGAGAGTCACTCGTTGGCCGCGCGGGGGCGGTCGCCGTCCTCGTACTGGTCGAAGAGCGGCGTACGCCCCCGCTCGCGGGAGCGACGTGCGGACGCGGCCCGGCGGGCGTCGGAACGGTCGCCGTCGGGAGCGTCACCCGCGTCGTCCGCGTCGGCGTCCTCAGCCCGCTCCCCGCCACCACGCTCCCTCTCCGACTCACGCCCGGAGGCGTGCGCGGAGTTCGACGGAGCGCCCGACGAGCCGTGCGGGTCGGCCGCACTGGAGCGCGCGGAACTCCACGCGTCCGGTGCTCCGAGGTCGACCCCGGACGTGGCCCGGGGAGCGACCGGCGCGGTGACGTACGTCGGCAGCGGCACGGGGACCGGGTCCCAGCTGTCGCCCTGGCCGGGCCGCCGCTGGCGCTCACGCTGCTGGTCGACCCACTCGGCGTGGTCGGTCTGCTCGACGAGGGCGCGGCGGTCGGCCGCGAGCCCGGCCAGCTCGGCCCGGTTCTCCTCGTTCTCCGGTCCGTCCTCCGGCTCGTCGGTGTCCACCGGATCCGGCATCGGGCGCCGCCGCTGGGGCTGCCGCTCCCGCAGTCGCTGCGCCGCCACCTCGGCCTGCCGCCGGTCCATCGTGTACGCGAACCGCTTCAGTTCCTGGCGGCGCAGATGCGCGATGTACGTGCTCAGCAGCACCGCCGGTACGGCAGGCGCCCACAGGAAGGCGAGTCCACCGACCGCCGCGACGACCGTACCCAGCGTGAAGGCGAAGAAGAGCATCACCGTCGTACGCCGTCGGCGCGCGAGCACCTTCAAGCGCTGGGCACGCGCCTTGGCCTCCGCCGAGTCGCCCCGGCGTGCGCCTGTCGCCTGGTTGCCCGGACGCTTCGCACGCGCGGGAGCGGGGACTTGGGCCGCACTCTGCTTGGCGGACGGCGCACCCTGCTTGACGGACGGCGCACTCGCCTGTTTGGCCGGCGGCGCACCACCCTGCTGGGGCACCGGCTTCGCCTGCGCCGCCGGCTTCCCCGGCTGTTGCGCCTGCCGGCCCTGCTGCTGACCCTGCTGCTGGCCCTGCTGCGGTGACTCACCCCGCTCCGCCGGCAGTTGTGCCCTCGTGTGCTCCCGGTGCGGGGGCATGGCGAAGGCCCGGACGTCCACCGAGTCGGTGACGCCGCCCGGTTCGGCGCTGGGCTCCCCCTCTTCGGTGGAGCGCGCCCGCAGGTCCTTGGCGTATCGGCGCTCCATCCCCGCCCGGCCGGAAAGCAGCCGGATGGCGGTGCTGAAGCGTTCCGTCGGACGGGCTTCGTTCAGCTCGTCCTGCCTACGGAGCCACATCGGCACCAAGTAGGCGGCCCAGGCCCCGACGATGACTGCGTAGATGAGGCCGCTGCTGCTCACGCCTCACACGGTAGAGGGGTTTGCGTGAGGCCATCCGCCAATTGGGCCGGTGTGTCGCACGATCCGGCTGATATTTCGAGCTTTTTTTGTGACCGATCCGATCAGCAGGCCACCGAGAGCGCGAAATTAACGTGCCGAGAACGCCTCAACTCGTTCAAGCCGATCGCCACCCGGTCATCACCCGGACATGCTTTTCGAACACTCATTTCATTTATTGGGGCTGTCCGGGCTTGCCCACGTCGGAGCCCGCGTTCCGCGCCCGTTCCCGCTGCCAGCGGCCGAGCAGCCCTTCGGGGACCTCTTCGGCGGTGAGCGCGAAGACGAGATGGTCGCGCCAGGCTCCGTCGATGTGAAGATATCGTGGACGAAGGCCTTCCTCGCGGAATCCGAGTTTCTCCACAACCCGTCGGCTGGGCCGATTCTCGGGGCGAATGCAGACCTCGACGCGGTGCAGTCCGACGGTCCGGAAGCAGTGGTCCACCACGAGCGCGACCGCCGTCGGCATCACCCCGCGCCCGGCGACCGACTCGTCGACCCAGTAGCCGACGTGGCCGGAGCACATGGAGCCCCAGGTGATCCCGGCGACGGTCAACTGCCCGACCAGCCGCCCCTGGTGCTCGATCACGAACGGCAGCATCCGGCCCGCGTTCGCCTCCGCCCGCAGATGGCGGACCATCTGACGGTACGTCGGCCGGTGTGCGACGGGCCCGCTGGGCGTGGGTGGCGGAATGGTCGCCTCCCAGGGCCGCAGCCAGTCCCGGTTGCGGCGGTTGACCTCGCGCCAGACGCGCTGGTCACGCATCTTTATGGGTCGGAGGACGACCTCGCCGTCCACCAGCACCACGGGCCAGGATGGGCTGTTCAGCTCGCACCCCCGTGGCTGGGTCTGGGGTGGTCCCCGCCGCGGAGCTGGTCGACGGCGTGGGTCAGCAGGGGTTCCAGTACGGCCAGGCCGTCCCGTACCCCGCCGGTCGAGCCCGGCAGATTGACGATCAGTGTCCGGCCCGCGACTCCGGCGAGGCCCCGGGAGAGCGCCGCCGTCGGCACCTTCTCCCGGCCGTACGCCCTGATCGCCTCGGGGATGCCGGGCACCTCGTGGTCGAGGACGGCGCGGGTGGCCTCGGGGGTGCGGTCGGTGGGCGAGACGCCGGTCCCGCCGGTCGTCACGATCACGTCGTACCCGGCGTCGACGCCGACCCGCAGCGCGGCCTCCACGGGGTCGCCGTCGGGCACGACCCGGGGGCCGTCGACGGCGAAGCCGAGCGCCCTGAGCCCCTCGGCGATCAGAGGTCCGCCCCGGTCCTCGTAGACCCCGGCGGCGGCCCGGTTGGAGGCGGTCACGACCAGGGCGGCGTACGGCGCCGTGAGGGCGCCCCCGAGGGGCGGTTCCACCGGCGCCGTCATGCCCGGCTCCAGTCGCCCGACTTGCCGCCCGTCTTCTCCTCGACGCGGACGTCCGTGATGACGGCGCCCTTGTCGACCGCCTTGACCATGTCGATCACGGTGAGGGCGGCGACGGAGACCGCCGTGAGGGCCTCCATCTCGACGCCCGTGCGGTCCGTGGTCTTCACGGTGGCGAGGATCTCGACGGCGTCGTCCGCGACCGACAGATCGACCTTGACGCCCGACACCGCCAGCGGATGACAGAGCGGGATGAGGTCGGGGGTGCGTTTGGCGCCCATGATCCCGGCGATGCGCGCGGTGGCGAGGGCGTCGCCCTTGGGCACCCCCTCACCACGCAGCAGTTCGACCACCGCGGGTGAGACCAGGACCCGGCCGCTCGCGCGGGCGGTGCGCGCGCTCACGTCCTTCCCGGAGACGTCGACCATGCGGGCGGCGCCCGCCTCGTCGATGTGGGTCAGTCGGTCGTGCGGCGTACTCATGGTGGTGTGGCGCTCCCGGTCGGGGCCCGTCGCGGTGCGGCGCGCGGTCTGTTGTGCGCGACACGGTACGCCACCCCCGACGGTTCAGCCGAGCAGGACGACCTCGACCTCCGTGCCGGGTTCGACCGACTCGGTGCCCTCGGGGATCACGATCAGCGCGTCGGCGTGCGCGAGGGCCGCCACGAGGTGCGATCCGGCACCCCCCACGGGGGTGACCTCGCCGTCGGCGTAGGTCCCGCGCAGGTACTGCCGGCGCCCTGCTGGCGAGGTCAGGGCCTTGGGTGCCCGGAGGGTCGCCGTGGTCGTCGGCCGGTGCACGTCGGTCAGGCCCGCCAGGGTGCGGATGGCCGGCCGGACGAAGATCTCGAAGGAGACGTACGACGACACCGGGTTGCCGGGGAGGGCGAGCAGCGGGGTGTGGTCGGGGCCGATGGTGCCGAAGCCCTGGGGCTTGCCGGGCTGCATGGCGAGCTTGCGGAAGTCGATGCCGGCGCCCTCCTCGTCCTCGTCCCCGACGGACTCCAGGGCCTCCTTGACGACGTCGTACGCGCCCACGCTGACGCCGCCGGTGGTGACGACCATGTCGGCGCGGACGAGCTGGTCCTCGATGGTGGAGCGGAGGGTCTCGGCGTCGTCGGCGACGGCGCCGACTCGATAGGCGATCGCGCCCGCGTCCCGGGCGGCGGCGGTGAGGGCGAAGCTGTTGGAGTCGTAGATCTGGCCGGTGGCCGGGGTCTGGCCCGGCGGGATCAGTTCGCTGCCGGTGGAGAGCACGACCACGCGCGGGCGCGGGCGAACGCGCACCGAGGCGCGGCCGATGGCGGCCAGCAGCCCGAGCTGGGGCGGGCCGAGGATCGTCCCCGCGGCCAGGGCGCGTTCACCGGCCTGCACGTCGCTGCCCTTGGCGCGCACGTGCGCGCGTGCCTCGGCGGAGCGGTGCACGGCGACCTGGCCGGTGGCGCCCTCCGGGTTCGCGCTGCGGGCGCGCATCCCGGAGACGGGTCCCTCGCCTAGGCCACCGTCGGTCCACTCCACCGGGACGACCGCCTCCGCGCCGGGCGGCAGGGGGGCACCGGTCATGATGCGGGCGGCCTCGCCGGGGCCCACGTGGGGTTGCTCGGCCTGGCCCGCCGCCACGTCCCCGATCACCGTGAGCACGGCCGGGAACTCCTCGCTCGCGCCCGCGACGTCCGCGACGCGCACCGCGTACCCGTCCATCGAGCTGTTGTCGAACGGCGGCAGCGAGACCGGCACCGTGACGTCCTCGACCAGGACGCAGCCCTGGGCGTCGAGGAGTTGCAGCTCGATGGGTTCCAGGGGGCGGACGGTGGCGAGGATGTCCTCCAGGTGCTCGGTCACCGACCAGAGCTGGCCCGGTCCGGTGGTGCGGGTCGCGGCGGTGCTCAACGTGGCTACATCTCCTCGGCTACGTAAGTGCGAAGCCAGGTCCGGAAGTCCGGTCCCAGGTCTTCACGTTCGCATGCGAGTCTGACAATGGCACGCAGGTAGTCGCCGCGGTCACCGGTGTCATAGCGGCGGCCCTTGAAGACGACGCCGTGCACGGGGCCACCGACCTTCTCGTCCGCCGCGAGCTGCTGGAGGGCGTCGGTGAGCTGGATCTCGCCGCCGCGGCCCGGCTCGGTCCGGCGCAGTACGTCGAAGATCTGCGGGGCGAGGACGTAGCGGCCGATGATCGCGTAGTTCGACGGGGCGTCGACCGCCTCTGGCTTCTCGACCATGCCCGTGACCTTGACGACGTCGCCGTCCTCCGTGGCCTCGACGGCCGCGCACCCGTAGAGGTGGATCTGCTCCGGCGCGACCTCCATGAGGGCGATGACGCTGCCGCCGCTGCGCTCCTGGACCTCGACCATGCGCTGCAGGAGCGGGTCGCGGGGGTCGATCAGGTCGTCGCCGAGGAGGACCGCGAAGGGCTCGTCGCCCACGTGCGGGGCGGCGCACAGGACGGCGTGGCCGAGGCCCCTGGGGTCGCCCTGGCGGACGTAGTGCATGGTCGCGAGGTCGCTGGACTCCTGGACCTTGGCGAGCCGGTGGGCGTCGCCCTTCTTCTGGAGGGCCGACTCCAGCTCGTAGTTGCGGTCGAAGTGGTCCTCGAGGGGACGCTTGTTCCGGCCGGTGATCATCAGGACGTCGTCGAGGCCCGCCGACGCGGCCTCCTCCACCACGTACTGGATCGCCGGTTTGTCGACCACCGGCAGCATCTCCTTGGGAGTCGCCTTGGTGGCCGGCAGGAACCGGGTTCCCAGACCCGCTGCGGGGATGACAGCCTTGCTGATCCTGGGGTTCGCCTCACTCATGGGCGGAACCATATCCGGCGTCTTTGTGCGGAATCTGTGGCTCCGATGAATTCGTTCTCATATGAGCCGATTACGAAGAATACTGGAGCTACCTGTGAGCCGGATGGGACCTGAACCGGAGCTTTCCAAGCGAATGTTGCGACGAGAGCTCCTCCTGGTGAGGAACGGGTTGACACCTGATGACGTCCGGAACACGACGGGCGCCCTTGCGGAACGGGCCCTCGGTCTGCCCGAGCTGGCGCACGCGCGCACGGTCGCGGCGTACGTCGCCGTGGGGAGTGAACCGGGCACGCTCGCGCTCCTCGACGCACTCCGCGCTCGGGGCGTGCGCGTCCTGCTGCCGGCCCTGCTCCCCGACAACGACCTCGACTGGGGCGTCTACGAGGGAGAGGCCTACCTCGCGCGCGTGCGGCACGGGGGCGGCCGTATGGCGCTCCTGGAACCCGTCGGCGAGCGGCTCGGCACGGAGGCCGTGACCACCGCCGACGTCGTCCTGCTGCCGGGCCTCGCGGTCGACGCGCGCGGGATGCGTCTGGGGCGGGGCGGCGGCTCGTACGACCGCGTCCTGGCCCGCCTGGAACGCGCGGGCGCCGACCCGGCCCTGGTGGTGCTCCTGTACGACTCGGAGGTCGTGGACCGCGTCCCGGAGGAGCCGCACGACCGCCCGGTGCACGCGGTGGTGACCCCGTCGGGAGTACGACGGTTCCGGTGACCCGGACGCGAAAGCGGCCTCCACGCACGCGTGGAGGCCGCTTTCCGTGTTCAGCCGGGCGTCACGGTTTCAGCAGCAACGTGTCGCTCGTGGTGCTCTCGACCGCCTTGTCGGAGAACGACCACGTCAGCAGCTCGCCCTTGACCCACTTGTCGGTCTGGTCGGTGTAGTGCGCGTTGTACGCGTGCCCGGAGGCGCCGGTGAGGTTGATCCACTTGGACTTGTCGAGGTCCCCGAGGTTCACCACCATGCGCATCGAGGGCACCCAGACGACCTCGTAGCCGCCCGCCGCGTTCCAGCCGGTGGCGTTGACCGTGGCCTCGCCGCCGCCGAGCTTCCAGGGGCCGCGGTTGAGCATGTACTGGAGGAAACCGGGGCCCTCGGTGCCGAGGGTCTGGTTCTTCAGGAACAGGCGGTGCAGCCGGCCCCAGCTCCAGGTGTCGATGTCCTTGCCGAGCTTGGCGGTCAGTTCCCAACGGGCGTCCCGCATGGCCCGCTTGAACAGCTCGTCACGGGTGTCGGCGGCTTTCTGGGTGCGCGTCGCCGGGGTCGACCACCAGTCGTTGTCCTCGTCGTCGATGATCCGGCGGACCACCTCGAACCAGCGGTCGCCGCCGTCCGGCTGCGCCTGGTCCGCGTCGCGCCTGCCGCACTCGCGCACCCGCCGGTCCTCGTCGGCGGGCCCGGTGGCGTCGACCGGCTCGACCGACAGGCACTGGCCCTCGACGCGCAGTTCCTTGGGCAGCTTGTTGCCGAAGGCGAGCTTGAGGATGTTGCGCCAGACCGAGTTGAAGTACGCGGCGGCCGCCGAGTCGGCGTCCTGGGTGTAGTCCCAGCCCTCCAGGAGCTTCTGCGCCTCGCGGATGTACTTGTCGTTCACGTCGATCTTGAGCAGCAGGGGCACCAGCAGCTTGGCGATCTCGCTGCTGTTGTCCATCTGCATCTGCCGCATGTCGTCGGTGGAGATCTTGCCGCCACCCTTGATCTTCGACTCGATGAGGCTGGTGATCCGCTGCGCGCGCGTGCCGTAGCCCCAGTCCCTGGTGAGGGTGTACGGGTACTTGTCGTCGACGACGGCCTGGTTCGCGGTGACGATGTAGCCGCGCTCCGGGTCGTACTCGTACGGCAGCTCGTCCGGGTCGATGTAGCCGGTCCACCGGTACCTGGTGTCCCAGCCCGGCGCGGGCACCGAGCCGTCGCCCTTGCCCCGGGTGGGGATCTTGCCGGGCAGCTGGTAGCCGATGTGGCCCTCGGTGTCGGCGTAGATCAGGTTCTGCGAGGGGACGTCGAAGAGGGCGGCGGCCTCGCGGAAGTCGTCCCAGTCCTTGGCCCTGTTCATGGCGAAGACGGCGTCCATGGAGGTGCCGGGGTCGAGCGCGGTCCAGCGCAGGGCGATGCCGTAGCCGTCGCCGCGGTCGGGAGCGTCCTGGCCGACCGTGGCCTTCTTGCCGACCTGGACGAGTTCGCTGCTCCGGTCGGACAGCAGGGGGCTGTTGTCCTGGGTGGTGCGGACGACGATCTTCTTGGCCGTGCCCCCGGCGACCTCGATGGTCTCCTCACGGGTGTCGAACGGCAGGACCTTGTCGCCGTACTGGTAGCCGTCGCCGGTGAGCTTCTCCAGGTAGAGGTCGGTGACGTCGACGCCGGAGTTGGTCATGCCCCAGGCGATGTCGGCGTTGTGGCCGATGACCACGCCGGGCATGCCCGAGAAGGTGTAGCCGGAGACGTCGTACTGGCACTTCGCGGAGACGGCCTTGCAGTGCAGGCCCATCTGGTACCAGACCGACGGCAGCGTCGCCGACAGGTGCGGGTCGTTGGCGAGGAGCGGCTTGCCGGTGATGGTGTGGTCGCCGGAGACGACCCAGGAGTTGGAGCCGATGCCGTTGCCGTTCACACCCACGGCCTCGGGCAGGTCCTCCAGGACGTTGTAGAGGCCGCCCAGCTGGGTCTGGAGGGCCGATGAGTCCGTGGAGGTCCCGGCGGTGCCCACGCCCGTTCCCGTGCCGCCCGTGCCCTGCGTGGAGCCCTCGGTGCCCTGGCCGGCGCCCTGCGTCGACCCGGACCCGTCCGACCAGGTCTTGGTGAGCTCGTCGTACGCGCCCTCCTGCACGATCGTCTCGTTGCGGTCGTACGGGTACTGCGGGTACAGGTCGGCGATCTGCTTGGGGCCGAGGCGGCTGGTCATCAGGGCGCGGTCGATCTCGTCCTGCATGTTGCCGCGCAGGTCCCACGCCATCGCCTTCAGCCAGGCGACCGAGTCGACCGGGGTCCACTCCTCGGGCTTGTAGTCGCCTGCGAAGCCGAGGGCCGCGTACTCCAGGGAGATCTCGTCGCCGTCCTTGCCCGCGAGGTAGGCGTTGACCCCCTTGGCGTACGCGTCGAGGTACTTCCTCGTCTCGGCCGAGAGCGTCTTCTTGTACTCCTCCTCGGCGATCCGGTGCCAGCCGAGGGTGCGCAGGAACTCGTCGTTCTCCACCTGACCCTCGCCGAACATCTCCGAGAGGCGGCCGGCCGTCATGTGGCGGCGCACGTCCATCTCGTAGAACCGGTCCTGCGCCTGGACGTAGCCCTGCGCCATGAACAGGTCCTCGTCGGAGGAGGCGTAGATCTGCGGGATTCCGTAGCCGTCGCGCTTGACGTCGACCGGTCCCGACAGGCCGTCCAGGGATATCGAACCCTTGGTCTGGGGGAAGGAGGCGCGCACGGTGGAGACGGACCAGAACGCCCCGTAGCCGACGCCACCGATGATGGCCAGGACCAGGACGATCAGGAGAAGACGGACTTTGCGTCCCTTCTTCCTGCCGGACTTGCCTGACTGCTGGCCGGAGGAGGCGGGATTGTCGGTGGGCATCGCTGTCCTTGCTGTCCTAACACGAGCGGCAGGTCGGGCTGTGCTTTGTACTGAACGCTGGAGCAACCATAGGCGCAGGGCCCGACGCGACTTGACGCGGAGTCGGGAACTGGCGCGGACGGCCGTTCGATCTTGCCCTCGCAAGCGTCAAGAAATCGTCAAGAGTTAGGTAAGGTAACGAAGTACTTGCACTGACGTAACCGCAACCGCACGGTTTCCGTGATCGGCTGCGCATGCCCACACGCGCGTGTGCCCCGCATCCAGTGCTCGGCATCCCCCACTCGGAACCACGTGCGGTTCGGCGAGAAAGGTACGGCCCTCTGACTGTCCACGACCTCAACCAGCTCCTGCTCGTCTGCTCGCTCGTCCTGTTGGTCGCGGTCGCCGCGGTCCGGATCTCGTCGCGCAGCGGGCTCCCCAGCCTGCTCGTCTACCTGGGCATCGGCATCGCCATGGGCCAGGACGGCATCGGCGACATCCACTTCGACAACGCCGAACTGACCCAGGTCATCGGCTACGCGGCCCTCGTCGTGATCCTGGCGGAGGGCGGCCTCGGCACGAAGTGGAAGGAGATCAAGCCGGCCCTGCCGGCCGCCAGCTCACTGGCGCTGGTCGGAGTCGCGGTGAGCGTCGGCGTCACGGCCGCGGGCGCGCACTATCTGATCGGGCTGGAGTGGCGACAGTCACTCATCATCGGCGCGGTCGTGTCCTCCACGGACGCGGCGGCCGTCTTCTCCGTACTGCGCAAGATCCCCCTCCCCGCGCGCGTGACGGGCACCCTGGAGGCCGAGTCCGGCTTCAACGACGCCCCGGTGGTCATTCTCGTCGCCTCGCTCTCCATGGCCGGGCCGGTCGAACACTGGTACGCCCTGATCGGGGAGATAGGGCTGGAGCTGGCGATCGGCGCCGCCATCGGGCTCGCCGTGGGCTGGCTGGGTTCCTGGGCCCTGCGGCATGTGGCGCTGCCCGCCTCCGGCCTCTACCCGATCGCCGTCATGGCCATCGCCGTCGCCGCCTACGCGGCCGGCGCCCTGGCCCACGGCAGCGGCTTCCTCGCCGTCTACCTGGCCTCCATGGTCCTCGGCAACGCCAAGCTGCCCCACTGGCCGGCCACGCGCGGCTTCGCCGAGGGGGTCGGCTGGATCGCCCAGATCGGCATGTTCGTCCTGCTCGGACTGCTGGTCACCCCGCACGACCTGGCCGACGACATCTGGCCCGCACTCGTCATCGGCCTGGTGCTGACCATGGTGGCGCGACCGCTGAGCGTCGTCGTCGCGCTGACGCCGTTCCGGGTGCCGTGGCGCGAGCAGACACTGCTGTCGTGGGCCGGGCTGCGCGGCGCGGTGCCCATCATCCTGGCGACGATCCCCATGGTGAGCGGTGTCGAGGGCAGCCGTCGGATCTTCAACATCGTCTTCGTGCTCGTCGTCGTCTACACCCTCGTCCAGGGTCCGACGCTGCCCTGGCTGGCCCGCAAGCTGCGCCTGGGCGGCTCCGGCGACGAGGCCGCCGACCTCGGCATCGAATCGGCGCCCCTGGAGCGGCTGCGCGGCCACCTGCTGTCCGTCGCCATCCCCGAGAAGTCCCGCATGCACGGCGTCGAGGTCAACGAGCTCCGGCTCCCCCCGGGCGCCGCCGTCACCCTCGTCGTCCGCGACGGCACGTCCTTCGTGCCGCTGCCGACCACGGTGCTGCGACGCGGCGACGAACTGCTCGTCGTCGCCACGGATCCCGTCCGGGACCAGGCCGAACGCCGCCTCAGGGCCGTCGGCCAGGGCGGCAAGCTGGCCGACTGGCTGGGGACGGGGAACGGGAAGGGGAAGGGGAAGGACGGGACGGGTCGCTGACGGGCTCCGGGGCCGGTCGCCGGGTGCCTCCGGCGGGTCCGTGGAGCCTCGGGTGCGGGTCGCCGGGAGCCTTTGGGGCAGGTCGGCGAGACCTCCGAGGCGGGTCGTTGAGAACAGGTTTCATACTGTTCACACCCTCCGGAATCGGAGGTACGGCCGTCCATGGTGCTCGTTTTCACAGGCGACCCCGCCGATCTCCCCTGTACGATGAAGGCGCACTTGATCGGACCAACTCTGCCTGACGCAGAGCTGGCGCGACCGTATGGCGGCCGGGACGCCCCTCGCAGTGGGCTCCGGCATCTACCGCAGTAGCGCAAGAGGACAGCTCTCGGCGCCCCCGCACGGGCGCGCTACCAGGCGGCGGAAAGGCACGGCCGTGGCATCCACGGTCACCTCGAACACCTCGAAGACGTCCCGCCCGGGCTACGGGCAACTGCTGCGCACCCGCGGCGCGTGGACGTTCCTTCTCCCCGGCTTCGCGGCACGTCAGCCGTTCGCCATGCTGACCATCTCCATCGTGCTGCTGGTCCAGCACACCACCGGCTCGTACGGGGCCGCCGGCGCCGTGGCCGCCGCCACCGGTGTCTCCATGGCGGTGTTCGCCCCCTACAGCGGCCGCCTCGCCGACCGTCACGGTCAGCGGGCCGTCCTGATCCCCGGCATCCTCGTCCACGGGGCGGCGAGCCTCTCCCTGATGGCGCTGGCCCTGATGGACGCCCCCCTGTGGGCGCTGTTCGTCGCCGCCGTGCCGACGGGAGCCTCGGTGCCGCAGATCGGCCCCATGGTGCGGGCCCGCTGGGGCGTCAAGCTCCGCAACTCGCCCCTGATGAGCACCGCCGCCGCCTTCGAGTCCGTCACCGACGAGCTGACCTTCGTGCTCGGCCCGCTGGTCGCGACCGCGCTCTGCACCGCCGTGCACCCGGCCGCCGGCCTGCTCACCGAGGCCGGGCTCACCCTGGTCGGCGGCCTGCTGTTCGCCGCGCAGCGCGGCACCCAGCCCAAGGTCGTCTCCATGGCGCACGCGCGCGTGGAGCGCGTCTCCGCCCTGTCCGTCCCCGGGGTACGCGTCCTGATCGTCACCTTCCTGGGCATCGGTTCCGTCTTCGGCGGCATGCAGGTCTCGCTGGCCGCCTTCTCCGACTCGATCGGCGAGCCCGGTCTCAACGGCGTCCTGTACGGCGTCTTCGCCGCCGGCAACATGCTCTCCGGCATCGTCTGCGGCGCGATCGCGTGGAAGGTGGGCCCTCAGCGGCGCCTGGTCGTCGGCTACGCGGCCCTCGCCCTGGCGGCCTCCGCCCTGTGGACCGCCGACTCCGTGCTCGTCCTCGCCACGCTCGGCCTGCTGGTCGGCATGTGCATCGCCCCGGCCCTGATCACCGGCTACACGCTGGTCGACTCCCTGGTCCCGTCCGGTGCCCGCACCGAGGCCTTCACCTGGCTGACCGGCGCGGTCGCGCTCGGCCAGGCGGCCGCCGTCACGGCCGCCGGACAACTGGAGGACCGGCTGTGGACCGGCGCCGGATTCCTGGTGCCCGCGGCCGGTACGGCACTGGCTCTTGCGACACTGTTGGCGCTGCGTACACGGCTGGTGGGCAGGCCCCGGAGCCGTACGGTCGCGCGTGTCGTCGGTCACCGAGTGCCGGTGACAGTGGACTGATCCCGGGGGAATAGGTCAGTATGGACCGTCGTTAGCACTCATCGAGTGAGAGTGCCAGGAGGAAGAGCCAGTGCCGACGTACCAGTACCAGTGCACCGAATGCGGTGAGGGCCTCGAAGCGGTGCAGAAGTTCACCGACGACGCCCTGACCGAGTGCCCCGCCTGCAACGGCCGCCTCAAGAAGGTGTTCTCCGCGGTCGGCATCGTCTTCAAGGGCTCCGGTTTCTACCGGAACGACAGCCGCGGCTCCTCGTCGAGCAGCACCCCGGCGACGTCGAAGTCCTCGTCGGACGCGAAGTCCTCCTCGGACACGAAGTCGTCCTCGGGCTCGTCCTCGTCGTCTTCGTCGTCCTCCGACTCGAAGTCGTCGTCCTCGGGCTCTTCCTCCACCAGCAGCACCTCGGCCGCGTAGCGCCTGCGTCCGGGACCCCGCCGTCGTACGACGACCGGCGGGGTCTTCGGCGTCTCCCGGCCCGGTTAGGGTGCGGGCATGGCGAACACGAAGCACGTGGAGAACGGTGTCGGGCCGGCGGTCGGGGCGGGCACGGCGGACGGCACGGCAGGGACGGACCTCGCGGAGATCGGCGTCATCGGAGGGTCGGGCTTCTACTCCTTCCTCGACGACGTGACCGAGATACAGGTCGACACCCCCTACGGGCCGCCCAGTGACTCCCTCTTCCTCGGCGAGATCGCCGGCCGCCGGGTCGCCTTCCTCCCGCGCCACGGCCGTGGCCACCATCTGCCGCCGCACCGCATCAACTACCGGGCCAACCTGTGGGCCCTGCGTTCCGTCGGGGCGCGCCAGGTGCTCGGCCCGTGCGCGGTGGGCGGTCTGCGGCCGGAGTACGGACCGGGCACGCTCCTTGTCCCGGACCAGCTGGTGGACCGCACGAAGTCCCGCGCCCAGACCTACTTCGACGGCCTGCCGCTGCCCGGCGGCACCATCCCCAACGTCGTCCATGCCTCGCTCGCCGACCCCTACTGCCCCGTCGGCCGCAAGGCCGCCCTCGAAGCGGCGCGCGGGCGCGACTGGGAACCGGTGGACGGCGGCACCCTGGTCGTGATCGAGGGCCCCCGCTTCTCCACCCGCGCCGAGTCCCTGTGGCACCAGGCCCAGGGCTGGTCCGTGGTCGGCATGACCGGCCATCCCGAGGCGATCCTCGCCCGCGAACTGGAGCTCTGCTACAGCTCCCTGACCCTCGTCACCGACCTCGACGCCGGCGCCGAGACCGGCGAGGGCGTCTCCCACGAGGAGGTCCTCCAGGTCTTCGCCTCGAACGTCGACCGGTTGCGGGGGGTTCTCTTCGACGCGGTCGCCGCCCTCCCGCCGAACGACAGCCGCGACTGCCTGTGCACCAAGGCACTGGGTGGGATGGACCCGGGGTTCGAACTGCCCTGACGGTGCGGCCCCGGCGGCCGGTCCGGTGCGGGGGTGAGGGAGCGGCCGGGGCGGAACTCCTCGTTCGGGTGGTGGGGTTTTCCACAGTCGGCGGGTAGTCCACAGGCCTCAGCGGGCTCCGCCGCGAAGCCTCATCGTGGGACCGCAAGCCGATCTCACACAGCAGGTGGTGGCCCCATGTCCCGTCGCTCGTCCTCGCCCTCGTCCTCGTCCTCGCCCTCGCCCTCGTACTTGTCCACGCCGACGTCCACGTCCGCGCGCTCGTTCACGTCGCCGTACTCATCCACACCCGCATCCGCGCGTCTGCCCTCCTGGGCCTCCGGCCCGCCCGGCACCGACGCGCCTCCCACCTGCGAGGTCCCGCACTTCGCCCCGCTGCGGGTACGTGGCGGGGCACACCGGCTCCGCCGCCTCGCCCGCTGCCGAAGGCGAGCGATGGCCGTCGGCCTGGCGGTGACCGCCGCCGCCCTGTTGGCGACGGGTGCGGGGCCGAGGGAAGTCGGACGGGTCAGGGGCCACCCCGTGGCCGACCCGGTCCCCGAGCGCCCCACCACTGTCGAGACGGTGAGCGCGCCGGTCCGGATCGCCGACGGCGCCACGGTACGGCTGCTGCGCCCCGGTGATCGCGTCGACGTGATCGCGGCCGAGGAGTCCGCGACGGGCGCCGGCGCCGCACGGGTCGTCGCACGCGGCGCCCGCGTGTCCAAGGTGCCGACCGCCAGTGCCACCGAGAGCGGAGCCCTGGTCGTCCTGACCGTGCCCCGCCGCATCGCGGCCCGGCTGGCCGGCGCGGGCGCCACGTCCCGCCTGGCGGTGACGCTGTGGTGACCGCGAACCCCGGCGCGGGCACCGGCACTCGGAAGGCAGGCCCCCACCCGTCAAGTCCCACGATGGGGGGACCCAATTGGACACCCGGGCCCGGCCCTGACGTAGGTTGCGGAGTCATTTGTTCCACAATCAGCGCAGAGGGGCCTCGTGGTGAGCGAGAAGAAGAAGCCGAGCGTCTGGGAGGGCTTCAAGGCTTTCCTGATGCGGGGGAACGTCGTCGACCTGGCCGTCGCCGTGGTCATCGGCGCGGCATTCACCAACATCGTCAACTCGGTGGTGAAGGGGGTCATCAACCCACTCGTGGGGGCCTTCGGCACCAAGGACCTCGACAAGTACAGCTCGTGCCTGCAGGACCCCTGCGACACGGATGCGGACGGCACGGTCATCAGTGGCATCCCGATCATGTGGGGCACGGTCCTGAGCGCCACGCTCAGCTTCGTGATCACCGCGGCCGTCGTCTACTTCCTGATGGTGCTCCCCATGGCCAAGTACCTGGCCCGCCAGGAAGCCCGCCGGAAGGCGAAGGAAGGCACCCAAGAGGTCATCGAGCTGACCGAGCTGGAGGTGCTCAAGGAGATCCGCGACGCCCTGGTGGCCCAGCGCGGCTCGGGCCACGACCGCGAGTAGCGGCACTTGAGGCTCTTGGCCGACGATGCCGACGCCGCCGGGTCTTCGCCAAGGGGCTCCGACGCCTCAAGGTCTTCGGCCGGCGGTGTCAGATGTGGTGGGGCGGCTTCTCGTCGAGGAAGCGCTTCAGGTCGGCCACGCTGTCGCCGCCGTCGCCGGGCCGCTCGCCCCACCCGTGGTCCGTGTCGTCGGACGACGGCCGGCTGAGCGGGTCGTCGAAGACGAGCGCGGCCTTGGGATCACGCGGTTCGGGGGCGGGAGCGGTACTCATGCCTCCAGGGTACGGCCCCGAGCACGAACAACGGCCGGTCGCAGACCCCGCCCCGGCCCGCCCACACGTTCACCGGGCCCGTCCACGCACTCCCTCGGTCCACCCGGGAACTGGTGAACACCCGAGCGGGAATTCCACCGGCTTTTCTGGTGTGCTTGGCCGCATGACGCCCAGTTCCACGCCCTCGACCCCCTCGGTTCCGGAACCGGCCCCAGGTTCCGGCACGGCCTCGGCCGCGTCCCCGGCCTCGGCTTCCGCCTCCTCTCCCGGCGTCGGCCGGGCTCCGGTGCGCAGGCTGGTCGCGCGGGGGCGTGAGGAGGAACATCGGGTCGCCTCACCGCTGGAGCTCTTCTTCGACCTGTGCTTCGTCGTGGCCGTCGCCCAGGCGGGCATCCAACTGGTGCACGCCGTCGCGGAGGCGCACGCGGCCGAGGGCATCGTGAACTACGCGATGATCTTCTTCGCGATCTGGTGGGCCTGGATGAACTTCACCTGGTTCGCCTCGGCGTACGACAACGACGACGTGCCGTACCGACTGGTGACCCTCCTCCAGATCGCCGGTGTGCTGGTCCTCGCCGCCGGGGTCACCCGCGCCTTCGAGGACCACGACTGGCTGTTGGTCGTCCTCGGCTACGTGATCATGCGGCTGGCGATGACCGCGCAGTGGCTGCGGGCCGGGCGAAGCGCGACGGGCGCCGAGCGGGTCACGGCACTGCGGTACGCGGGCGGCGTGGCGCTGTGCCAGGTCGGCTGGCTGGGGCTGCTGATCGTGCCGGAACCGGCCGGGCCGTGGCTGTTCCTGGCGATGGCGATCGCCGAACTGTGCGTCCCGGTGTACGCGGAGAAGGGCTTCCAGACGCCCTGGCATCCGCATCACATCGCCGAGCGCTACGGCCTGTTCACCATCATCGTGCTCGGCGAGACGCTCCTGGCGGCGACGGTCGCCGTGAAGTCGGCGGTGGACGACGACGACGCGCTGGGCGAGCTGCTGCCCATCGCGGTGGGCGGGCTGCTGATCGTGTTCTCGGCGTGGTGGGTCTACTTCGCCGTTCCCATCCACGGTCATCTGCGCTCCAGCAAGGAGAGCTTCCTGTGGGGTTACGGCCACTACCTGATCTTCGCCTCGGCGGCCGCGATCGGCGCCGGGCTGGAGGTCGCGGTGGAGCAGGCGGTGCACAAGGCACACATCTCCACGCCGGCCGCGTCCGCCGCGGTGACCCTGCCGACGGCGCTGTATCTCCTCTCCGTGTGGGCGCTGCACGCCCGCCACCACAAAGTGGGCACGGCCCAGCAGACCGTCCTGCCGCTCTCCGCGCTGGCCGTGATCGTGTGCACGTTCCTGGGCCACTGGGCGGTCCTGGCCGCGGGCGTCGTGGCGGCCGCGACGGTGACGGTCGGGGTGGTGTTCACCGCCCGCGCCCACAGCACCCCCGACGCCGCAGAGACCCGCCGGTCCCACCGGGCCGGCGAGACACGAGAGGCCCACAGCACTCATGACGTCCATGACAGTTGACGCGCTGACCGATGTCCCCGGCCTGCGGGTCGGCCACGCCACCCGGGCCGGCGGGGGCTGGCTCACCGGTACCACGGTCGTGCTGGCTCCGGAGGGCGGCGCGGTCGCGGCCGTGGACGTGCGCGGGGGCGGGCCGGGCACCAAGGAGACCGACGCGCTCGACCCGCGCAACCTGGTGCAGAAGGTCGAGGCGGTGGTCCTGACCGGCGGCAGCGCGTACGGGCTGGACGCCGCGTCGGGAGTGATGGCCTGGCTGGAAGAGCGCGGACGCGGTGTGCGGGTGGGGCCCGACCCGGCGCACGTGGTGCCGGTCGTGCCGGCCGCCTGTGTCTTCGACCTGGGGCGGGGCGGGGAGTTCAGGGCCAGACCGGACGCGGCCACCGGCCGGGCGGCGGTCGAGGCAGCCGCCGCGAGCGGGCCCGGCGCTCCGGTGGCGGAGGGGTGCGTGGGTGCCGGGACGGGGGCGACGGTCGGGCTGCTCAAAGGCGGCATCGGCACCGCGAGCACCGTGCTGGACTCGGGAATCACGGTGGCCGCACTGGTGGTCGCCAACGCGGCGGGATCGGTGACGGATCCGGAGACGGGGGTGCTGTACGGGGAGTTGTTCCAGGGACGTGCGGCGTATCCGGCGCCCGAGGTCCACGAGAACGCGCGCCGCCGGATCGCCGAGGCCGCCGCGAAGAGTCCCCCTCCCCCGCTGAACACCACGCTGGCCGTGGTCGCCACCGACGCCGATCTGACCCGCGCCCAGGCCCAGAAGCTGGCCGGCACGGCACACGACGGCATCGCCCGCGCCGTACGCCCCGTGCATCTGCTCAACGACGGCGACACGGTGTTCACCCTGGCGACGGGCGCCCGGCCGCTGCCGCCCGGGGTCGGCCTCCTCGCCCTGAACGAACTCCTCGCGGCGGCGGCGGACTTGGTGACCCGGGCGATCGTACGGGCGGTGCGGGCGGCCGAGTCGGTGGACGGGCCCGGTGGAGTGTGGCCGTCGTACGAGGAGTTGTACGGAGAGGGACGACGGGGATGAGGAGGAGAGGGATGAGGAGGATGAGGGGGGCCTGAGAGTCCGGTTGCTCCAGCAGCTGTCGCCGGGGGCGATTGTCCCGGTTCTGTCACGTGATGCCGTCAGGCGGGAGTCAGGGGGAACCCGCCGGGCCGTCGCTCGCTCCTTCTTCACGTAACCGGAGCGGATCACGTGGATCACCGTAGACGCGAAGAAGCTGGAGCAGATCGTGACGAGGCCGAAGATTGCTGTACGGCGGGCACTGGGGACCTGTGCCGTGCTGGTGGTCGGTGCGCTGACCCTGACCGGCTGTGGCGGGGACGCCCAGGCCGACAACAAGAGTGACGGCAAGGGGACTTCGGCCGGGGACGCCGACGGGGCGGCGCGGATCACGATCTCGGCGAAGGACGGTTCGACGGGCGCTTCCATCAACGCGACCGGCGTGAAGGTCAGCGGCGGCAAGCTGACCGAGGTGGAGATGACCGCCGCCGAGGGCGGCGCGGTGGTGGCGGGCGAGATAGCGGCGGACCGGCGGTCCTGGAAGCCGAAGGAGCAGTTGGAGCGCGGCACGAAGTACCGGATCTCCGCGACCGCGAAGAGCGCCGCCGGGAAGACGTCGGCCGCCAACTCCATCTTCACGACCGTGTCGACGGCCAACAGCTTCATCGGCACGTACACACCGGACAACGGCACCACGGTCGGGGTCGGGATGCCGGTGTCGTTCACCTTCGACAAGGCGATCACGGACAAGAAGGCCGTGCAGTCGCACATCAAGGTGACGTCGAGCAGCGGGCAGGAGGTGGTCGGGCACTGGTTCGGGGCGCAGCGTCTCGACTTCCGGCCCGAGGAGTACTGGAAGGCCGGCTCCAAGGTCACGATGAAGCTGGACCTGGACGGCGTGGAGGGCGCGAACGGCCTCTACGGCGTGCAGGACAAGACGGTCACCTTCACGGTCGGGCGCTCGCAGGTCTCCACGGTCGACGTGAACACGCAGACCATGACGGTCGAACGGGACGGTAAGACGCTCAAGACCGTGCCGATCTCGGCGGGCGCCGCCGAGAACCCGACGTACAACGGCCAGATGGTGATCTCGGAGAAGTTCCGGCAGACGCGGATGAACGGGTCGACGGTGGGCTTCGGCGGTGAGTACGACATCGCGGACGTGCCGAACGCGATGCGGCTGACGACATCGGGCACCTTCATCCACGGCAACTACTGGTACAACAGGTCCAACCCGCCCTTCGGTCGGCAGGGCACCAGCCACGGCTGCGTCGGCCTCGCGGACGCCCAGGGGGCGAACGGCGACACGGTCGGCAAGTGGTTCTTCGACAACTCGCTGATCGGCGACGTGGTGATCGTCAAGAACTCCCCCGACAAGACGGTCTCGCCGGACAACGGCCTCAACGGCTGGAACATGTCGTGGAGCGAGTGGACGGCGGGAGACGCCATCTGACCCCTCTGTTCTGGGAGTTCTTCGGGCCGCGCGGGAACGAACCGCGCGGCTCCGGCGTTCTATCCACGTACGTTTTCTCGGTTCCCGGACATGATGTCCGACCGAGGGGCTACGGTATGCACCCACAAGGTGACATGCAGCAACGCCGGGAGAAACCTTGAGCGTTCCGTACGAGACGGCAGCGTACGAGCCACCCGAGTCGCCCGAGTCTCCTGAGGAGCACCTCGCGCGGCTCCTCGGCCGCGCCCTGAACTCCTTCGAACTGCCCGACGAGACGATACGACAGCTCGACTGCGTTCTCGCGCACGACAGCTCGCTGCACTCCGCGCACTACAGTTCGGGGCTGCACCGGGCGACGTACCGGCACACCTGGCTGCTCGCCGACGGTTCGGCCGTCACCCTGTGGGAGCTGGTGCACAACACGGTGCCCGGCAGCGACACCCAGCACGAGGTGTACACGGACGAGGAGGAGCTGCGGGCCGCCACCGCGCGCCTGCCGCTGCCGCCGGACGCCCCCGACTTCGAGCTGCCCACCATGATGGAACTGGCGGCGTTCCCCGAGCCCCGCCACGACTACGTGCCGGACGACTCGGCGGACCACGCCCGTCGGCTGCTGCGGCGCGCGGAGAACCCGGACCCGCCCGGGGACGAGCTGGCCACGCTGCTGCTGCGGACCGCGTTCGCGCACGAGATCACCCAGGCCTTCGGCCGCCCGCACCGTCCCGCGCGGCGTGGTCGGCCGGGCTTGAGCTTCTCGCTCTACGAACACGCGTTCCTGCTCGCGGACGGGCAGGAGATCTCCCTCTGGGAGGTCGAACACACGGCCACGCCGGACGGGCGCCACATGTGCGAGGTGTACGCGTCGGAGGAGGCGGCCCGGGACGCGATGGAGCGGCGGGCGGGGACCCTCGGCTAGACCCCCTCGAACCTGTGGGCGCAGGGGCTCAGGCCATGCGGTCGTCGCTGAACTGTCGGGCCAGGAACGCGAAGGCGTCCTGCTCCGCCGGGGTCAGCTCCACGTGCTCCACGTGCGGGCCCCTGCGGAGCTGATGGGGCAGGCCCCGCAGGCGCTGCCCGCGCCGGCGGGCCCGGTCGGCGAAGCGGCCGCGGTGGACCTCGTGGTCACGGCGCAGGACGCGGACGAGCACGGCGACCCAGACGACCGCCGCGAGGGCGAGGGCGGCCACGCCCAACGGGTGGAGGATCGACACGTGCTCAGGCATGCCGTCCAGTAGACACCACCCGATGGGACTTTGGGCCCGGACCGTGATGTATCTCGCAGGTACGGCTTACACGTCACACTGGGTGTAAAGACTTCCAAAGGGACGCACGGCGCGTCTCGCTCACCTCGGTCCGGCCCCGGCCTCCTCCCGCCGGACAACGCGCACAACCGCGGCCCTCCCCGGCCGGGAAACGCGTACGGCCGCGGCCCTCTCCGCGTGGGAGGGGGCCGCGGCCGTACGCACGTCACGGGTCGTCACGGGTCGTCACGGGTCGTCACGGGTCGTCACGGGTTCAGGCCGCGACCGGCTCCTTCGTCTGCGCGTCGGCGGCCGCGGGAGCGGACTCGGGCGTCGTGCCCGCCGGGGCCTTGCGCATGCCCTTCAGGAGGATGACCAGGCCGGCCGTGACCGCCGTACCGACCGCGACGGCCAGCAGGTAGAGGAACGGCTTGCCGATCAGCGGGGTGACCCAGATGCCGCCGTGCGGGGCGCGCAGCGTCGAGCCGAAGGCCATGGCCAGTGCACCGGTGACCGCGCCGCCCGCCATGGAGGCCGGGATCACGCGCAGCGGGTCGGCCGCCGCGAACGGGATCGCGCCCTCGGAGATGAACGAGGCACCGAGCACCCAGGCCGCCTTGCCGTTCTCGCGCTCGGCGGTGGTGAACAGCTTCTTGCGGATCGTGGTCGCGAGGGCCATGCCCAGCGGCGGGACCATGCCGGCCGCCATGACCGCCGCCATGATCTTCATCGCGGAGTCGCTGGGGTCCTGGACGGCGATACCGGCGGTGGCGAAGGCGTACGCGACCTTGTTGACGGGGCCGCCCAGGTCGAAGCACATCATCAGGCCGAGGAGGACGCCGAGCAGGATCGCGTTGCTGCCGGAGAGGCCGCTCAGCCAGTCCGTCATGCCCTTCTGGGCCTCGGCGATGGGCTTGCCGATCACCACCAGCATCAGGAAGCCGACGATCATCGACGAGATGAGGGGGATCACCACCACCGGCATGATGCCGCGCATCACCGGCGGGATCTTGATCCGCTGGATGCCGAGGACGACCCCGCCGGCGATCAGACCGGCGGCCAGGCCACCGAGGAAGCCGGCGTTGATGTTGGCGGCGATCATGCCGCCGACGAAGCCGGGGACGAGACCCGGCCGGTCCGCCATGCCGTACGCGATGTAGCCGGCGAGGACGGGGATCAGGAAGCCGAAGGCGACGGCACCGATCTGGAACAGCAGGGCCGCCCAGCTGTCGACCTGGAGCCAGTCGAAGTGCTCGGTGACCGGCTTGGCCTGGTTGATCTCCCAGCCGCCGATCGCGAAGCCGAGGGCGATCAGCAGGCCGCCCGCAGCGACGAACGGGACCATGTAACTCACGCCGGACATCAGCCACTTGCGCAGCTTGGTGCCGTAGCCCTCGCCGGGCTCGCCCGCCCGGTCGACGCGGGTGCCGGGGCGGGCGGCGGCCGTGACCTCGCCGCGCTCGGCCTTGCCGCGGACCTCGGCGATCAGTGCGGCGGGGCGGCTGATGCCCGCCTTCACGCCGACGTCGACGGTGGGCTTGCCGGCGAACCGGTCCTTCTCCCGTACGGGCACGTCGTGGGCGAAGATCACGCCGTCGGCGGCGGCGATGACCGCCGGGTCGAGGCGGGAGAAGCCGGCCGAGCCCTGCGTCTCGACGACGATCTCGACGTCACCGGCGTCCCGGCCCGCGTTCTCCAGCGACTCGGCGGCCATGTAGGTGTGCGCGATGCCGGTGGGGCAGGAGGTGACGGCGACGATACGGAAGGGGCTGGCCGCGGCGGGGGCGGCCTCTTCGGGGGCGGTCGACGCCGAGGTCGGTGCCGGAGTCGACACCGGGGTCGGTGCCGGGGTCGTGCTGACCGCGGCGGCGTCGGGGGAGGCCGTTCCGCCCGACGCCGCCGCGGAGTCTTCGGTGCCCGAGGGGGTCTCGGTGGGCTGTGCCGTCTCGTCGCCCCGGATGAGCGCGGCGGCGCGGGCCGCGTCGTCCACGCCGCGGAGCGCGTCCGTGAACTCGGTGTTCATCAACTGGCGGGCGAGGGAGGACAGGATCGTGAGGTGGGCGTCGTCCGCGCCCGCCGGGGCGGCGATCAGGAAGATCAGGTCGGCGGGACCGTCGGGCGCGCCGAAGTCGACGCCGGCCGCGCTGCGGCCGAAGGCGAGGGTCGGCTCGGTGACGTGCTCGCTGCGGCAGTGCGGGATGCCGATGCCGCCGTCGAGGCCGGTCGGCATCTGCGCCTCGCGGGCGGCCACGTCGGCGAGGAAGCCGGCCAGGTCGGTGACCCGGCCCTTCGCCACCATGCGCTCGGCGAGGGCACGCGCCGCCGCTTCCTTCGTATCGGCGGACAGGTCGAGGTCGACCAGGTCCGCGGTGATCATCTCGCTCATCGCGGGCTCCTTCGCACGCGTATCGCCCGGGGAATGTGGTGGGCGGGGGTGGGGACGGAAGTGTGGGGGGCGGGGGCCGCAGGGGCCGACCGGGGGAAGGACGGGTGCGGGACGGCGGGTAAGGAAGAACGAAGGTTCGTTCGCGGTCTTCCCCTCATGACACCGGCTCCCTCATGACACCGGCTCCCTCAGAACCCGGTCCGCCGGTATCTCCGCCGTCACCGTGACCGCGGCCGGGTCCAGGTCGGACGGGGTCGGCATGACGCTTCCCGGGAGTTGGACGGCGGCGGCGCCGTGGGCGACGGCGGAGGCGAGGGCTTCGGGGCCGTGGCCGCCGGCGATGAGGAAGCCGGCGAGCGAGGAGTCGCCGGCGCCGACGTTGCTGCGGACGGCGTCGACGCGGGCGGTGCCGAACCAGGCGCCCGAGGCGTCGACGAGGAGCTGCCCGTCGGCGCCGAGGCTGGCCAGCACCGCGTCGGCGCCCATCTCGCGGAGCTCTTCCGCGGCCTTGAGGGCGTCGCCGACGGTGGCGAGGGGGCGGCCCACGGCCTCGGCGAGTTCCTCGGCGTTGGGCTTGACGACGTCCGGGCGTTCGCGGAGCGCGGCGAGCAGGGCCGGGCCGGAGGTGTCCAGGGCGATACGGACGCCGACGGCGTGCGCGCGGGCGACGAGTTCGGCGTACCAGGACGGGGCGAGGCCGCGCGGGAGGCTGCCGCAGCAGGCGATCCAGGAGGCGTCGGCGGACTGGGCGCGGACGGTCTCCAGGAGGAGTTCCTGCTCGGTGGCCGTCAGTTCGGGGCCGGGCGCGTTGATCTTCGTCAGGACGCCGTCGGCCTCGGCGAGGGCGATGTTGGAGCGGGTCGCCCCGGCCACCGGCACCCGCGCGACCTCGATGCCCTGCGCGTCGAGGAGGTCCGCGACCAGCGCGCCCGGCGCTCCGCCGAGCGGCAGTACGGCCACGGTGCGTCGGCCGGCCGCGGCGACCGCCCGGGATACGTTGACGCCCTTGCCGCCCGGGTCCATGCGCTCGCCGGTGGCCCGGATGACCTCACCGCGGTCGAGGGAGGGGACCTCGTAGGTGCGGTCGAGGGACGGGTTCGGGGTGACGGTGAGGATCATGAGCGGTCTTTCCGGCCGTTGGACCGGGCCGCGGCGGAGCCGTTGACGGGTGCGGTGCCCGGGACGCGCAGCACTTCGGTGCCCTTGCGTTCGATGGCGAGGGCGTCTTCGAGACTCAGTCCGCCGTCGGTGATCAGCAGGTCCACGTCGCTCAGGTCGCCGAAGCGGGCGAAGTGCTCCTGGCCGTGCTTGGAGGAGTCGGCGAGCAGCACCACGCGCCGGGCGGCGGCCACCGCCGCCCGCTTCACGGCGGCCTCGGCGAGGTCGGGGGTGGTCAGACCATGGTCGACGGAGAAGCCGTTGGCCGCCACGAAGAGGACGTCGGCGCGGATCTCGCCGTAGGCCCTGAGCGCCCAGGCGTCCACGGCGGCGCGCGTGCGGTGGCGGACACGGCCGCCGACCAGGTGGAGCTGGATGCCCGGGTGGTCGGCGAGGCGGGCCGCGATCGGCAGGCTGTGCGTGACCGCGGTGAGCGCGGCCTCCAGCGGGATGACGGCGGCGAGGCGCGCGATCGTCGTACCGGCGTCGAGGACGACCGTGCCGTCGCTCGGCAGTTCGGCGAGGGCGGCCTGCGCGATGCGGTCCTTCTCGTCGGCCGCGGTGCCCTCGCGCTCGGCGAGGTCGGGCTCGAAGTCCAGGCGGCCGGCGGGGATCGCGCCGCCGTGCACCCGCTGGACGAGGCCGGCGCGGTCGAGGGCCTTCAGATCCCGGCGGATCGTCTCCGCCGTGACCTGGAACTCCTCCGCCAGCGACACGACGTCCACCCGGCCGCCGTCACGCGCGAGCCGGAGGATCTCCTGCTGCCGCTCCGGTGCGTACATGCCCGTTCCCCTCCGACCCATGCCCGATTCTGTGGTTTCGCTCGGAGGCTACGCCCGGATTTCCAAAAAGTAAACAGGTTCGGGCGTGACTCAGACATGGACGGACATGATCGGGCGTACGGCGAGAGGGGCCCGGCGCCTCCCAGTGCCGGGCCCCCTCTCGCCGCCGTCGGCGCGCCGGTTCACCGCCGGTCAGCGCACCGGCTCACCGGCCCGTGCCGACGCCGGCTCACCGGCCCCCGCGTACACCGGCTCGTCGGATTCCGCGTACACCGGCTCGTCGGGCTCAACGGACGCCGGCTCACCGGTCTCCGGGGCGGCTCGCCCCGGCAGGGCGAACATCAGCAGGAAGATGGCGACCAGGACCGCGGCCACCCAGCCGAGCGCGTACTCGAAGGAGTCGACGAAGGCGGGGCCGATCTCGGCCGGGGCGAGGTGGTCGTCCATGACGCCGAAGAAGACGACGGCGACCAGGCCGAGGCCCAGCGCGTTGCCCATCTGCTGGACCGTGCTGATCAGCCCGGACGCGGACCCGGCGTGCTCTCGCGGCACTCCGGAGAGGATCGCGTCGGTCAGCGGAGCGACGATGAGACCCATGCCCGCACCCATCACGACCAGCGGGAGCGCCATCTGCCAGGGGGTGATGGCGAGGCCGTACCGTTCGGACTCCGCCAGGTACAGCAGCACCCCGGCCGCCATCAGCAGCGCGCCCGCCTGGAGGACCTTGCGGCCGAAGCGCGGGACGAGCTTCTGGACCGAGACCCCGGCCGCGACCGACACGGCGAGGGAGAACGGGATGCCGGTGAGGCCGGCCCGCAGGACGCTCCAGCCGAGGCCGGTCTGGAGATAGAGCGTCCAGACGAGGAAGAAGACACCGAGGGCGACGCCGAAGACGGTCTGTACGGCGATGCCCGCGGCGAAGCTCTTCACCCTGAACAGCGACAGTTCGATGAGCGGGGACCCGTCACGCGCGGTCTTGCGCCGCTCGTACGCCACCAGCGCCACGAACACGGCCAGCGAGCCGGCCATCGAGACGTACCCCCACAGCGGCCAGTCCAGCTCCCGGCCCCGGGTGAGCGGGTAGAGCAGCATCAGCAGGCCGGCGGTGACGAGGGCGACGCCGACGAGGTCCAGCTTCAGCGCCTGCGGGGCCTTGGACTCAGTGATGAAACGGCGGCCCAGGATCAGGCCCGCGACACCGACCGGCAGGTTGATCAGGAAGATCGCCCGCCATTCGAGGCCGAGCGGGTTCCACTCGATGAGCAGGGCGCCGAGCAGCGGTCCGGAGACCGCGCCGAGACCCACGATCGCCCCGAACAGGCCGAACACCTTGCCTCGTTCGTGCGCCGGGAAGGTCGCGTGCACGATCGACAGCACCTGCGGCACCATCAGCGCGGCGGTCGCGCCCTGCGCGATCCTCGCCGCCACCAGCATCTCCGGGTTCGCGGCGAGGCCGCACAGCGCGGAGGCGAGCGTGAAACCGCCGATGCCGAGGAGGAAGATCCGCCTGCGGCCGTGGATGTCGCCGAGGCGGCCACCGGTGACGAGACCTGCGGCGAAGGCAAGGGCGTAGCCGGCGGTGATCCACTGGATCTGGCTGAACGTGGCGGCTTCGCTTCGCTGGATGGAGGGGATCGCGATGTTGACGATGGTGACGTCGACCAGGTCCATGAAGGCGGCCGTCATGACGATGGCGAGGGCTACCCAGCGGCGCCGGTCGGCTCCGCCGGGGGACGCGTCGAGCGCCGTTCGGGCTTCTGTCGTCGGGTCACTGACGGTCGTCCGTGGCTGGTCGTGCCCACGCGACGGAGTCGCAGATGTAACAGCCCCGCGCCCCTGAAGGGCGCTCGTTGTCGAGGTCATGCGTTGAATGTAGAGGCCCAGTAGGTCAGATAGTGTCCTACTTCTCCGGCATGCTCGGGTCATGACGACAACAGGGAAACCATCGGCCGGAGAGGGGCTCTCATGACCACCGACACCCCCGGCCGGCTCCTCCAACTCCTCTCCCTCCTCCAGACGCCCCGTGAGTGGCCCGGTGGGGAACTCGCCGGGCGGCTCGGGGTGTCGCGTCGTACGGTCCGGCGGGACATCGACCGGCTGCGGGAGCTGGGATATCCGGTACAGGCGACCATGGGGGCCGAGGGCGGGTACCGGCTGGTGGCGGGGAAGGCGATGCCCCCGCTCGTGCTGGACGACGAGGAGGCGGTGGCGATCGCGGTGGGGTTGCGGGCCGGTGCCGGGCACGCGGTGGAGGGAGTGGACGAGGCCTCCGTGCGGGCGCTCGCCAAGCTCGAACAGGTGCTGCCGTCGCGGTTGCGTCACCGGGTCTCCACGCTGCAGGCCGCCACCACTCCCCTGACCAGCGGCGACGGGGCGACCGTCGCGCCCGAGACGTTGACCGTGATGGCCTCGGCGGTGGCGGGTCGGGAGCGGCTGCGCTTCGCCTACCGTTCCGGCGACGGCACGGACTCACGGCGCCACTGCGAGCCGTACCGGCTCGTCTCGACCGGCCGCCGCTGGTATCTCGTCGCGTACGACCTCGATCGCGCCGACTGGCGCACCTTCCGGGTCGACCGGGTCGAGGAACCCTTCGCCACGGGCGCCCGGTACTCGCCGCGCGAGCTGCCGACGGGGAGCGCGGAGGAATATCTGCGGCAGTCGATGTACGGGCGGCAGGAGACCTACGCGTGCGACGTCACCTTCGCCGCGCCCGCCGAGTTCATCGCGGCCCGGCTCCCCCGCTGGTTCGGTACGCCCGAACCCGTCGACGAGCACAGCTGCCGGCTGCGGGCCTCCGTCGGCGACTCCGTGGAGTGGCTGGCCGTACGGCTCGCCATGGTCGACTGCGACTTCACGGTGCACGAGCCGCCGGAACTGGTCGGGTACGTACGGGAGTTGAGCTCGCGGCTGGCTCGGGCGGCGGGCGTCTCCGAGGCGTGAGGCGCGGACGCGGGGCGCGGGGCGTGCGGCGTG
>NZ_LRTR01000314.1 GCF_001550375.1 Streptomyces europaeiscabiei | reverse complement strand
CCCTCGCCGTCCTCGCCGTCAGCCCCGGCCGCCGGCTCCCTGCCGGAGGCCGCGTCCTGGCCCTCCTGGGCCCCGTCCGCGTCCTGGCCCTCCTCGGCCCCGCCGGCGTCGGGCAGCGCCTCCGTGGAGCCGTCCGGGCCCTTCGCGGCCCCGTCCGGGTCCTCACCGTCGCCGGAGCCGACGTCCGCCCCGGCATCGCCCGAATCGGCGCCTGGGCCCCCGGCAGCCGATCCGGCGTCGCGCGAACCGGCGTCCGAGCCCTCGGCGTCCGCCTCACCGTCACCCGAGTCGACGTCGTCCGGGCGCCCGGCGTCCGGACCGGCCTCGTCCGAGCCGCCGGAGCCCGCCCCGCCGGTCCGGCCGGTCTCCGGCTCGTCCGTCCCCGTCTCCGGCTCGTCCGTCTGCGACCCGGCGGTCTCCCGCCCCGCAGGCTCAGCCGCGTCCATGGCCGCGTCCGCGTCCGTGTCCGTCGCCGCGCCCCTCTGGGCGTCGTCCAGCTTCAGGCCCTCCGCCTCCGCCGCCTCCAGCAGTGCTCGGCGGGAGAAGACCGCTGTCGCCTGGTCGACCTTCGGGGTGGAGTCCCGGGACAACGACAGACGAGGGTCCGGGGCCGGCCTCGCCGGGCCGGGGGCCGGAATCGGTGGCTCGCTCCCCGGTGTCGACTCCGTCGACGACTCGTACCGCTTCGACCTGTCGGGGGACGTGCCCGCCACCGATGCCTCCTCCCGCGCGCCTCCCGTCTCAGGAACGCGCGCCCAACCGAACCGTGAAACCCGCCGCCCGGACACTAGTCACCCCAGCCACCACCGCGCCGCGCCGGTGTCCGAACCATGTACCAGTGTCCTGTGTGCGGGCTTAACCCCTGCGGTAGACGAGAACGACATACCTAGCGGTTCCACTACATTTCGGTCACGCACTCTCGACAGATGAATGTGAGAGGGGTCACCCTGTCATTCATCCACGCGGGGAGGCATGGATGGGCAGGAGCCGCAGAACGATTCCGGAAGAGCTTCTACTGCTGGCGTTGGACCCGACCACGGGTACCACCGCACAGCCGCAGTCGCTCGACCTTGGTCTGGCCGGAGCGCAGCTAGTGGAGCTGGCGCTGGCCGGACGGATAGCCCCGGACGGGGATCGTATCGCCGTGGTGTCCCCACGGCCGACTGGAGATCCGACTCTGGATTGCGCGTTGGAGTTGCTGCGAAGGCGTGGCGCTCCCGTACGGGCGGTCCACTGGATAGGCGGGCCGCGTCTCGGGCTCCGCCAGACCTACCTCTCGCATCTGGAGCGGTGCGGCATGGTGCATGCCGTGGCGGGCCAGATGTGCGGAGTGCTGCCGACGACTCGCTATCAGTCGAGTCAGACCGAGATCAGCCGGGAGATCCGAACCCGGCTGGACTCCGCGATCCGCACCGGCGTCCCGCCGGACCCGCGGACCGCGGCGCTCGCCGCCCTGGCGCACGCGGTCGGCCTCGGCAAGCACCTGTATCCGGGGAACGAGGGACGCTCGTCCCGCTCCCGGCTGCGGGACCTGATCCGGCACGACCCCATGGGCGGCCTGGTGGCCCACGCCGTCATGGACGTGCAGAACGGCGTGGCCGCACAGCCACGCCGCAGCCCGGCACCGACCGGCCGTCAGGCCGCCCCCGGCGCCAGGCCACCCGCACCGGAACCCGCGCGCGGCGTTCCGATGCAGCCACGCCGCGGCTCGATGGCCCGCGTAGTGGCGCACTGAGAAGCACGCGAAGCATCCGAAGCACGCGCTGAGGCACCGCCGGTGCGCGTGGGAGCCGGACCCCGGAGCCGCGGGTCCCGCCCCCACCGCACCCTGTGCAGCACGCGCGACACCCGCTTCACGACGCCTCGTGACGCACGACTTGCACTGCTTGCACCGCAGGCGCCGAACCAACGGAATGACCCCAGGACCCGGTTCGGGAGCCGCAGTTCGCGCGGGGCGTGTGCGGCCGTACATACGGCCGCACACGCCCCGCGCAACCGCATGTCCGCGTGCGTCCGGGTACGTCCGGCCGGCTGTCGGCCGGTACCTCGCGGCTGCGACCTCTCGTCAGCCACCTCGCGGCTGCGACTTCTCGTGAGCCACCTGTGCGTCATCCGGCGGAGATCCCTCCGCGGCGGAAAAACACCGGCGTAAAGGGCGCGTGCGCAGCGCATATCCGCTGTTTTCCAGCGGTACCAAGCACCTTGGTGGCAATCTGCTCAACAGCAGATACACAAAGTAGAGGCACGCAGCCGGAGGTGCACGTCCCGTGGCGTCCGATGTCAATCCCACCGTCAGGCGACGCCGGTTGGGCCAGGAGCTGCGTCGGCTCCGTGAGCTCAAGGGCATGACCGCCGAGGAGGTCGCCGAGCGACTGCTGGTCTCCCAGTCGAAGATCAGCCGCCTGGAGAACGGCCGCCGCAGCATCAGCCAGCGCGACGTCCGCGACCTCTGCGGGGTCTACGAGGTCGAGGACCAGCGGGTCGTCGACTCGCTGATGCAAATGGCCAAGGACTCCCGCCAGCAGGGCTGGTGGCACGCCTTCGGCGATGTCCCGTACAGCGTCTACATCGGCCTGGAGACCGACGCGGCCAGCCTGCGCGTCTACGACCCCCAGGTCGTCCCCGGGCTGCTGCAGACCCGCCCGTACGCCGAGGCACTCATCGCGGGCGCGCTGCCCGAGACGACGCCCGGCGACATCGACAAGCGGGTCCAGGTGCGACTGAGGCGACAGGAACGTATCTCCGCGCCGGAGGCTCCCCTGCGGCTGTGGACGGTCCTCGACGAGTCAGCGCTGCGCCGTGTCGTGGGCAATCGCTCCCTCATGCGCGAGCAGCTGGAGCACCTGGTCGAGCAGTCCCAACTCCCGCACGTCACCGTGCAGGTGATCCCCTTCGACATGGGCGCGCATCCCGGCTTGAACGGGCAGTACGCGATTCTGGAATTCCCGGACGCGTCGGATTCCAGTGTCGTATACATCGAGGGCGTCACCAGCGACCTCTACCTGGAGAAACCCGCCGACGTGCAGAAGTACAGCGTCATGTACGAGCACTTGAGGGCGCAGGCCCTGAATGTGGAACAGTCACGCCAGTTCATCGCGGACATCGCGAAGGACTACGCGCAACTCCGCCCCCACTGAACGCTCGCTCCAAGCCCTGGTGGGGCTGAAGGGGCCGGAAGATACACCCTCGACACACTCGATGGGAAGACCCCCATGGAATATGCCACCCACCCGAGTGAATAGTCGCTTCGTCAGCGGATGTTGGCGAGTAGCGTCGATCACGCCAAGGAAATCAACGACCTTGGCGCAAACCGAACCGTGGCTTCCGGCAACGGGACAGCACCATTCCACGGCTCGGCGACAGCAACTCAACGACCAACCGGCAAGCGGAGCAGAAATGGCAATTCAGCAAGGCGCCCAGGACACGTGGATCAAGTCGTCCTACTCCACGGGGAACGGCGCGTGCGTCGAGGTCAAGTCCCCCGTCGTCTCAGCCCTGTCCGTGCGTGACTCCAAGGTTTCCGACGGTCCGACGCTGGCGTTCCCCGCCGACTCGTGGAGCGCCTTCGTGGCCGAGGTCGGCCGGGGAGCCTTCGACCTCGCGTGACCATGGTTCACCACGACCAACACCATCCCCATCATCCCAACTTCACATACACCCACTGACAGAGCCCTCTCGACCGGCCCGCCGTCCTGGCCGAGGGGGCTCGGCCTTGCCCTCACCTCACCGAGGGCACAAGGGGGCACGAGGGGCGCCACAGGGGCACAGCGGGATCGCCTCCGGGGCGCCTCGGGATCACCGCAGCCGGTCCACGTACCTGTCCGTCCCCGGCACCGTGGGAACGAACGGCGCCAGCAACTCCAGCCTCCCCAGGCCCGAATCGGCGACCGCCTCGCCCAGTCCGCCGAAGTACTCCTCCCAGCAGTCGCGCGGGTCGGCCTCCAGGAACCACAGAAGCGTGAGGCGGGTGTCGACGCCCTCGACCTGCTTGACGTACGACATCCGGTCCAGGGGCAGCGGGGTGGGCCGGAAGACGGTGACCAGCGCGGCCGGCGACCCGGCGAGCCGCTTGGGCAGATGCCGGGCCCGCAGCCACTCCAGCAACCCGGCCCGCTCCTCGGGCCCTTCGGCGTCGATCACCTGGAGCACGAGCCCCGCGTACGGGTGGTCGAGGGCGTGGAAGTCGCGGGGCCCGGCGGCTCCGTCGCGGTAGACGGTCGCCTCGTGGTCCTGGAAGGCCGTGAAGACGTGCGTACGGTCCTGGTAGACGCGTGCGTCGCGGTTCAGTCGCTTGTTGATGGCGACCGTCCACCTCATGTGGTCGTCGTAGCGGCCGTCGGTGATCCAGTACGTGGAGAGGTAGCAGCCGGCCGTGACCGGCTGGGCGATCTCCGACTTCTCCGGCGTACGCAGGAGTTGGAGATCGCGGGTGGCCACCCAGCGGCGGCCGGAGAACATCCAGGGCATGGCCATCGCGCCCGCGTAGTAGTGGTCGTCCTCGTACCAGCGGTTGTACGCGTACTCGTGGCCCGGGTGCGGCTCGACCATGGTGATCAGGGCGTGGCCGGGCCGGACGCCGTACGGGCCGACGGCGGCCAGTTCGGCGTAGGTGGCGCTGCGGGTGTCCTCACTCGTGCGCTTGGCCTCGCTCATGCGCTTCCCCTTCCGTCCTCCTGCGGTCGCCCATACTCTGACGCTCCGTCAGATAATGCGCCAGAGCCGGGAGGTCTCCGATGCCACTGCTCGCGGGAAAGACGGTCGTCGTCTCGGGGGTCGGGGCCGGGCTGGGTCAGCGGGTCGCGGCGGCGGTCGTACGGGACGGCGGGAACGCCGTGCTGGGGGCGCGCACGGAGGCGAATCTCGCCAAGGCCGCGGCGGACGTGGACCCGGACGGCGCGCACACGGCGTACCGGGCGACCGACATCACCGACGAGGCGCAGTGCACGGCGCTCGCGGCGCTCGCGCGGGAGCGGTTCGGGGGCGTGCACGCAGTGGTCCACGTGGCGGCCTGGGACAGCTACTTCGGGGGCCTGGAGGACGCCGACTTCACCACCTGGCAGGCGGTCCTCGACGTGAACCTGCTGGGCACCCTGCGGATGACCCGGGCCTGTCTGCCCGCCCTGAAGGCGGCGGGCGGCGGGTCGGTCGTCATCATCGGCACACAGTCGGCGGTGGCCGCGCCCTCACAGGTGCGGCAGGCGGCGTACGCGGCGTCCAAGGGCGCGCTGACGAGCGCGATGTACTCGCTGGCGCGGGAGCTGGGGCCGCACCGGATACGGGTCAACACCGTGCTGCCGGGCTGGATGTGGGGACCGCCCGTGGAGGCGTACGTGCGGTTCGCGGCGCACGGTGAGGGCGTGCCCGAGGCGGAGGTGCTGGCGCGCCTCACCGAGCGGATGGCGCTGCCGGAGCTGGCCACGGACGGGGACGTCGCGGACGCGGCGGTCTTCCTGGCCTCCGACCGCGCACGGGCGATCACCGGCCAGTCGCTGCTCGTCAACGCCGGTGAACTGATGCGCTGACCGCCCTCACGGTCACCCTCGCCCAGAGGCGGGGGTGATCTTTTTCGGCCACCCGCCGTTCATGTATATGAACTGAGGTCACCGTTCGGAACTTTTTTGCCCCCTCTTGACCTTCCCCTTCCTTGCCGTGGGCATGCCACCGAACCCAGAGTTCACATGCCTGACCCTGGCGGCGGACCCTGGAAGGGGGCCCATGAACAGTCTCGACTGGGCCGTGCTCATCGGCTACTTCGGTGTGATGGTCGCGATCGGCGTCTGGTCGCACAAGCGTGTGGACAACGTCAGCGACTTCTTCACCGCCGGCGGCAAGATGCCCTGGTGGCTCTCCGGCATCTCGCACCACATGTCGGGCTACAGCGCGGTGATGTTCACCGGGTACGCCGGCATCGCGTACACCTACGGTGTCACGTCCTTCGTGACCTGGTCGTTCCCCATCGCCCTCGGCATCGCCATCGGCTCGAAGCTGTTCGCGCCGCGCATCAACCGGCTGCGCTCGCGACTGCACGTGGCGTCCCCTCTCGAATACCTGAAGAACCGTTACAACCTGGGCACCCAGCAGGCGTTGGCCTGGTCGGGCATGCTGCTGAAGATCGTGGACGTCGGCGCGAAGTGGGCCGCGATCGCGACCCTGCTGTCGGTCTTCACGGGCATCTCCCTGAACCAGGGCATCCTGATCACCGGCTCGATCACGGCCGTCTACTGCACCATCGGCGGCCTCTGGGCGGACGCGCTCACGGAGTTGGGTCAGTTCGTCATCCAACTTCTGGCGGGCATAGCGATGTTCATCGCCGTCGTCGGCAAACTCGGCGACTACGGCGGCTTCTTCGGCGTCTGGGACCGACCGGAGCTGAAGGGCCACGGCGAGCCGCTGGTGGGCCCGTACGGCACGGTCTTCCTCCTCGCCTTCCTGTTCATCAAGCTCTTCGAGTACAACGGCGGCATGCTCAACCAGGCCCAGCGCTACATGGCCACCGCGACCCCGTACGAGGCCGAGCGCTCCGCCCGGCTGTCGGCGGCCCTGTGGCTGGTCTGGCCGCTGGTGCTGTTCTTCCCGATGTGGATGTCGCCGCTGCTGGTGACGTCGGTGAAGGGCGACGGCTCGGACTCGTACGCCCTGATGACCGAACAGCTGCTGCCGCACGGGCTGCTGGGCCTCGTCATCGTCGGGTTCTTCTCCCACACGATGGCCATGTGCTCGTCCGACGCGAACGCCATCGCGGCCGTCTTCACCCGGGACTGCGCGCCGGTGATCTGGCGCCGGGCGCGGACGTGGAGCGAGGGCCAGGGGCTGCGGGTCGCCCGGATCACGACGGTCGTCTTCCTGGGCCTGTCGATGGCGGCGGCCACGCAGGTCAACTCGCCCGCCTTCAAGGACATCATCACCGTCGTCATCAAGTGGGTCGCCGGGCTGATGGGCCCGATGGCCATCCCGATGATGCTGGGTCTGCTGCGGCCGTTCCGCCGGTCGGGGCCGACGGCGGCGCTCACGAGCTGGGCGTGCGGGCTGTTCGCCTTCTGGCTGGTGAACTACCCGATCCACTGGAACGTCGACGGCGGGGTGCCCCTGCAGTACCAGGTGTCCATCCCGCTGGCCGTCTCGCTGGTGCTCTACATCGTCATCGGCTTCATCAAGCCGGAGGACACCCCCGAGCGGCTCGCGATCATCGAGATCATCAACTCGGACGGCGACGGGGACGGCAGGGGCGGGGCCGGCGCCGCTGCGGCCGTACCGGCCCAGGGGAAGGACGCGTCCAGCCCCAGCGGGGTCTGAGGGCGCCGCATGCGGGGGATCGTGTGCGGGGCCCTGACGCAGTGAGGTCTTGACGCTGTGAGGGCCGTGCCCGGGAGGTGATCCGGGAGCGGCCCTCATCGTTGTCGGGCGGAGTGGGGGTGGACCGCCTTCGGTCAGCCGACGTGCGCGGCGATCGTGCGGGCGCAGGTCAGGGATTCGGTGTGGGTGGTGTCGACCTCCAGGTCGTAGTGCACACCCTCGTGGACGATGTCCGCCTGCGCCTCGGCCATTCCCTGGACGCGGTCTCCCCGGGCGATCTCCCGGCCGGCGGCGACGGTGCTGTCGCAGCGCACTCCGACCCAGAGCACGTCCACGCCGTGCGGGCCGTCGAGAAGCTTCCGCCAGCGCTGCTGGGAGGCCGCTCCGCCGAGGAAGACGTCGTCGATGATGACGCGGGCGCCCGCGCGGACCATGGCCACGACGCCCTGGGCCCAGGCCTGCTCCAGTGCGCGGAAGTCAGCCCCGATGTCGACCGCGCCGTCGGCCGAGATCGCGATGCCGCCCTCCGACGTCTGCATCCGCGCGGGCATCGCGTCGATGAGGGAATCGGCCCCGAACGCGAGCCACTGATCGGGCAGTTCGGCCTGCAGACACCGTACGATCCCGGACTTCCCCGCGCTGGAACCGCCGTTGAGGATGATCATCTGAGTGGTCACCGGGCTACCGTAGGACGCCCCGCGCACGGCACGAAACCCATTTCGGGGGACAGGGGACGTGGGGCGGGCGCCGGAGCGGGAAGGGGAGCGCATGGGTGTCGAGGTCGTCGAGCACGAGGTGACCGAGCCCTGGGAAGGCGTCCTGGCCGCTCCCAGGGGTGGCAGCGGTGCCGGAGTTCTGGTCCTGGCGGGTTCCAGTGGGCGCGTCGAGCGGGAGAGGGCACGGCTTCTCGCCCGGCAGGGCATGACGGCCCTGGCGATCCGCTGGTTCGGCGGGCCGGGACAGCCGCCGGGTATCTGTGAGGTTCCTCTGGAGACCTTCACCGCGGCCGTCGACCTCCTCCGGGCGCGCGGGGCGGCACGCGTCGGAATCCTGGGCTCCTCCAAGGGAGCCGAGGCGGCACTGCTCACGGCGGTGCACGATTCGCGTGTGGACGCCGTCGTCGCGCTGTCGCCCACGTCCCGGGTCTGGTGCAACGTGGGGCCGGGCCGGGACGGGGCGCATCGCCCGTACCGGTCCTCCTGGACCTGGCGGGGCCGGGCCCTGCCCTTCGTGCCGCTGGACGATTCCTGGACGCCCTCGGAGTCGGGCGCCGGCGGCCCGGTCGCCGTACGCGGGTGGTACGAACTCAGCGAGCGGACGTTCGCCGAACTGCTCCCTGCGGCCGAGATCCCCGTGGACAGGGCCCGGGCCGATCTCCTGCTGGTCGCGGGCGGCGACGACGCGATGTGGCCGTCCCTGCCCGCCGCCGAGCGACTGGCGAAACGCCGACGCCCGGCGGGCGCCGACGTACGGCTGATCGCCCGCCCCGACGCCGGTCACCGCCCGCGCCTTCCCGGCGAGAGCCCCGCCCCGGCGTCCGCCCGGTTCCGCTACGGCGGCACCCTCGAAGCCGACACCCTCCTGGGCACGACCGCCTGGCCCCATGTCCTCGACGTGCTCCGCGACGGGGACCGACCGCCGCGCTACACGGGCTCACGCACCATGAACACGTCCACGGGGTCCTCGGTCTCCGGGCGGAAGCCGTGGCGCTCGTAGAGGCGTCTGGCCGGGCTTCCCCGCAGGACGTTCAGGCGGACCGGTACGGCGGTGCGGTCGCAACGGGCGAGGAGGTCGTGGAGTACGGCCGTGCCGATGCCGGTGCCCTGGAGATGCGGGGCCAGGTAGAAGTGCTCCAGCCAGTGGGCCTCGGCGGTCGGGCGGAGGGCCACGCAGCCGGCGAAGGCGCCGCCGACCTCGATGATCCAGGTGTGGGCCGGGTCGAAGGAGTCGCGGAAGCGTCGGCGTACGCGGTGGGGGTCGTAACGGCCGAGGCGTTCGAGGTCCGGGCGCATGACCACGGCGCGCAGCTCGGCGATGGGTTCGACGTCCGTCGCCAGGGCCGGGCGTATGTTCCAGTCAGCCATGATCGGCACGGTACCCCGCCCCGGTTTCAGGACGTCACGGCGTCCCGAGCGGGCTCGGGCCACCGCGTGACCGGCCACGACGCGGCGTCGCTCGCCGGACTGCCCACGCCCCCGCGTCCAGCCCCCGGCCGCGGCCTCAGGCCCGCGGATACCGGGTCAGCCAGCCCGGTACCGCGCCGCCCGGGGCGTGCAGGGCGGGGCCCTGGGTCATTTCGAGGGCGAAGTCGTCGGCGAGGACGAGGATCGTGGGGCGGCCCTCCAGTTCCGCGAGCCAGGCGGGGGGCAGGGCGGTCTCGCCGTGGAGGGCGCCGAGGAGGCCGCCCGTCAGGGCGCCTGCGGCTCCCGAGGGACCCCCGTGGTTGACGGCGAGGCACAGGCCGTGGCGTATGTCCTCGCCGACCAGCGCGCAGTACACGGCGACGGCGAGCAGGCCCGCGGCCGCGCCGTCACCGGCGATCCGCTCGACGACGGCCGGGGACGGCGGGCCCTGGCGTACGGCGGTGACAGCCTGTTGCAGCGCGTCGGAGACGGGCTGGTGGCCGGGGCGTGCGGCCAGCAGGACCAGGGTCTTCTGGACGGCGGCGTCGAGACCCTCGCCCCGCGCGAGGGCGTGGACGATGACGGCGTAGGAGCCGGCGGCCAGATAGGCGGTGGGGGCGCCGTGGGTCTGCGCCGCGCACTCGACGGCCAGTTGGAAGACCAACTGGGGTTCCCAGCCGACGAGGAGACCGAAGGGGGCGGAGCGGGCGGCGGCCTCGGCGCCGGACGCGCCGGGGTTCTTGGGGGCGTCGAGGGTGCCCATGGTCCCGTCGGCGAAGCCGAGGAGGCAGATGAGGGAGGGGTCACGGCGGGCGTAGAGCCACTCCTCGCGGGCGAGCCAGCCGTCGTCCTTGCGGCGTTCGTCGGGGCCCCAGTCCCGCTGGGTCGCGGCCCAGCGCAGATAGGCCCGGTGCAGATCGGTCGGCGGGTGCCACACGCCGGTGTCGCGGCGGACCTGGGCGCGGATCAGGCCGTCGACGGTGAACAGGGTGAGCTGGGTGAGGTCGGTGATCGCGCCGCGTCTGCCGTACGCGGAGGCCAGATCGGTCAGCCACTCCGGGCCGTACGCCTCACCGATCTGCGACAGGGTGAGCTGGTCGACCGGCGCGCCCAGCGCGTCACCGACGGCCGCGCCCAGCAGCGTCCCGCGCACCCGGCTGCGGAAGTCCTGCTGCTCGACCCGCCCCCAGACGGCACCGGTTGTCGCACCCACCCCGACCTCCTCACGGCCCTTGCCCGACCCGTACGTCAGTACGTCCGTACATCCGTACGCCCGTACGGCTCGACAGTCCAGCACTGTAATCGAACAGGAATGGTCGATTCTGGTGTCTCACAGAGCGCTAAACATCTCTTAATGCGCAACTGCTCGGAAGGTTCGGTCGGTCCGGACGCCCGACGATCAGCTGTGAACAGGCGGCGTACCCGGACCCCAACTCTCGGAGAATCCGTGCGCCGGCGCAACAGCCGTCGCCGGTCCGTTCACACCGTTTCACTCCGGACGGTCCGAGCGGTCCGGCCGGGCCGCCGCCGCCTCCGCGGCCCGGTCGTACACGTCCGCGATCAACGGGTCGCCGGGGCGCAGCGCCCGCGCCCGCCCCGCGTCGGCCAACGCTCGTCCGGCGTCACCGAGTTCGAGGTGGAGGGCGGCTCGGTGGCGCAGGGCCCAGGCGTACTCCGGAAGGAGGGCGACCGCCGCGTCGAGGTCGGTGAGGGCTTCGTCGTGGCGGCCCAGCCTGAAGCGGGTGACGCCCCGGCTGGCATACGCGGAGGCGTACAGGGGGTCGAGTTCGATGGCCCGGTCGTAGTCGGCGAGGGCCTCCTCGTCGCGGTCGGCGGCGCGCAGGGCGTCGCCGCGTTCGCAGCGGACCCAGGGGGCGTCCGGGTCGAGGGCGACGGCGTGGTGCAGGTCGGCCAGCTGCCGCACGTGCTCGCCCCGGGACCGCCGTACGCGCGCCCGTCGCACCAGGGCCCAGACGTACTCCCCGTCCAGTTCCAGGGCGCGGTCCAGGTCGGCGAGGGCCTCGTCGAGGCTGCCCTGCGCGTGCCGGGCGGCACCGCGCGAGGCCCAGGTCGAGCGGCGTACGGGGTCGAGGGCGACCGCCCGGTCCAGGTCGGCGACCGCCGCGTCGGGGTCGCCGAGGAGGCGGTGGTAGTCGCCGCGCAGGACGAGGGTGGTGGTGTCGTCGGGGGCGAGCGCGTCGGCCCGGTCCAGGTCGGCCACGGCGGCGGCGTAGTCCCCGGTGTCCGC
>NZ_LRTR01000313.1 GCF_001550375.1 Streptomyces europaeiscabiei | reverse complement strand
CCCAGCAGGTCCCGCCCCCAGCGTCCCGCGTCCTCGGCGTCGGCGTCCTGCCCCGCCTGTGCCAGGGCCTCGGCCCACCGCCGGGCCACGGCCGTGCCCTCGCCGCACGCGTCCACCACGTCCCGCAGCACCCCGGCGAGCGCCCCGCGCTCCCCCGCGCACAGCCGGTGGTACGCCTCGGCCAGCCGCAGCTCGCGCCACCGCGCCCCTCCCCACAGCGCCTCTCCCTCCAGGCCGACCTCGGCCTCCGCCCGCCACCCGGCGAACGCCTCCGCCAGCCGCCGGTGCCGCTCGCTCCAGCCCCGGGGCGACCGCAGGCGCTGCAACCGCGCCATCGGCGCCCGTACGACGTCGTGGAACACCACCCGGTCCCCACGATCGGTCACGAACGGCAGGGCGCGCAGCCAGGCGAACAGCGCGTCGGGGGCCTCGCCGCTGCCTGCGTCCGCGCCCGTGCCCGGGTCCGCACCCCTGCCTGCGTCCGCGCCCGTGCCGGGGCCCGCGCCCGTGCCGGGGCCCGTGCCGGACACGGCCACGCGGAACACCTCCGCGTCCAGCCACCGGGGCAGCGCGCAGGTCAGCGCGGCGGCCCGTCGTACCGGATCCCCCTCCCACCGCAGGAAGCGCTCCACGGCGGTGGCGCTCGCGTCGCCCGCGTCGGCGAGGTCGTCGAGGTCGGCGGGGCGGGCCTCGGCGAGGGTGGAGACGAGGACGGGCAATCCGCCGGTGAGCCGCAGGACTTCGCCGACGACCGGCTCGGCGAGCACGCCCTTGGCCGCGAGAAGGCCGCGGGACTCGGCCTCCGTGAAGGGCCGCAGGGGGAGGTCGAGGACGAAATCGGTGAGGCCGCCCCAGCGGGCGGCGTCGAAGGGCCGTTGCCCCGCCGTCACGAGGACGAGGTTGCCGGGGAGGGGACCGTAGCGGTCGCCGGAGACGATGTCGTGCAGCCACGGGTCGAGGAAGGCGCCGGTGCGCTCGTAGGTGTCGAAGAAGAGGACCAGCCACGGCACTTCGGCCGCGACCCCGGCCAGCTCCTCCAACAACGCGGGGGTGAGGACGAGTTCGGGGGCGAGCAGCAGCTCCGCGTCCTCCTGGCCGCGCGCACGCGAGCCGAACCCCGTCCGCAACCGGTCCGCTTGGCGGGCGAGTTGGGCCGGGTCGACGGCGCCGGCGAAGGGGCCGACCACGGGCACGAGTCCGAGCGCGACGAGGGTCGCCCGCGCGGCGGCCATGCTCGCGGCCGACGGCTCGGCGACTCCGGTGGCTCCGGTGGCTCCGACGGCTCCGACGGCTCCAGCAGCTCCGGTGGTCCCAGCAACTCCGGTGGTCCCTGGATGCCCCGGCTGTCCTGCCTCTTCCTCCGGCCTGGACAGAGCCAGGGCGGCGAGTTCCACCTCGTACCGTCGCTCGCGGTGGGCGGCGAGCAGCCGTTCCAGTTCCTTGAACCGCCGCCCCTGCCGGGCGAACCGGTCCGCGATCACGGCCATGGCCTCCGGCGCGCTGCCGACGCCGTCGTCGACGTACGCGGTGAGGGCCCCGCGCTCCTGGGCGATCTGCTCCAACTCCCGTACCAGGAACGTCTTTCCGATACCGGCGTTGCCGTGCACATGGAAGAGGAAGCGGCGCCGCTCGTCCTCGATGGGCAGGTCGAAGTTGGCGCGAAACGCGGCCCGTTCGGCGTTCCGGCCGACGAAGCCCTGGCGGGTACGGCGCCGGATCAGCTCCTGCATCGTCGGAATCGGCGGTTGCGCGCGCCCCATGCGTACCCCTCCGGCCATCCTCGGTTTTTCGCCATCGATGACGCTCATTGTGATCCAACGCGCCGAAAATCACCTGGGGGATGATCCATGCCCACACACATAGTGGGACCATGGCTGAAACCCGGACCCCCCGCGCCTCCCTCCTCCCCCTGGCCTCGACGCTGCTCGTCGGCACGGTTGCCCTCTACATGGCGCTCGTGGCGTTCAGCAACATCACCGACTTCGGTACGAACCAGCAGTTCGTCCGCCATGTCTTCGCCATGGACACCACGTTCAAGGACGAGGACCTCATGTGGCGGGCCATCGAGTCGAAGGGCGTCCAGGACGCGGCCTACGTGCTCATCATCATCTGGGAGACCGTCGCGGCCCTGGTCCTCGTCGCGGCCACCTGCTTCTGGGCCCGGGCCCTCGGCCACCGCACCCTCCACACCGCCCGCCGCTACAGCACCCTCGGCCTGCTGATGGTGCTGCTCCTCTTCGGCGCCGGCTTCATCGCCATCGGCGGCGAGTACTTCGTCATGTGGCAGTCCGGCGACTGGAACGGCCTCGACGCCGCCCTCCGGGTGTTCCTGTTGAGCGGAGTGGTGCTGATGGTGACCTACTTGCCGACGAACGACCGCGCGGTCGACTGAGCCACCGCTGCATGGAGGCGGGCAAACGGGCTGTGGCCCCCGCCGGTCGACCGGCGGGGGCCACAGCCATGCGAGTCGACAGCCGTCAGCAGAGGCAGGGCTCGGTGCCCCGGCCCAGTTGGTTGATCTCGTTGCCGGTCAGGGCGCCGGCGAACGCGTGCACCTCGTCGACATCGCCGTGGAGGTACTCGCCCCAGCCGTCGCCGACCTGGGCCCGGCCGACCTGGAGCGGGCCGGAGCTGGGCACGCCGCCCGCGAAGTCGGCGGTGGATCCGGTGTCGAGGGCGCCGTCCAGGTAGAGCTTGATCTTGTCGGTGGCGTCGTCGTAGACGACCGCGATCCGGTGCCCGTCGCCCTCTCCGCCGTCTGCCATCGCCAGCTGGGCCACGACGGTCTCCGTGGCGCCCGGCTCGTCCGCGTCGGGCATGAGCAGCTGCCAGGCGTACGTGGAGGGCTCGTAGCGAACCCTGAACGCGTCCGTGTGCTCACCACCCTGGGACAGCACGGTCATCGGACGGGTCGGCTCGGCGTCCGCGAGGCGTACGACCACGCCGATGGAGAAGCTGTCGGACGTGTCGACGACGGGCCCCTCCGTGGCCGCGTGCCCCGCCTCGCCGTCGAGCGCCAGATGGCCGTCACCGACGAGCGCGTACGGCACCACGGGGCAGTCGGGGTCGAGCTCCGGGAGGCAGGAGCCGTCCGGGCCACGATGGATCGTCGCTCCGGGGCCCAGCTTCAGCGGCGCACCGCCGCCCTGCTCGGGACTGGCGCCGTCCGACGCGTTCTCCAGCGACCAGTGGCCGAGTACCCGCGGCTTGCGGTGCGCCAGTTCGGCTGCTTCGCCGGGTACGACGACCCGGTCGTGGACCCTGATGCCACCGAGTTCGCCGTGCCAGCGGTCGCGGTAGGAGTCGCCGTCGCGGGCGCGGCCGATCTGGAAGGCGCCGACGGCTTCACCGGGTGCGGCCTCGGCCGTCGTACCGACCGGGTCGCCGTTGACGTACAGCTGCGCCTTGCCCGTCTCGGCGTCGAACACGCCCAGTAGGTGGGCCCACTCCCCGGTCTCGGGTGCGCCGCCCGACACTCGGGCCCCGCCGACGGTGAACGACCAGACGGGCGCCGCGTCGCCGGCGGTCAGCCCGAGGGCGAAGCCCGAGGACCCGCCCGCGTCCTGACTCACGACGGTCATGGTCCGGTCGGTCCGCGCGGGCCGTGCCCAGGTACTCACCGCGAACGTCTTCCGCGGATCGGCGAGGACCGGGGCGTCCGGGGTCAGGTAACCGTCAGCGCTGCCGTCCAGGGTGGCCGTGGAGGCGAGGCCCGTGCCCGTGGGCGCCGGTGCACCGTAAGTCACACCGCTACCGGCGTCGGCCGCGGCACCGGTCTCGGCCGCCGCGGTCGTGGAACCCGCCGGGTCGCCGAGCTTCCAGTGCGCGACGGGCCCGCGGCCGGACTTCACGAAGAAGCGGTACGAGGTCTCGCCGCTGCTGCGCCCGGCACGGTCTATTGCGCGCACCGTCAGAGTGTCGGGGCCCGAGGTGAGCGGCAGGAAGGGGAGAGTCACGGAGCCGCCGGGTTCGTCCGGCCGGGCGGTCCCGGACGGGCCTCGGAGGAAGTTGTACCGGTAGGACACGACGTCCTCGGAGGGCGAGTCCATGGTGAAGTGGCCGTAGACGCCCACTCCGTCCACCCACAGCACGTCCTCGGGGTATTCGGAGGACGTGACCGCCGCCTTGTCCGGATTGGCGTCGTCGTACACGAACTCGCAGGCCGAGCCCTCGCCTTCGGAGCTCCAGGGCGATTTCGCCGTACCGTCGTCCGCTCGGACGTGCCAGGAGACGACGGTGTTCGCGGGGAGGTCGTCCCACGGCAGTCCGAAGGTGAACGGGCTGCCCGACGCCTTCGCGGTGGTCGTGAGGGTCCTGCGTTGCTCGACGCCTTCGGTGTCCGTCCACCAGGCCTCGAACTCACCACTGACGCGGCCGCCGTCGGTGTCGTACAGAACGGCGTTGACGGCAGGCCGCGACTCGGCGAGGAACGCCTTGTCGTCGCCCGCGCCGCAGGCCTTGCCGCCCAGCTTCAGATCCCGCACGAGCGGCTGTTTCGGCGGCAGGTTCTCCGCCGCGTGCGCCACTGCGGACGTGGTCGCCACCATGGCTGCCACGGAGCACCCCACCGCCAGCAGTGCACGGCCGCCGGATCTCTTCAGCCTCTCCAACTGTCCCCTCCCCCTGTGAGCTTCCTCGTGCCCGTGGGTCGCACGGGCCGGAGGAGGTTAACAGGGGGCACGGACACCGCTGAAAGGGTTTTCCCACCCGCTCGGCGCAGACGTCAGTCCAGCACCGGCAGCAGCTCCGGCAGGTGTCCGTCCGACACTGCCGCCGCCCGTTGGCGTTCCTCCGGGACCTCGCCGTACAGCGTCGTGCGCGGCCTCGCCGGGCGGCCCGCCGCGTCCGCCACCGCGATCAGGTCCTTCACCGACTTGTAGGAGCCGTACGACGAGCCCGCCATGCGGGAGATCGTCTCCTCCATCAGGGTGCCGCCCAGGTCGTTCGCGCCGGAGCGGAGCATTTCGGCCGCGCCCTCCGTGCCGAGCTTGACCCAGCTGGTCTGGATGTTGGGGATGTGGGGGTGGAGGAGAAGGCGGGCCATGGCGGTGACGGCGCGATTGTCGCGCATGGTGGGGCCGGGACGGGAGATGCCGGCCAGGTACACCGGCGCGTTGGTGTGGATGAAGGGGAGGGTCACGAACTCCGTGAAGCCGCCGGTCTGTTGCTGGATCCGCGCCAGGGTGCGGAGGTGGCCCAGCCAGTGGCGGGGCTGGTCGACGTGGCCGTACATCATCGTCGAGGAGGAGCGGATGCCCAGCTCGTGGGCGGTGGAGATCACCTCGATCCAGGTGGCCGCCGGCAGCTTGCCCTTGGTGAGGACCCACCTCACCTCGTCGTCCAGGATCTCCGCCGCCGTGCCGGGGACGGAGTCGAGGCCCGCCTCCTTCGCGGCCGTCAGCCACTCGCGGATCGACATGCCGGTGCGGGTCGCGCCGTTCACCACCTCCATCGGGGAGAAGGCGTGGACGTGCATGCCGGGCACGCGGGACTTCACCGCCTTCGCGATGTCGAAGTACGCCGTCCCCGGCAGGTCGGGGTGGATGCCACCCTGCATGCAGACCTCGACCGCACCGAGGTCCCAGGCCTGCTCGGCCCGGTCGGCGACCTGGTCGAGGGAGAGCGTGTACGCGTCGGCGTCCGTGCGGCGCTGCGCGAAGGCGCAGAAGCGGCAGCCGGTGTAGCAGACGTTCGTGAAGTTGATGTTCCGCGTGACGATGTACGTGACGTCGTCACCGACGGCCGACCTACGGACGTCGTCCGCGATGCGGGTGAGGGCGTCCAGCGCGGGCCCGTCCGCGTGCAGCAGGGCCAGCGCCTCGGCGTCCGACAGCTTCGTGGGGTCGTCCGCCGCCGTGGCGAGGGCGGCCCGTACGTCCGTGTCGATGCGCTCGGGCACCATGCCGGGCGCCGCCGCCTCGCGCAGGGCGCCCCAGTCGCCGTAGACGGAGTCGAAGTCGTCACGGCGGTCGCCGGTACGGCCCTCGGTGTCGATGGAGGTGTGCAGATCCGTACGGCCGGTGGCGACGAAGACCTCCTCGGGCTCCTGCCACGGGTGCCCCTCGACGACCGCGTCCGGCAGGGCGAGGCCCGTCTCGGGGTCGGCGAGGGCCCTTACGTGCGGCAGGAGGCGCGGGTCGAGCCACGGCTCGCCCCGCGTCACGAACTCCGGATACACGCACAGGCGTTCCCGCAGCTCGAAACCGGCGGCACGGGACCGCTCGGTGAGTTCCTCGATCTGCGGCCAGGGACGCTCGGGGTTCACATGGTCGATGGTGAGCGGGGACACACCGCCCCAGTCGTCGATCCCGGCGCCGATCAGCCGCTCGTACTCGCTGTCGACGAGGTTCGGCGGGGCCTGGATACAGCCCGCCGGGCCCATGACGTGCCGGGCGACGGCCACCGTGGCGACCAACTCGTCCAGTTCCGCGTCCGGCATGCCGCGCATCGCGGTGTCCGGCTTGGCGCGGAAGTTCTGGATGATCAGTTCCTGGATGCCGTGGTAGGCGCGGGAGACCTTCCGGAGCGCGAACAGGGACTCCGCGCGCTCCTCGTACGTCTCCCCGATGCCGATGAGGATGCCGCTGGTGAAGGGGACGGAGGAACGGCCCGCGTCCTCCAGGACCCGCAGCCGGACCGCCGGCTCCTTGTCCGGGGAGCCGTGGTGCGGGCCGCCCGGCTCGGACCACAGCCGCGTCGCCGTCGTCTCCAGCATCATGCCCATGGAGGGCGCCACCGGCTTGAGCCGCTGGAAGTCCGTCCACGACAGCACGCCCGGGTTGAGGTGCGGCAGCAGCCCCGTCTCCTCCAGGATGCGGATCGAGATGGCGCGGACGTACGCGATCGTGTCGTCGTAGCCGTGCGCGTCGAGCCACTCGCGCGCCTCCGGCCAGCGGTCCTCTGGCTTGTCGCCGAGCGTGATCAGCGCTTCCTTGCAGCCGAGCGCGGCCCCCTTGCGGGCGACGTCCAGCACCTCGTCCGGCGACATGAACATCCCGTGCCCGGCCCGGCGCAGCTTGCCCGGCACGGTGACGAAGGTGCAGTAGTGGCACTTGTCCCGGCACAGCCGGGTGAGCGGGATGAAGACGCTCTTCGAGTACGTGATGACACCGGGCCGGCCGGCCTCCTGGAGGCCCACGTCCCGCACCCGCGCCGCCGACGCTGCCAGATCCTCCAGATTCGCGCCGCGCGCCTGCAGCAGCACCGCCGCCTCGGTCACATCGAGCGCCACACCGTCCCGGGCACGTTTGAGCGCGCGCCGCATGGAGTTCTCGGTCGGGCCGGTGGAGCCGGTTCCAGAGGTCGCGGAAGTCGTCATCCGTCGAGCATACGAGCGACTTGGCTCCGCCATCGGGCCGGGCGCCTGATAGCTCGGGGGGTGCGGGTGCGGGTGCGTCGGCGGGTGCGGGTCCGGTGGGGCTTCTCGCGCAGTTCCCCGCGCCCCTGAAGAACCAGGCCCTGCGGGCCGAAAAGCACGGGGCGCAGCCCCTGCTTCTCAGGGGCGCGGGGAACTGCGCGAGCAACCGCAACGCACCCGCACCCGCACCCGCCGACGCACCCCATGCCCCCGAGCTATCAGGCGCCCTCCCCCAAGAACACCCCGTACTCGTCCAACAGCCCGAGCACCTCGCCCTCCCCCGCCGGAGGCAACTGCACCACAGCCTCCTCGATCCCCAACTCCGCGTAGTACGCCAGCTTCCCCGCACTCGGCTGCACCGCGTACGGCACCACCTGCAGCGCCGCGGGATCGCGCCCCGCATCCGCCCACGCCGCCCGCAGCACCGGCAACGCCTCCCCCAGCCCCCGCCCCCCGATCGGCAGCCACCCGTCCGCGTACTCGGCGATGTGCGCGAACAGCTTCGGCCCCGCGGCCCCACCGATCAGCGTGCGCGGCCCGACCACCGGCCCCCGCGGCTTCTGCACCGGCTTGGGGTACGCGGAACTCGCCCGGACGCTCCCGTACTCCCCCTCGTACGCCGTCGGCTCCTCCGCCCACAGCGCCCGCATCAGCGCCATCCGGTCCCGCACCAGCTCCCGCCGGGTACGCCACACGACCCCGTGGTCGGCGGCCTCCTCGACGTTCCAGCCGTAGCCCAGGCCGAGGGTGAGGCGGCCGCCGGAGAGGTGGTCGACGGTCGCGATCTGCTTCGCGAGGTCGATCGGGTCGTGCTGGGCGACCAGCGTGATGCCCGTGCCGAGGCCCAGCCGCTCGGTGACGGCGGCGGCCTGGCCCAGCGCCACGAAGGGGTCGAGGGTGCGACCGTACTCGCGCGGCAGGTCCCCGCCGGCCGGGTACGGGGTCGTCCGCTCGACGGGGATGTGCGTGTGCTCGGGGAGGTAGAGCCCCGCGAAACCGCGTTGCTCCAGCTCACGGGCGAGCCGGGTCGGGGTGATCGTCTCGTCGGTGAGGAAGATCGTCACGGAGATGCGCATGTGTCATCTCTAGCGGCTCGGGACAGTGATGTCCATACCGACCGGTCGGCACATAGGGGAGTCAGCCGGTCGGCACGTAGGGCGTCAGCCGGCTGACACATAGGGGGTCGGCCGGCTGGCACGTAGGGGGTCGGCCGGCTGGCACGTAGGGGGTCGGCCGGCTGGCACGTAGGGGGTCGGCCGGCTGACACATAGAGGGTCGGCCGGCTGGCACGTAAGGCTTCGGTCGGCTGACACCTAGGGCGTCGGAGGTCGATATGCGCACCGGGTCGGCCGGTCGGGTGCAGACCCGGTGGAGCGGGCTACACCCCGGGTCCGGGTGCCCGCTCCCTCGCGGCGGCGGCGGGCGGGCGAGGGCGACCGTGGTCGGGCAGAGATCGCCGGACCACGCCTCCCACCCGAAGGGCCCCTCATGACCGTCAACCACCCCCGCC
>NZ_LRTR01000312.1 GCF_001550375.1 Streptomyces europaeiscabiei | reverse complement strand
ACCCCCGCCACCCCCGCCACCCCCGCCGAAGCACTCGGGGCCGTCGAAGCCGTATCGCCGCCCTCGCCCTCTCCGCCGGGCTGCTCACCGGCTGCGAGTTCGGCGACTCCCTGGACTGTGTCTCGAACGCGGACACGATCTCCGAGAGCCTCAGGGACATCCACCGGGCCGGATTGGAGGCGCGGCGGACCCCGCCCGCACCGGCGAATCCATCGACACCATCGACACCATCGAGAAGAACCTCGCCGAGATCACCGACCGGGCCTCGGACAGCGACGACAGCAAGATCGACCAGGCGGTCGACGACCTCGCCCAGGCGGTCCAGAACTACAACAGGGCCGTCCTCGACGGCGACCCCGACCCCGACCCCGACCCCGACCCCGACCCCGACCCCAGCAGGATCGACGCGGCCGCCGACGAACTGACCGACGTCTGCACGTCGTAAGGAGATCCGGCGCAAGGAGATCCGGCCCAAGGAGATCCGGCCCAAGGAGATCCGGCCCAAGGAAGACCGGCGTATGGAAAACCGCCGTAAGGAAAACCGGCGATTTCCTTCCCTTGCCCCGCAGTTCACCACCGCATAGGAAGGTGTCACGCACCACCCCTGCACCACCCACGCCATGTCACTCACGACCGACCTGGGGAGCAGCAGCATGTGCGACGACCACCACGGTGACGGGAACGGACTCGGAAGGCGCGCGCTGTTCGTGACGTCGGCGGCGGCCGCGCTTACGTTGGGAAGCGTGACCTTTGGGACGAGCGGCGCCGAGGCCGCGGACGGCGACCAGGAGACGAAGACCATCCGGGGGACCCTCCCCACCGGATCCCCCGACTTCGTGTATCTGCCGGTCGAAGTGCCGTCAGGAGTACGGGAGTTGAAGGTCTCGTACAACTACGAGAGGCCGAGCGTCCCGGCGGGCACCCTGGGCAACGCGCTCGACATCGGTGTCTTCGACGAGCGCGGCACGGAACTCGGCGGCAAGGGCTTCCGGGGCTGGTCGGGCGGCGCCCGCACGGAGTTCTTCGTCCGGGCGGACGAGGCGACCCCGGGCTACCTCCCCGGCCCGGTCCGCCCCGGCACCTGGCACATCGCGCTGGGCCCCTACACGGTGGCGCCGGACGGGCTGCCGTACGAGATCACGATCACCCTCACCTACGGCACGCCTGCCACGCCGGTGAAGCCGGTGTACCCGCCGGAGCGGGCCAAGGGGCGGGGCCGGGCCTGGTACCGGGGCGACTGTCATCTGCACTCCTGGTACTCCGACGGCCGTCGTACGCTCGCCGAGCTGGCGGCGCTGGCGCGCGCGGCGGGCCTGGACTTCATCAACAGCTCCGAGCACAACACCCAGTCCGCGCACGCCCATTGGGCCGAGCACGCGGGTGACGACCTCCTCATTCTGCTGGGCGAGGAGGTGACCACGCGCAACGGTCACGTGGTGGCGCTCGGCGTCGACCCGGGGACGTTCGTCGACTGGCGCTACCGGGCCCGGGACAACCGGTTCGGCAAGTACGCCCGGCAGATCCGCCGTGCCGGGGGCCTGGTCGTCCCGGCCCACCCGCACGCCACCTGCATCGGCTGCAACTGGAAGTTCGGCTTCGGCGAGGCGGACGCGGTGGAGGTGTGGAACGGCGCGTACTCGCCGGAGGACGAGGTGGCGCTTGCCGACTGGGACGGCATGCTCGTGGCGTCCGTGAAGGAGGGCCGCGGCTGGATCCCGGCGATGGGCAACAGCGACGCCCATCGCGACCCCGACCCCGTCGGCCGCCCCCAGACGGTGGTCCTCGCCGACGACCTGACCAGGGAGGCCATCCAGGAGGGCCTGCGGGCCGGCCGCTCGTACGTCGCCGAGTCGAAGGACGTGTCCGTGTCGTTCTCGGCGTCCGGGGCGCGGGGCGAGCACGCGGGCATCGGTGAGCGGCTGAAGGCGGCCCCCGACACCCCGGTCACCGTCCGTCTGGAGGCGACGGGCTCCGCCGGCTGCACCATCCGCTTCGTCACCGACCAGGGCACGCTGTTCACCTCGGCCCCGCTCCCGGAGTCCGGCACCGGCTCGGCACAGTGGCGTACGACGGCCTCGTACGCGGCGTACGTACGGGCCGAGGTCCGCCGACCGCCGATCGTGCCGGGCTTCCCGGGGCCGCTCGCGGCCTTCACGAACCCGATCTTCCTCGGGCGGGGATAGGGCGGGGACAGCAGCCAGCCGGAAGGTCCGGCGAACGTAGGGGGAACCCGCGTACGAAATACCTGTGTTGGGCCTTAGGTTTGGTTCGACACATCACGTGCGTCTGTACGGCTACGTCCGTTCGCGTGGACGCACCTGCACGGCGGAGGAGACGGCGCCCATGACCGATCACGCGACCACGCCCGACCCGGCGGCGGCTCCGGCGGCGAAGGAGAAGGTCGACACTTCGGTGCCCGCCTCCGCCCGCATCTGGAACTACTGGCTGGGCGGCAAGGACAACTACCCGGTGGACGAGGCGGCCGGCGACGCGTACGCCGGCGCCTTCCCCGGCATCGTGACCATCGCCCGCAGCAGCCGCGCGTATCTGCGGCGCAGCATCCGGCACCTGGTGGAGGTGGAGGGCATCCGGCAGTTCCTGGACGTCGGCACCGGCCTGCCCACCGCCGACAACACCCACCAGGTCGCCCAGCGCAGCGCGCCGGAGGCGAGGATCGTCTACGTCGACAACGACCCGATGGTCCTCGCGCACGCCCGCGCGCTGCTCTACTCCGCCCCCGAGGGCGCCACCGCGTACGTCGACGCCAGCCTCTACGACACGGACCGCATCCTGGAGGCCGCCGCCGGGACGCTGGACCTGTCCCGGCCCACGGCTCTGATCCTCAGCGGCATCCTCGGCCACGTCCGCGACTACGAGGAGGCGCGCGACATCGTCCGCCGCCTCCTCGCCGGCCTTCCCTCCGGCAGCTACCTCAACATCAACGAGGGCTCCCGGGGCACCGATCCCGAGTACGAGCGGGCGCAGGACGCCTACAACGAGACCGGTGCCGTCCCGTACTTCCTCCGCCCCGTCGACCAGATCACCGGCTACTTCGACGGCCTCGACCTGGTCGACCCCGGCATCGTCTCCGTACCGCTGTGGCGCCCGGACGCCCCGGACGCGGGCGAGCCGAAGCCGATCGGGCAGCACGGGGGGCTGGGCAGGAAGCCGTAGTCCACGTGGGCGGCGCGGGTGTCCGGGGTCCTCAGTGGGCCCCGGCCCCGCCCTCCACCCCGGCCACCACTCCGGCCTCCGCCCCGTCCGCCAGGTCGGCCACGACGGCCATGTGGTCGGAGGGCCATACGCCGTCGACGGGGCCGTCGCCCGCCCTGCGTACGGCGCGCACGTGCCCGATGCCGCCGGGGCCCGGTGGTCCGACGTGGATGTAGTCGACCCGCACGCTCGGCCCGAACGTCCCGGCGACGTAGGGGTTCGCCACGTCCCAGGTGGCCGACGGCGCGCCCGGCTCGGCGTACTCCCAGGCGTCGAAGAAGCACTGTCCGGGCGCGGCGGGCGCGGTCCTGTAACCGCCGAAGAGCCGGACCTCGTCGGAGTCGGGCCAGGCGTTGAAGTCCCCGGTGATCACCGGCGGGTGGGCGCCCCGGTCCCGGTGGCGGGCCACGAACTCGGCGAGCGCGGTGACCTGGTGGCAGCGCTCCGCGGACGCGTCGGTCGCGGAGCTGAGGTGGGTGGTGAAGAAGGGGACGGGTGCGCCGGGGGCATCGAGGAGGGCGTAGAGGGCGCCGCGTGTGCTGCCGCCCTCACCCGTCGGCAGCCCGATCGCGTCCCGCTCCAGGACGGGCCACCGGCTCAGCACGGCGTTACCGATCCCGACGTCCGGGTCCCCGATCCGCCGCTGCCAGCGCGCGGCGTCGCCGTACGCGCCCCAGGTCCAGTGCATCCCGAGTTCCCCGGCGAGCCACCCGGCCAGATTTCCCCCGCCGTCCCCGTTGTCCCCGCCGTCCCTGTTCTCCCCGTCCCGTTGCCAGACCTCCTGCAACCCGACCACGTCGGGCCGCAGTTCACGCAACACGGCGAGGATCGCCTTCTGCCGCTCCTGCCACGGTCCGAACCGCCACCACAGGTTCCACGTCACGACCCGCACCGGCCACCCACCACCTTCGCCCCGTACCCGATCCTGTAGTCCGTCCTTCCCACACCCCGAGGAAACCCAAGCCGATGTCACTCAAACAACGTGTCGTCACAGCCTTCCAACGCCACGTCGCCAACCCGGTCCTGCGCCGCGTCCCGCTCCAGACCGTCCTGGAGACCACGGGCCGCACCTCCGGCCTCCCCCGCCGCACGCCCATCGGCGGCCGACGCGTCGGCGACACGTTCTGGCTGGTCTCCGAGTACGGCGAGAAGTCCCACTACGTCCGCAACATCAAGGCCGACCCCTCGGTCCGCGTCCGCCTCCGGGGCCGCTGGCACGAGGGCACGGCCCACCTCCTCCCGGACGACGACCCGGTGGCCCGCCTGCGCACCCTGCCCCGCATGAACAGCGCGGCGGTACGGGTGCTGGGGTCGCACCTGCTGACGGTACGGGTGGACCTGCGCGGCTAGGCAGTTGCGAGTCAGGTGTCCTCGGGCTCCAGCTCGAACGTGAAGTAAACGCTCAGCGTGTAGGGCTCGTCCTCGTCGTACGCGAAGTCCCATGACACGTCCACCAGGAAGACGTCGTGCTCCCCCACCCACTCGTGGGCCTTCCTGAAGGCGTCCGCGGCGCTGGTGGCCGGGAACAGCTTCCTGGCCATGGGATGCACCTGACTCTCGGCATCGGAGTCGTCGAAGCCCTTGGGAACGTGCAGGCAGAGGTCGGGGTCGCGTTCCACGGACTGCGTCCTTCCGGTCGGTCGCCGTACGAGTCGACGGAGGCCGACCCTCCGGACACGACGCCCCGTAAGACCACCGCTCCCCCGAACAGGTTGCTTCAGCCGGGACCAGAGCCGGCGCGTGCTCGGATCCGGAAGAAACCGATCGCCCCCACGTCGATGCACCCGTAGGGTGCGCGGACTGTCGTGGCGGAGAGGCGGTTCGGAACGTGGCATCCAGGTCAGTGACGCGAGAGCAGTTGGCGGGTGCGGCGCGGGCCGCGCTGGGCGGCGGACGGCGGCTGGAGGTGGTCGAGCGTGTCGCGGGCGGTAGTAAGAAGGGCGTGTACCGCCTGGTGATGGACGACGCGACGACGGCGATCGCCTACCTGTGGGACGTCGCCGAGAACTACTGGCCCGCCGCCGAGGGCGACGACGACCTCACCGACCCGTTCTCGCCCGGCCTCGGGCTCGATATCTTCGAGGCCGCACACGCGCGGCTGGACGCCCTCGGCGTCCGCGTTCCGGCGATCCGTCTCGTCGATCGTGACGGCGCCCACTGTCCGGCCGACCTTGCGATCGTCGAGGACCTTCCAGGCGAGAGTCTGGAGGAGTTGCTCGCGCGCGACCGGCGCGGGGCCGCTCCGGTCATGGCCCGGCTCGCGGAGTTCCTGGAGGCGATGCGGCTTCACCGGGCGCCCGCGTACGGCAAGGTCGCCGTGGTCGACGGAGGAGGAACGTCGCGCGGTACGTCCTGCGAGGGGGTGGTCCTCGACCGAGCGTTGCGGGACCTCGCCGAGGCAGCCTCCCGCGATCCGCGGATCGCGGACGCCCGGCACCAGTTGGAGGAGCGGCTGCTGGACCTGGCGGCGGCGGTGCGGCCACGCGCGGACCACGCGGTCGTACACGGCGAACTGGGGCCCGACCACGTGCGGGTGGACGCGGATGGGAACCCCGTGGTGATCGACATCGAGGGATTGATGTACTTCGACGTCGAGTGGGAGCACGTGTTTCTACGGATCCGCCTGCACGACGCGTACCGGCCGCTGTGGGTGGCCGGACTGGACGAGGACCGGCTCGCGCTCTATATGCTCGCGCAGCGGCTCTCGCTGACGGCGGGGCCGCTGCGGCTGCTCGACGGGGACTTCCCTGACCGGGCGTTCATGGCGGGCATCGCCGAGTACAACCTGAAGCAGGCGCTGGAGCTGATTCACACCTGAATTCCCGGTGTCCCCGCATCTTCGCTGAAGCGGGCCGGGCGGTCGGTACCGGGTGATCCGACACCGAGGCCGACTGAATCGGGATCGCGTCAGCCATGCGGCCCACGGCAGGGGGCGAGTCCCACCACCGACCATCCGGAGAGCGCCCGCACCGGCACCGGCCCGCCCTTCCCCCGAACCGAATTCACGCGACACGGCACCACCGCTCTGGAACGCTGTGCCGTCGGGGCCCGGGCGGTGCACAGCCGCACGCCGGGCGCGAACGCACCATGAACGCTGTACCGGCACTCGATTGGCGTTGGCGGCAGATGAGTTTCAGGTTTGAGGGAGCGGTTCTGGAGGGCACGCGCGTGCGCCTGGAGCCGTTGGATCACCGCCACGCGGCGGATCTGGCCGTGGCGGCTGAGGAGGACCGGAGTTCGTACCGGTTCACGTGGGTGCCCAGGGCGGCCGAGATCGAGGCGTACGTCGACGCGCAACTCACCCGTGCCGCCGACGGGCAACTGGTCCCGTACGCGCAGGTCGAGCGGGCGTCGGGGCGGGCGGTCGGGGCCACTGGCTTCTTGGATCCTCGGCTGTGGCCGACGGGGGGCGGCGGGCTGTGCGCCATCGAGGTGGGCTACACCTGGCTCGCGGCGTCGGCCCAGGGGACGGGGCTGAACACCGAGGCCAAGTACCTGCTGTTCCGGCATGCCTTCGAGCGGTGGGATGTCGCACGCGTCGACCTGAAGACGGATGCGCGCAACGGGCGTTCGAGGGCCGCGATCGAAGGGGTGGGCGCCCGCTTCGAGGGCGTCCTGCGGAACTGGTCCCGCTCCTGGGCACCGGGGGAGGACAGCCGCCTCCGCGACTCCGCGATCTTCTCGATCACGGCGACGGAGTGGCCGGACTGCCGGACGGCGCTGGAGGCTCGCCTCGCCCGCGGGGCGGGCGCCGACCCCAAGCGCGCTCCCGCCGACCACTGACGACTGCCCACCGGCCCCAGCC
>NZ_LRTR01000311.1 GCF_001550375.1 Streptomyces europaeiscabiei | reverse complement strand
CCGCCGGGGTGGGCCGCACGCCGCGCCGGCCCCGGATCAGCAGGGCCACCCCGGCGTGGTGTTCCAGGGACCGCACCCGCGCGCTGGCCGACGGCAGGCTCAGATGCATCCGGCGGGCGCCCGCCGTGATCGAGCCCTCCGTCACGATGTCGAGGAAGAGCCGCAGGTCGTCGAGGTCGTAGCGCACGGGGTCAGCCTAAGGCAGGGCCTTAGGCTCGATTCGTGGATCGCGCATGGTCGGCCCATTGCGGGGACCTCGTCCCGACCGCGATGCTCACCGGATGTCGGAGATCCTCCTCGTGCTCCTTGCCGGTCTCGCCGCCGGCACGCTGAACGCCGTCGGCGGTGGTGGCACGTTCGTGGCGCTGCCCGCCCTGGTCGCGGTCGGCCTGCCCCCGGTGACGGCGAACGCGGCCTCGACCATCGCCCTCCTGCCAGGCTCGGTGGCCGGCGCCTGGGTCTCCCGGCATGAGATCACGCAGGTAGGAGCGGCCTCCACACGGGCGCTGACCACGACCAGTGTGCTCGGCGGCGGCCTCGGCGCCGTTCTCCTGCTTCTCCTGCCGTCCGCCTCCTTCGACGCCGCCGTGCCCTGGCTGCTGGCCTTCGCCACGGTCGTCCTCGCCTTCGGCCGCCCTGCCCTGCGGCTGTTCGGCGCCGCGCAGGACCGGGCGGCCGGCCTCGGCCCCCGGGCCGTTCTGACCGGACAGTTCCTCCTAGCCGTGTACGGCGGATACTTCGGCGGAGCCGTAGGCATCCTGATGCTGGCCCTGTGGAGCATCGGTCTCGGCCTGGACCCCGCCACCGGCAATCCCATGCGGATCGCCCAGGTCACCGCCGTCTACCTCAGCGCCGCCGCGCTCTTCCTCGTCGCCTCGGACGCGCTCACCGCTCCGCTTCTCCTCGGCGCCATGCTCACGGGCGGCGTCGTCGGCGGCTTCGCGGGAGCCCGCCTCGCCCTCCGGCTCCCGGCCCGCGTGCTCCGGGGTGTGGTGCTGGGCACGGCGGTGACGATGACGGTGCTGTATTTCGTGCGTGCGGGAGTTGGCGGCGGCTGACCTTCCCGACTTTTCTGCGCCCCCGCCGCCCCTACCCGTCCCATCCTTCAGGGGCTGCGCCCCTTCGACCCCCAGCCGCGGGTCCGGTGGGGGCTGGTCGCGCAGTTCCCCGCGCCCCTTGAGGGCCTACGGCCACTCAGGGGGCGAAAAGCACGGGGCGCAGCCCCTGCTTTTCAGGGGCGCGGGGAACTGCGCGAGAAGCCCCACCCACCCGCACCTGCACCCGCACGCCCGTCCCCTCAAGCCCTCAAGCCCCCGCCCAGAGCCCCTCCTTCGTCAGCCCCAGCAGCTCGATCGCGTTCCGCCGCACGATCCGGTCCACGACGTCCGGGTCCAGGTGCCCCATCTGGGCCTCGCCGACCTGCCGCGACTCGGGCCAGGTGGAGTCGGAGTGGGGGTAGTCGGTCTCGTAGAGGACGTTGCCGACACCGATCGCGTCCAGGTTGCGGAGCCCGAACGCGTCGTCGAAGAAGCAGCCGTAGACGTGGTCGGCGAAGAGTTCGGACGGCGGGCGGTGGACCTTGTCGGCGACGCCGCCCCAGGCCCGGTTCTCCTCCCAGACGACGTCCGCGCGCTCCAGGATGTACGGGATCCAGCCGATCTGGCCCTCGGCGTACATGACCCTGAGGTTGGGGAATCGCTCGAACTTGCCGCTCATCAGCCAGTCGACCATCGAGAAGCAGCAGTTGGCGAAGGTGATGGTCGAACCGACGGCGGGCGGCGCGTCGGCGGAGGTGGACGGCATACGGCTCGACGAACCGATGTGCATCGCCACGACCGTGCCGGTCTCGTCGCAGGCGGCGAGGAAGGGGTCCCAGTCGTCGGTGTGGACGGAGGGCAGACCGAGGTGCGGGGGGATCTCGGAGAAGGCCACGGCACGGACCCCCCGGGCCGCGTTGCGACGCACCTCCGCCGCCGCCAGCTCCGCGTCCCAGAGCGGGATGAGGGTGAGCGGGATCAGCCGGCCCCGCGCCTCGGGGCCGCACCACTCCTCCACCATCCAGTCGTTGTACGCCCGGACACCGAGCAGCCCCAGCTCGCGGTCCGCGGCCTCCGTGAACGTCTGGCCGCAGAAGCGGGGGAAGGTCGGGAAGCAGAGGGCCGACTGGACGTGGTTGACGTCCATGTCCGCGAGGCGCTGCGGGACGTCGTACGAGCCGGGGCGCATCTGCTCGTACGTGATGATCTCCAGCTTGATCTCGTCCCTGGAGTAGCCGACGGCGGTGTCCAGGCGGGTCAGCGGGCGGTGCAGGTCCTCGTAGACCCACCAGTCGCCGATCGGACCGTCGTCGCCGGGGGCGCCCATCACGGGCTTGAAGCGGCCGCCGAGGAACGTCATCTCCTTCAGCGGCGCGCGGACTATGCGGGGGGCCGTGTCCAGGTACTTCTTCGGGAGCCTGTCCTGCCAGACGTTCGGGGGCTCCACCGTGTGGTCGTCGACGGAGATGATCTTCGGGAAGGTGGTGGTGGGATCCGTGGCGCTCGTCTCCAAGGTGTCCATGTCCGTCACGGTAGCGCTGATCTGACGACCCGTCAGTAACCTGGTATCCGCTGTCCGCCCGCCGCCCCCGTGAGCCGCTCCGTGCGGCACCGACCCCGTCCGGCCCGCCAGGACGCGCCGGGACACACCGGGTGACGGACGGACATCGGGGCGCGAATGCGCGTGGAGGGCCTGTGTGGACCTGGTGACATCCCGCGTGGCTCCCGGTGATCGCCCTCCCCCACGGCTGACGGATCCGCCATGAACAAGGCAAACTGGCCTGGTTGCCATGCAGGCTTGGGGGACGTCGATGGGTGGTGAACCGGGAGTGCCGGAGATCGGTGTGCCGCGCGTGCCGGAGCAGAGGGGTGCCGTGGACGCCCGGACTTCGGAACCGGACCCCCAGGCCGCGGCCGAGTTGCGCTTCGCCGTGCTCGGTCCCGTGCGGGCCTGGCGCGGGGCCGAGCCTCTCGCCACCGGTTCGCCCCAGCAACGCGCCCTGCTCGCCGCACTGTTGTTGCGTGAGGGCCGCACGGCCACCGCGAGCGAGCTGATCGACGCGCTGTGGGGCGACGATCCGCCGTCGCAGGCACTGGCCGCCGTACGGACGTACGCCTCGCGGCTGCGCAAGGTGCTCCCCGGTGTGCTGGTCAGCGAGTCCGGCGGCTACGCGGTCCGCGCGCTGTCCGGCGGCGCGCTGGACCTCGCCGTGGCCCAGGAACTGTCCGCCGACGCCGAGAAGGCCAAGAACTCCGGGGACCTGTGCCATGCCCGCCGCCTGCTGAACAAGGCGCTGGGGCTGTGGGACGGTGAGGTCCTGGCGAGTGTTCCGGGGCCGTACGCGGAGACCCAGCGGGCCCGTCTCGACGAATGGCGTCTCCAACTGGTCGAGACGCGCCTCGACATGGACCTGGAGCAGGGCTGTCACGCGGAGGCCGTGTCGGAGCTGACCGCACTCACCGCCGCGCACCCTCTGCGGGAGCGTCTGCGCGAACTGCAGATGCTGGCGCTGTACCGGAGCGGGCGGCAGGCGGAGGCCCTCGCGGTGTACGCCGACACGCGCCGTCTGCTCGCCGACGAACTGGGCGTGGACCCCCGCCCGGGTCTGCGGGAGTTGCAGCAGCGCATCCTGCAAGCGGACCCCGGCCTCACGGAGCCCTCGGCCCCGTTCGCTCCCGAGCCGGCCGCCGCGCCCGTCCGTCCCGCCCAACTCCCGGCATCCGTGCCGGACTTCACCGGGCGGTCGTCCTTCGTGGCCGAGCTGAGCGAGGTGCTCTCGGCGGCCTCCGCCGCGGAGGGCCGTGTGATGGCCGTGTCCGCTCTGGCCGGCATAGGCGGCGTGGGCAAGACGACCCTCGCGGTGCACGTGGCCCACGAGGCGCGCGGCGCGTTCCCGGACGGACAGCTGTACGTGGACCTGCAGGGCGCCGGCGCGCGCCCGGCGGAACCGGAGACGGTGCTGGGCGCTTTCCTGCGCGCCCTCGGTACGGCCGACTCGGCGATCCCCGACTCCCTGGAGGAGCGGGCCGCGCTGTACCGCTCGGTCCTGGACGGCCGCCGGGTGCTGGTGCTGCTGGACAACGCGCGGGACGCGGCCCAGGTGCGGCCGCTGCTGCCGGGCACGGCGGGCTGCGCGGCGCTCGTGACGGCCCGGGTGCGGATGGTGGACCTGGCCGGGGCGCATCTCGTCGACCTGGACGTGATGTCCCCCGACGAGGCCCTCCAGCTCTTCACGAAGATCGTCGGTGAGGAACGGGTCGCCTCGGAGCGCAAGGCCGCGCTCGATGTGGTCGCGGCCTGCGGTTTCCTACCGCTGGCCATTCGGATCGCCGCGTCGCGGCTGGCGGCGCGCAGGACGTGGACCGTGTCGGTGCTGGCGGCGAAGCTGGCCGACGAGCGCCGCCGACTCGATGAACTCCAGGCCGGCGACCTGGCCGTCAAGGCCACCTTCGAGCTGGGCTACGGCCAGTTGGAGCCCGCCCAGGCGCGCGCGTTCCGCCTCCTTGGCCTGGCCGACGGTCCCGACATCTCCCTGGCCGCCGCGGCAGCCGTACTGGACCTGTCGCCGGACGACACCGAGGATCTGCTGGAGATCCTCGTCGACACCTCCCTCCTGGAGTCGGCGGCGCCGGGCCGCTACCGCTTCCACGACCTGGTCCGCCTCTACGCGCGTGCATGCGCCGAACGGGACGAACAGCCGCCGGGCGAGCGAGACGCGGCGATGTCGCGGTTGCTGGACTTCTACCTGGCCACGGCGGCCGAGGTCTACGCCATCGAACGTCCCGGTGACCGCCTGGTGGACCACCTGGAGCCCACCGAGTACCCCGGGCTGCGCTTCACCGAGGGCTCCGCGGCCCTGGACTGGCTCTACACGGAGGCGGCCTGCCTCCTGGCGTGTGCGCAGCAAGGGGCGGGGTCGGACCGGTTGCGGCGGGCCGTGGACCTGCTGTGGGCGGCCAACGACCTGACGGAGTCGGGGGCCAACTCCCACCAGTACGAGACGACCGCGCGGGCGATGTGCGATGCCACGCGGGCCGTGGGGGACGCGCGCGCGGAGGGCAGGGCGCGGACGACGCTCACCAACGTCCTGCTGGTCAACGGGCGTATCCAACAGGCTGAGGCAGAGGCACAGACCGCCCTGGATCTCGCGTCCGCCGCGCAGGACGACACCGCCGTCAGCTGGGCCGCCAACGACCTGGGGCTCATCTGTCTGCACCAGGGCCGGTACCCGGACGGCAAGGCCTTCTTCGAGCGGGCCCTCAAGGGTCTACGGGCAGCCGGCAACCGACCCTTCGAAGCGACCTGCCTCGGCAACCTCTCCCGAGCGCACCTGGGCATGGACGACGTCGAGAAGGCGGTCGAGATCGCACGGCGCGGCCTCGCGCTGCACATCGACATCGGCCGGACGCTGCGCCTCGGCAACAGCCACTACGCCATGGGCATCACCCTGAACAGGGCCGGTCGGCACGCCGAGGCCCTCGTCCAGTTCTCCGAGGCGCTGGGCATCCTCAGCGAACACCGGCAACGGCTCTGGGAGGGCACGACCAACTTCCGCATCGCCGAGGTGCATCTGGCGGCCCGTCGCCCCGCCCAGGCGGCCCGGCACGCCGAACAGGCCCTCGCGCTCGGCTGCATCGGCGGTGACCGCATGCGGGGCAACGTCCTGACGCTTCTCGGACGGACTCTCTCCGCGCTGGGCCAGGTGGACCGGGCAAGGGCCTGTTGGCAGGAGGCGCTCAGCCTCTACGAATGCAGCGGCGCTCCGGAGACCGCCGAGGTGCGCGCCCTGCTCACGCCGGCCACGGCGGCGTGAACGCCCCTGTCCCCGCGAGGCAGTCGCCCTCCTTGCCGCGAGGCGGTCGCCCTGCTTCCCACGAGCCGGTCGCTCTCCTCCCCCACGAACCGGTCGCGAGCGTTCAGCATTCGTTTATCTCCGCCCGGCACTCTCGTACGTGTCACATCGTCGCGTCGGGGGGCAGGCGGTCTGACCAGGAGCCTCCCCGGTTAGGGTGCGGTTCCGGACGCCCGTCCAGCGGCCCTCGGGGGAGCTTCTGGACGGGCGTTCCTCACTCGTCAGCACAGTGAAGGAAGTCAAGCCCATGAGCGACAAGAAGAAGGACGCGGTCGCGCCTGACGAGGCGAACGCGGACGAGCCCATCACCACGCAGGACTACCCGATGCCCGCGCCGCCCGCGCCGGACTCGGACGCCATCACGACGCAGGACTACCCGATGCCCGCGCCGCCCGCGCCGGACTCGGACGCCATCACGACGCAGGACTACCCGATGCCGGCCCCGCCCGCCCTGGACCTGGGCGGCAAGTAGCACGACCGGACCTTCCATCCCGACGGGGATCGGCCGCGGTGGCGCGGAGGGGGAGCCACCGCGGCCGAGGCGTGTCCGGGCCGCCTCGGGCCGGTCCGGCAGCCTCGGCAGTTCCCGCGGCGGGAGCCACCCACCCGATCCGGAGAAGGGCCAGGATGATCTCAGCGCAAGTCGAACCCGGTGAGCCCGTCGTCCCACGGCCGGAAAGAACACCCGCCACACTGCGTGGGGCCCTGGCGCAGGTGGCCCCCCACCGCCTGGGGGAGATGGAACGGCAGAAGGACGAGGCCATCACCCTGGCGGCACGCACGGGGGGCCTCGGCCCCATCACCCGGTTCCTCGAAACCTGGGCCGTGACCGTCGAGATCGCCAGAATCCCCGCCTCGGCCGCCCGGCTGCGCGCCGCCGAGCACACCGCGCGGACCGTCGACCACGACGACCCCGCCTGGCGCGAGGCCATGGACGAGATCCACGACCTCCACGCAGCCGCCCGGAGGTCACTCGACCGGGAGTCGGCCGCCCGGCAAGCGTCTTACGGACAGCCGTTCACCCGCGAGTCGTGACCGGGCCGGGGACGCGTCGGCGGAGCAGCCGGAACCGGCAGCCGCACACCCACGAGCCGTTCGACCGGAAGTGACCGGCCAAGGGCCACGGCCCCGCACAGGCTCTCGGCCCGGCCCCGGCCCACGGCC
>NZ_LRTR01000310.1 GCF_001550375.1 Streptomyces europaeiscabiei | reverse complement strand
CGGCGTCGGCCCGCCCGCAGCCCGCCTCGGCGCCCGGCACCCCCGAGCCTCCACGTCGGCGCCCCCTCACCTCCCCCGCAGCTCCCCCTTCACCACCTTCCCGCTCGCGTTCCTCGGCAGCTCTCGCACGAAGTCCACCGCCCTCGGCACCTTGTAGTTGGCCATCTCGCGCCGGGACCAGGCGATGAGGTCGTCGGCGGTGACGAGGGACCCCGGACGACGGACGACGTACGCCTTGCCGACCTCGCCCAGCCGGGTGTCCGGGACGCCGACGACCGCCACGTCGGCCACGTCCGGGTGGAGGCCGAGGAGTTGCTCGATCTCGGCCGGGTACGCGTTGAAGCCGCCGACGATGAACATGTCCTTGATCCGGTCGGTGATACGGAGGTTGCCGTCGTGGTCGAGGACGCCGACGTCACCGGTGCGGAGCCAGCCGTCGGCCGTGACGGCACGGGCGGTCTCGGCGGCGTCCTCGAAGTAGCCCTTCATGACGTTGAAGCCGCGGACCAGCACCTCCCCGGGGGAACCGGCCGGCAGGGCGTTCCCCAGCGGGTCGACGACCCGTACCTCCGTCCCCGGGACCGCCCGCCCGGACGTCGACGCGATCACCGACGGCTCGTCGCCGCGCCGGCACATCGTGACGATGCCGGAGGCCTCGGACAGGCCGTACGCCGTCAGGACGGTGTCCACGCGCAGCTCCGCCCGCAGCCGCTCGACCAGTTGGAGCGGCACCACCGCCGCGCCCGTCACCACCAGGCGCAGGGCGCTCAGGTCGTAGTCGCCGCGGGCGGGGTGGTCCAGAAGGGACTGGTGGAGGGTGGGCGGGCCGGGGAGGACGGAGACGCGCTCCGCCGCCACGTTGGCCATCGCCGTCTCCACGTTGAACACCGGCTGCGGGATCATCGTCGCGCCCCGCATGAGGCACGCGATGATTCCCGCCTTGTAGCCGAAGGTGTGGAAGAAGGGGTTCACGATGAGGTAGCGGTCGCCCTGCCGGAGCCCGGCCAGCTCGCTCCACACCTCGTACGCCCGCAGGGTCTGCGCGTGCGTGATCACCGCGCCCTTGGGGCGGCCGGTGGTGCCGGAGGTGAAGATGATGTCGGAGGGGGAGTTCCCCGTCAGCCGGGCCGACCTCGCCCGCACCTCCCCCACCCCGACCCCGTCGCCGCTCGCGAGGAAGTCCTTCCAGGTGCGGAAGTCGGCGGGGGCGTCGTCCGACAGCACCACCACCTGCTCCAGGTGCGGGAGTCCGGGCAGCGGGCCCGGCCGCTCGCACACGCTCCCGGCCCCCGGCGCCCGCAGCCG
>NZ_LRTR01000031.1 GCF_001550375.1 Streptomyces europaeiscabiei | reverse complement strand
CTCGGCCGGGTGCTCGACGACCTGCTGCCCGGCGCCTTCGCCGAGCCCTGGGCACTGGCCGCCGCCGCCCGCGGCATACCCGGGCGGACCACCGCCCGCCAGGCCGTACGCCGCTGCATACCCGGACTCCTGCCCAACATCGGCCTGTTCGTGGTCGGCCTCACCGGCGGCGCCGTCGCCGTCGAACAGGTCTTCGACATACCTGGCCTCGGCCGCACCACCCTCCAGGCCGCCCTCGCCCAGGACCTGCCCGTCCTCCAGGCCGGCACCCTCGCCCTCGTCCTGCTGGCCGCCCTCGCCGGTGCCCTCGCCCGTCTCGCCGCTCGCCTCCTCGTCGGCCCGGCCCTCCGCGACGGCGCGCTCCACTCCCTGCACCGCCCGCGACCGCCCGCGCCACGCCGGACCCCGCTGTTCCACGGCACCCTGCTCCTCGTGGTCGTCGCGCTCGGCCTGACCCGTGACCCGCTCGCCCTCGACACCGGCGCCCGGCTCCAACCACCCTCCTGGGCCCACCCGTTGGGCACCGATGCGCTGGGCCGCGACCTCCTGGCCCGCATCGGCCACGGGGCGTTCACCACCCTCGCCCTGGCCGTCACGATCAGCGCGGCCGCGCTGCTGACGGGCGTCCTGCTCGGGCTGCTGCCCCGGCTCTCCGGGCCGCTCGTCGACACCGTCAACGCCGTACCGGCGGTCCTCGCGGGACTGATCGTCGCCGGAGTCGCCGGCAGCGGAGCGGCGACACCCGCGCTGGCCGTGGCCGCCGTCGCCTGGGTGCCGCTCGCCGCACACACCACGGCCCTGCTCGAACAGGAGCGGGCCACCACGCACATCACGGCCACGAGGGGGCTCGGCGCGGATGACGGCCATCTGCTCCGCCGCGAGCTGCTGCCCGCCGTCCTGCCCCCTGTCGCCCGCCACGCCCTCCTCCGGCTGCCCGGAGTGGCCCTCGCCCTGACCTCGCTCGGCTTCCTCGGCCTCGGCGCGCAGCCGCCGGACCCGGAATGGGGCCTCCTCCTCGCCGAGAACCAGCCCTACGCCGAACGCGCCCCCTGGGCCGTCCTCGCCCCCGCCACCGCCCTCGCCCTCCTGGGTGCGCTGGCGGTCACGTCGGCGGGCGGGGTGCGATGGCCGCGCCGTCCGCTCGCCGGGGCCGTACGACAGCCGAAGCCCGCCGCCACGACCGCCGGAGAGACCGGATGACCGAGCTGCCCGAGGAGCGACCGAGCGGGACGCCCCGGCTGCGGCGACCGGCCGGAGAAACGGGCGAGAGGCGCGCGCCGAGCGAGGAGCGGGAGAAGCGGGAGAAGCGGGAGAAGCGGGCAGCGGGTGAAAGGTCCGAGAGGCAGGTGACGAGCAAGGTGCCCGATCAGTGCGCGGCGAACGAGATGCCGGAGGTGCGGGCGGCGAGCGGGGTGCCTGTGCAACGGACGGCTCGCGACGCGTCCCGACGAGGGACGCCGGGCGGGGCGGCCGAACCGCGGGTCCTGAGCGGTGCGGCCGGGAAGAAGGCGGCCGGGCCCTCCCGCCGGGGTACCTGGGCCAAGCTCAGTCCCCTCCTGCGGCTGCTGATCCTCACCCAGCTCGCCTTCAACGTCGGATTCTTCGCCGTGCTGCCGTTCCTCGCCGAGCACCTCGGCACGGCGATAGGCATGGCCGGCTGGATGGTCGGCTTCGTGCTCGGGCTGCGGACCTTCAGTCAGCAGGGGCTGTTCGTGGTGGGTGGCGCGCTGGCCGACCGGTACGGGGTGCGGCCCGTGGTGCTGGCCGGATGCGTCCTGCGGATCGCCGGGTTCGCGTGGCTCGGATACGCGGACGCGGACTGGTCGGTCATCGGGTCGGTCCTGCTGATCGGCTTCGCCGCCGCGCTGTTCTCCCCGGCCGTCGAGTCCGAGGTCGCCCGGCAGGCCGTGGTGTGGGAGGAGTCGGGCGGCGGCCCCCGTACGAACGTGCTCGCGCTGTTCACGGTGGCCGGGCAGGCCGGGGCGTTCGTCGGGCCGCTGATCGGCGCGTTGCTGCTGGCCGTGGACTACCGGGCGGTGTGCCTCGCGGGCGCCGGGGTCTTCGTCCTCGTCCTCGCCGGGCACTTCTGGCTGCTGCCGCAGCGCATTCCGGGGCGGGAGCGGGTCGCGGTGAAGGGGGGTCTCGGGGGGCTGCTGCGCAACCGGCGGTTCCTGGCGCTGTGCTGCGCGTACGGGGCGTACCTGCTGGCCTACAACCAGCTGTACCTGCTGCTGCCCGGCGAGGTGGAGCGGGCCACGGGGTCGCAGTCGGCGCTGGCCTGGCTGTTCGGGTTGTCGTCGCTGCTTGTCGTGACGGCCCAGCTGCCGGTCACGCGGTGGGTGGGGGAGCGGCTGGATCTGCGTCGGTCCATGACAGTGGGGTTGGTGCTGATAGCGGCCGGGTTCGTGGTGGTGGCTGTGGCGTTGCCCGCCGGGTGGACGGGGGGTGTGGGGTTGTTGCCCGCCGCCGGGTTCGTGGTGTTGTTGACGGTGGGGCAGATGCTGGTGGCTCCGGCGGCGCGGGCGTGGGTGCCGGATCTTGCGGCGGAGGGGCGGCTCGGGCTCTATACCGGGGCGATGTCGTCCGTTTCGGGGTTGATCGTGTTGGTGGGGAGTGCGGGGGCCGGGGCCTTGACGGATGCGGGGGTGCCGGGGGCCGTGCCGTGGGTGGTGCTGGCGGTGGTTCCGGTTGCGTCGGTCTTGCTGCTGCCGCGGCCCTCCGTCCGGCCGTAGGGGGCTCCCAGAGCTCTTTTCGCCCCCCGCCGCCCCTACCCATCCCATCCGGCAGGGGCTGCGCCCCGTGCTTTTCGGCCCGCGAGGGCCGTAGGCACTCAAGGGGCGCGAGGAACTGCGCGACCAGCCCCCACCGGACCCGCGGGTGAGGGTCGAAGGGGCGCAGCCCCTCAAGGATGGGAATGGGTAGGGGCGGCGGGGGCGAAAGAACACCCCTCAGGCCATCTGGCGTCGTACCAGCTCATGCAGTCGCCCCCCGCTGTCCGACAGCAACCGGGCCGGCGCTCCCACCTCCGCCACCTTGCCGTCCTCCATGACCACCACCCGGTCCGCGTCCATGACCGTGGACAGTCGGTGGGCGATGACGATGCGCGTGGCGTGCAACGCCCTCGTGCTCTCGATGACCGTGCGCTGCGTCTCGTTGTCCAGCGCGCTGGTGGCCTCGTCGAAGAAGAGGATGCGGGGGCGGCGGATCAACGCCTGGGCGATCATCAGGCGTTGGCGCTGGCCACCGGAGATGGCGCCGTTGCCCTGGACGATGGTGTGCAGGCCCATCGGCATACGCCGGACGTCCTCGGCGAGGCCCGCCATCTCGGCCGCCGCCATCGCCTCCTCGGGCGTGAACGGCTCGGTGCCGCAGATGACGTCCAGGATGGAGCCGGTGAACGGCTGCGCGTGCTGGAGGACGACACCGCACTGCCGGCGCACGGCGGACTGGTCCAGCGCGCCCAGGTCCTGACCGTCGTACAGGACGCTCCCGGAGACCGGCTTGTCGAAGCCGATGAGCAGCCGCAGCAGCGTCGATTTCCCGCAGCCGCTCGGGCCGACGACCGCCACGAACTCCCCGGGTTCGATGGCGAAGGACACGTCGTCCAGTACCAGGGGGCCGTCGTCCGCGTAGCGGAAGGAGAGCCGACGGGCCTCCAGCGCGCCGGACAGCACACCCGGACGGGTGCTGGCCGTGCGGACCTCCGGGGTCGCCTCCAGCACCGGCTTGATCTCCTCGAACAACGGCAGCACGGCCACCGCCGACACGAACGCCCCCGTCAGCTGGGTGACCGAGGTGAGCAGCATCGTCACCGAGGTGTTGAAGGTGAGGAACTCCGCCGCCGACATCGAGCCCCGGGCCGGGCCCGCCAGCAGCATGAACATCAGCAGGGTGCAGAGCGGGAGATACACCGCGCCCAGCACCGTGTTGAGGTTCTTGATCCCGCCGACCTTCTGCTGGAGCTCCCGGCTGCGCGCGAACTCGCCCGCCCAGGCCGCGTACGCGTAGTTCTCCGCGGCGGCCACCCGTAGCTTCGGCAGGCCCCGCAGGGTCTGGAACGCCTGGTTGTTCAGCTTGTTGCTCAGCACCACCAGGCGGCGCTGCCAGCGGACCTGCCACAGGCCGAGGCCGAGGAACACGGCGGCCACGACCACCAGCATGCCGATCGCCGCCAGGGCCATGGGCACGCTGTACCAGAGCAGCAGGCCGAGGTTCACGGCGCCGACGGTCACCGACTGGGCGACCACCGGTCCGACTCCGGCCAGGGTGCGGCGGATCGCGCTGATGCCCATGGCGGCGCTGGCCAGTTCGCCGGTCGAGCGCGACGCGAAGAACTTCGTGGGGAGCCTCAGCAAACGGTCCCAGACGGCTGGTTGGAGGGTCGCCTCGATACGGCCCTCCATCCGCAGGATCGTCAGGTTCTGCAACAGCAGGAACGCGGCCGACACCACACTCGCGAGCATGATCGCCAGGCAGACCCGCACGATCAGGTCCTCCTGCGCCTTCGGCACGTACTCGCCGAGGATCCTGCCCGTCGCGACGGGGACGAGAGAGCCGAGCACGACCGTCACCAGGCCGCTCAGCAACAGGCCCGTCATGTCGCCGCCGGTGCCGTGGAGGCTCCAGCGCATCAGGCGCAGCGGGGTCGGTACCCGTTCGGGCAACGGCCGGTAGAACATCACGGCCCGCGGCTCGAACTCCGCCGCGTTCGCCTTCTCGATCGGCGTCTCCCGGCCGGACGACGGCTGTACGGCCACGTATCCGCCGCGCCGCCACAGGAGCGCCACCGGCGCGCCGGACAGCGCCCGGTGCCCGACCAACGGGCCGACGTTCTCCCGCCACCAGCTTCCGGCGAGGCGTACGGCGCGGACGCGGACGCGGGAGGCGAGCGCGATGCGCTCCACCGGGTCGAGCCGGTCGCTCTCGGTGCCGCTCTGCGCGGGCTCGCAGAGCGTGATCCCGGCCGTCCGGGCCACGAGCTTGCAGGCCGCGTAGGTGGCGTCCGCGTCGGCCGCCGTCGTACGCCGGTTCGCGGAGGACTTGCCGATGGACGCGAGCAGTGTGCGGTCGGCCTGGGCGCGCACGGCTTCACCGGCCTTGATACCGGCGGCCGTACGGTCCTCGTGGGTGCGCTCCAGCTGCTCGATCCAGCGGTCCAGCGTGGCCAGCAGCCGGAACTGCTGGTCGACCATGCTCTGCCAGACCCCGGGGTCCATCAGCAGGTCGGCCGCCGCCTCCGCCCCGTACAGCGAGCCGTACTGGACGCTGCCGGGCGGCACCCGCATCCAGAACACGTCGTCGTCGGTGGGCGCGGCGGCCTGCTCGGTGGCCATCGGTGCCTGGAAGAGGATCGACAGGCCACGGCCGACGCCCAGGGCGAGGGCGTGTTCGAGGGGGCTCGTCCGCGGGGGCACCGGCTGGGGGTTGCCCCACTCGTCGTACGACCAGGTCTCGGTGTTCACCTGCTGGTACAGCTCGCGCAGGCCGATGCGCCGGACCACGCAGTCGCGCAGCGGGCGGGCCACCAGGGTGTGCTGCGGCCCGGCGACCGGGCCGAGCAGCAGCGCGCCCGCTTCGAGGCGGCCCAGGTGGTGCCAGTGGCCCTGCTGGACGGCGTCGACCGCGAACAGGTCCAGCGCGCCGGAGGCCACCAGCCACAGGGTCTGCGGGCCTTCGAGGTCCAGGCGGGTGTGGCCGGCACAGTCGAGGGGGATGCCCATGGCGCCGAGCGCACCGAGGACGAGGTCGCCCTCCTCGGGTACGGACGTCATCTCATCGCTCCCTGACCAGCTGGGCGTACGCGCCGCCGCGTGCCACCAGCTCCTCGTGCCGGCCGCGCTCAACGATCGTGCCGTGCTGCAGGACGACGATCTCGTCGCTGTCGCGGACCGTGCTGAGCCGGTGGGCGATCACCACACAGGCGCAGCCGCGCTTGCGCAGGTTGTCCATGACGGTCAGCTCGGTCTCCGCGTCGAGCGCGCTGGTCACCTCGTCGAGGACGAGGATGCTGGGCCTGCGGACCAACGCCCGCGCGATCTCCAGGCGTTGACGCTGACCGCCGGAGAAGTTCCGGCCGTCCTGCTCGACCCTGCTGTGGATCCCGCCCGGACGGCGGGTCACCACGTCGTACAGGGCCGCGTCCCGCAGCGCCTCCACCACGGCCTCGTCCGGGATCGACGGGTCCCACAGGGCCACGTTGTCGCGGACCGTGCCCTCGAAGAGGAAGACCTCCTGGTCCACGAAGGAGACGGAGGCGGCGAGCGCACCACGCGGGATGTCCTCCAGACGCCGGCCGTCGATACGGATCACGCCCTCCCAGGGGGCGTACAGGCCCGAGATCAGCCTCGACACCGTCGACTTGCCGCTGCCGGAGCCGCCGACCAGCGCCACCTGCCGACCCGGACCGACGGTGAGGTCGAAGCCGGTGAGCAGGGGCTTGTCGAGGGGGCTGTAGCCGAAGGTGATGTTCTCCAGCTCCACATGGCCCTGCAGCCGGCGGGTGGACTCGGTGGAGTCCGGGCGGCCGTACAGCGGGTCCGCCCGGAAGTTCTCCACGTCCTTGAGGCGGGCCACGTCGGCCGCGAAGTCCTGGATGCGGCCCGCGACGCCGTTGAGGCGGGTGATGGGCGCGGTGAACCGGGTGACCAGCGCCTGGAAGGCGACCAGCAGACCGACGGATATATGGCCCTCGACCGCGCGCATACCGCCGATCCAGAGGATGAGCGCGCTGTTGAGCGTGGCGAGGGTCGGGGCGACCACCCCCAGCCAGGCGCTCGGCACGCCGAGCCGCTGCTGCTCCTCCAGCGTGGTGGCGTGCTGCCCGGCCCACTTGCGGAAGTAGCCCTCCTCGCCGCCGGTCGCCTTCATCGTCTCGATCAGCTGCAGGCCGGTGTAGGCCGTGTTGGTCAGCCGCGCGTTGTCGGCGCGCAGCTTCGCCGTACGGGTCGCGCGCAGCCGGATCACCACCCGCATCGCCACCACGTTCAGCAGCGCCACGCCGATGCCGACGAAGGTGAGCTGCGGGTCGTACGTGTAGAGGAGCACGGCGTAGAGGACGACCACGACCGCGTCCACACCGGCGGCCGCGAGGTCGCGGGCCAGGGTCTCGGCGACCGAGTCGTTGGACTGCAGGCGCTGGACGAGGTCGGCGGGGCTGCGCTGCGAGAAGAAGGTGACGGGCAGCCGGAGCAGGTGTCGAAGGAAGCGGGCGCTGGACAGGGTCGAGGAGATCAGGCGGCCGCGAAGCAGGTTGGCCTGTTGCAGCCAGGTCAGCAGGACCGTCAGCAGCACGCACGCGCCCATCGACGCGAACAGCACGCCCAGCAGGGAGGTCTGGCCGCCGATGAGGAACATGTCGATGTAGGTGCGGCTCAGCGCGGGTACGGTCGCACCGACGGCCACCAGCAGCAGGCTCGCGAGGACGGCGGCGGGCAGGGTGCCGGAGGTGCCGCGCATCCGGGCGGGCATGGCGCCGAGGACACCGGGCCTGCGGCCGCCCTTCTCGAAGTCGTCACCGGGCTCCATGACGAGGACGACCCCGGTGAAGCTCGCGTCGAAGTCCTCCATCGGCACGAACCGGCGGCCCTTGCCGGGGTCGTTGATGTGGACGCCGCGCCGGCCGAAGCGGCGCCCCATGCCGTCGTAGACGACGTAGTGGTTGAACTCCCAGAAGAGGACGGCCGGCGCCCTCACCTCGGCGAGGGCGGCCACGTCCATCTGCATGCCCTTGGCGGTCAGGCCGTAACTGCGGGCCGCCTTCAGGACGTTGCTGGCACGGGAGCCGTCCCGCGAGACACCGCAGGCGATGCGCAGTTCCTCCAGGGGGATGTGCCGTCCGTAGTGGCCGAGGACCATGGCGAGGGAGGCGGCGCCGCACTCCACGGCCTCCATCTGCAGGACGGTGGGCGTGCGGACGGTCCTCTGTCCGCTCTTGGGCACCGGGCGCTTCTGCGGGGCGGCCCTGCGTCTGCCGCGCGTCGGTGGCCGGGCGGTGTCCTGGGATGCGGTCACGGGAGCAGCCAATCGACGGGACGCTCGTCGGCCAGCCGGATCGAACCCGTGGCCATGGTCATGGAGGTCAGCTCGAACGGCGGCCCGTCCTGCGAGGACCACCTGTAGCCCGACTCCGTCGACGCGCTGCGGTCCAGTCGTACGGTCACGGCCACCGGCCGGCCCTTCCTGGTGAACTGCTCGCCCAACTGGCTGTCACCGAGGAACGCGCCGATCGACTGAGGGGTCTGCGCGGTGCGGTCCACCTTCTTCACATGGCCGCGCAGCACGCCGTACCGCTGGGTGGGCGCCGACTGCACGGTCAGGTCGACGGCGGCGTCCTCGGGGATCGAGGCCGCGTTCTCGGCGGGGACGTACACCGTCGCGTAGAGCGGGTCGTCGGCGTCGGCGACCTTCTCGATCGCCGCGACATCGGCGCCCGTCCGGATGATCTGGCCGAGCGTGGCGGCGAGCGTGGAGACCCGGCCCGCCGCGACGGACCGTACGACGCGCTCGCCGTCGGTGGTGGCGACCTTGAGGACGGGGGCCCTGGCGGGCAGCCGCTCCCCCTGCCTCGCGAGCACGGCGGTGACCTGGCCGGCCACCGGGCTCTGCAGTACGTAACTGCCCTGCCCGTGGGTGAGGACGGCGGGGGCGCCGACCGTGGACGCGACGGAACCCGTGACGGCCCACACGGACGCGGCGGCCATGGCGACCACCGTCACGGACAGCACCAGCCAGCCCTGCGGGCGGGCGAAGCGCACCGGGAGGTCGAGTTCCTCCGGTGACTGGAGCTTGGCGAGGGCCTGCTGGCGGAACTGCACGGGACTTCCCTCACCTGTGCGACTCGGGACAGCGGACTTTCGGGCACCCGAGAGTCCCGGAACCTGTCAGGTGGTTCCGGGACTCAGCGGCGCGAGGGCTCGATCAGAGACCGGCGACCAGGCTCGTGACCGGGGCGGTGTTCAGACCGGTGGCACCCTCGACGGTGCCGACGGCCGTGCCGACCAGGCCGGAGACCGGGGCGATACCGTCCACCAGGCCCGTGACGGTGCCGACGGCGTTGACGGACAGGCCACCGGAGACGGCGTCGAGGGCGGCGTCCGAGATCTCGGCGGTCTCAACCTGGGGGGTGGAGTTCATGGGGGAACTTCCCTTCGTATAGCTCTTCATAGGGGGGAGCGGCCCCCTTCTGGGGACAGAACGACGGCCGCGCACGTGGGTGCCCACTTCTCGTTTCCGAGAGCTTGGCGGCCCCCGCGGTGCGATGGATCAAAGCAGATCGCCGCTGCGCACTTCCAATCAACATGGCCTCCCACCAGCGCACTTGGTGACCATGACGGTTCATCCGTGCAGACCTGCGCACGCCTTGGGGGCTGCTTCTTCACACGGATCGCGGCATCGTCATACGCGGTTCGTTGCCAGCGGGAAAACGAATGGGACAGTCCGCCTGAAAGGTACGCGTACACGAGTCACCCCTGTGCAGAACTCCCGTGGACCGTGACCCCGCTGAGCATTCGGTGTGGAGATTCCCCGAAGCCGGTTTCCGGGCCGCCAGGGGGGACGGAGCGCTACCGACCGGTCGCTGAAAGTGCCGTTCCGGGTGGGCGATGTCGGCGCCACGGGACCTGCGTGGGAGAGCGCGGCCGGGAAGTCGTGACATGGGGTGCGAACTGGGGGTGTAGCGCGCTTTGCGAAATGGAAGATTGAAATCTTTTTGCTGAGCGTTGAACACCCCACCGGAACCGTCCGTACCAACTGGCAACCAGGCGCCCCCAGTTCACCCGCCGGACGGCGGCACGGACCCCGTCCCCAGGAGGTCAAGAGTTGAGTCACAAACGAGCCACCAAGCGTAAGGCGTTCATTGCCGCAGGCGGCGTGGCGGCGCTCGGCGCGGCAGCCCTCATCCTGCCGAACGCGATGGCGTCGCAGACGGATGCCAAGGGCGCGGCCCCCAAGACGCTCGCCGCGAGTGACGCCTCGGACCTCGCCTCTCAGCTGCGGAAGTCACTCGGTGACGCGTTCGCAGGCGCGTACTACGATTCGGCCGAGAAGCAGCTCGTCGTCAACGTCACCGACGGTCTCCGGACCGACGGCGACGACAACAACGTGATCGGACAGGCCCAGTCGGCCGGCGCGGAGGTCCGTGAGGTCGAGAACAGCTGGTCCGAGCTCCAGAAGGGCGCGGCGACGCTGAAGACGGAGGCCAGCGTTCCGGGCACCGCCTGGGCGATCGACCCCCGCACGAACAAGCTCCAGGTCACCGCCGACTCCACGGTCACGGGCGAGAACTGGGACACCATCGAGTCGTCCGTCAAGTCGCTCGGCTCGGGCATGGCATCCATCAAGAAGTCCGCCGGCACGTTCAAGACCTTCCTGGAGGGCGGCGACGCCATCTTCGGCGGCGGCGCGCGCTGCTCGGCCGGCTTCAACGTCGTCAACGCCGAAGGCGCCCCGGCCTTCCTGACCGCCGGTCACTGCGGTGTCGTCGAGGCCGAGTGGTCCGAGGAGGAGGGCGGCGCCCCGATCGCCACGGTCGACGCCGCCACGGCCACGTTCCCCGGCGCCGGTGACTTCGCCCTGGTCAACTACAACGACCCGGCGACGCAGGCGGCCAGCACGGTCGACCTCGGCAACGGCCAGACGGTCGACATCAACGCGGCCGGCGAGGCCGAGGTCGGCCTCCAGGTCTTCCGCATGGGCAGCACCACCGGTCTCGCCGACGGCCAGGTCACCGGCCTCGAGGCCACGGTGAACTACCCCGAGGGCACGGTCACCGGTCTCATCCAGACCAACGTCTGCGCCGAGCCCGGCGACAGCGGCGGCTCGCTGTTCACCGAGGACGGCCAGGCCATCGGCCTGACCTCCGGCGGCAGCGGCGACTGCACCGTCGGTGGCGAGACCTTCTTCCAGCCCGTCACCACCGCCCTCGCGGCGGTCGGCGCGACCCTCGGGGACGCCGGTGCGGGCGCCGGTGAGGAAGCCGCCGGCGGTGCCGGTGACGCCGCGGGT
>NZ_LRTR01000309.1 GCF_001550375.1 Streptomyces europaeiscabiei | reverse complement strand
CGCCCGCAGCCGGCCGCCGTCCGCGCCCGCGGCCCGCCGCAGCGAGGCCACGTACGACGTCCCCAGGAACGTCCCGGTGATGAACAGCAGCTTCGCCCGGCTGCGCGCCAGGACGTCCGCCGTCTCGCCGCCCTTGAAGCGGGTGTTCAGCGGGACGAGCACCGCGCCCGCCGAGACGGCGCCGAGTGCGGAGACGATCCAGTCGAGGGAGTTCGGCGCCCAGAGAGCGACCCGGTCGCCGACCCCCACCCCGTTCGCGACGCACGCGGCCGCCGCGCGTTCCACCCGCGCGCCCAGCTCCGCGTACGACACCCGCGTACGCCCGTCGACGACGGCCTCGACCCCGCCGAACCGCTCGACGGCCGAGCGGACCAGCCCCGGGACGGTCCCCCACTCCACGTCACCGCGCCCGTCCGAGTCACCACCGCGCCCATCCAAGTCACCGCGCACAACAGGCCTCCGTACCCGAGAACCAGTGTCCCAGCATCAGCTGACTACCCGTCAGATTAGCTGTACCCTGACGGACTGTCAGCAGCCGCCCGCCGCCGGACAGCCTCGGCTGCCGTCGGCCGGACAGTCCCTGGCCCATACCCCTGTGCGGAGGTGTGCCCCCATGGCCCCCATGGCTCCCCTGGCCGTGCTCAAGGACGCGACAGCGATCGTCGGTATCGGCCAGACCCCCTTCGCCAAGCAACTGCCGGAGTCGGAACGGGCGTTGGCGTGCCGGGCGGTTCTCACCGCCCTCGACGACGCGGGAATCGCCCCGGACGAGGTCGACGCGCTCGCCTCCTACACGATGGAGGAGACGGACGAGGTCGAGGTCGCCAAGGCGCTCGGCCTCGGCGACCTCACCTTCTTCAGCAAGGTCGGCTACGGCGGCGGCGGTTCGTGCGCCACGGTCGCGCATCTGGCCGCCGCGATCGCGACCGGGCAGGCCACGGTCGGCGTCGCCTGGCGGTCCCGGAAACGCGGCTCGGGCCCCCGCCCGTGGAAGAACACGGCAGTCCAACTCCCCACCCCGGCCCAGTGGACCCGCCCCTACGGCCTGCTGCGCCCCGCCGACGAGATAGCCATGCTCGCCCGCCGCCACATGCACGAGTACGGCACGACCCGCGACCACCTCTTCAACGTCGCCCTGGCCTGCCGGAACAGAGCGAACCAGAACCCCGCCGCGATCATGTACGAGCGCCCGCTGACCCGCGAGATGTACATGACCTCCCGCTGGATCAGCGAGCCCCTCTGCCTCTTCGACAACTGCCTGGAGACGGACGGGGCGTTGGCATGCGTCCTCGTCTCCGCCGAGCGCGCCCGCGACTGCCGCCGGACCCCCGTGTACGTCCACTCCGCCGCCCAGGGCCTGCCCGCCCAGCACCACGGCATGGTCAACTACTGGAACGACGACCCGCTGACCGGCCCCGCCTGGACCGCCGCCCGGCACCTCTGGAAGCACGCGGACATCACCCCGGACGACATCGACGTCGCCCAGATCTACGACGCCTTCACCGCCCTCATCCCCCTCTCCCTGGAGGGCTACGGCTTCTGCGGCCGGGGCGAGGGCGGCGCCTTCACCGAGGGCGGCGCCCTGGAGAGCGGCGGCCGACTGCCCCTCAACACCTCCGGGGGCGGCCTCAGCGAGGCGTACGTGCACGGCTTCAACCTGATCACCGAGGGCGTACGGCAACTGCGCGGCACGAGCACCGCCCAGGTACCGGGGGCGGCGACCTGCCTGGTGACGGCGGGCGAAGGGGTACCGACGTCGGCCCTGCTGCTTCGGAACTGAGGAGTTGACCCCCATGCTGACCCCTGTCGTGGACGACGACGGCGCCCCCTTCTGGGAGTACGCCGCCCAAGGCGAACTGCGCATCCAGGCCTGCGCCGACTGCGGCGAACTCCGCTTCCCGCCCCGCCCCTGCTGCCCGCACTGCCGCTCCTTCGCGACCGACTGGCGCCGGGTGACCGGTCGCGGCCGCATCTGGTCGTACGTCCTGCCCCACCCGCCCCTGCTCCCCGACTACGCCGAGCAGGCCCCGTACAACGTCGTCCTCGTCGAACTGACCGACGCCCCCCGCATCCGCCTCGTCGGCAACCTGGTGAGCGAGCCGGGCGCCCGCCTCGACTCCGTCCCCGTCGAACGCCTCCGCATCGGCGCCCGGGTCCAGGTCGTCTTCACCGCCACCGGCCTCCCCCAATGGGTACTGGAGCGACCGTGACCCTGCGCACGACGACGGACAAGGACACGGGCGTCGCGCTCCTCACCCTGGACCGCCCGGAGAAGCTGAACGCGATCGACCTGCCGACGGCGCAGCAACTAACGCGGCTGTGGCGGGAGTTGAGATACGACGACACCGTACGGGCCGTCGTCCTGACCGGCGCCGGCGACCGCGCCTTCTGCACGGGCCTCGACCGTGACGCGGCGAAGGCCGTCCCCCAACCGAACTCCCCCTACACGATCGAGGACCCCCTCCTCAAGGTCGGCCCGAAGTCCAACGACCTCTGGAAGCCGGTGATCGCGGCGGTGAACGGCATGGCCTGCGGCGGCGCCTTCTACCTCCTCGGCGAGTCCGACTTCCTCGTCGCCGACTCCTCCGCGACCTTCTTCGACCCCCACACCACCTACGGCATGGTCAGCGCCTTCGAGTCGATCCTCATGGCCCAGCGGATGCCGTACGGGGAGGCCGCGCGGATGGCGCTGATGGGCACCGCCGAGCGCGTGTCGGCCCGCCGGGCACACGAGGTGGGGCTCGTGTCGGAGGTGACGGAACCCGGCGAGGCCGTCGCCGCCGCCGTGCGGTGCGCCGAGGTGATCGCCGGGTATCCGCCGGAGGCCGTCCAGGGCACGGTCCGGTCCTGCTGGGCCGCCCGGGAGGCGGCGCGGGCGCACGCCCTCGCGTACGCCCCGCACCTCGTCTCGTTGGGCAACCTGCCGGGCGAACGGCAGGCGGAGCTGTTCACGGGGCGGCGACCTGGCGGGTACCGGGTGCGGTGACCCCTCGCCCCACCTGACTCAACCGACTCAACCACTCACCCAACGGAACCGACTGGACCGACTGGACCGACTGGACCGACTCAACTGATCGGCTCGGCCTCCGGCTCCGCCACGCAGTGGTCGAGCGACGACGCCATGCTCTTCCGCGCCATCTCGATGTCGACGGTCACCTTGTCGTCGGCGAGCACGTCGATCTTCCAGGTCTCGTCCTTGATCGTGGCCCCGTTGCTGTCCTTGAACGAGACGTCGACCCAGAACGCGGCGTCACTCGGATTGGGGTTGGTCACCTCGACGGTGGCGTACGGCTCCTTCACAGTCGCGCACTTCACCAACCGCACGGTCGCCGGCTCCAACTGGTCCGCGCCCGAGCCGGTGCCCCCGGTGGACGAGTCGCCGTACGAGTCGTAGTCGTCGTCGTTGTCGTCATAGTCGTAGCTCTTCCCCAGCCCGGACGAGCTGCCACCCGAGGACGAGGACGAGGAGTCGTGGTCCTGGGACGAAGAGCTGCAGCCGCCTCCCCCGCCACCGCCGTCGCTGCTTCCGCCGCCGCTGGAGCTGGTGCCGCCGTGGCCTCGGCCTGCCGAGAACCCGGACAGGGCGAGTACGACAACCGCTGTCATCGACGCGAACCTCAGTCCGCGCCCCCGTGTTTGCATGTGCATGCCCACAGCTTAGCCACTGGCGACATCAGGTGGAGGCGTGTGGCTCGGGTACGCGACCCCACACGCCCCCTGCTCGCCCCCGCACCACCCCGCACCACGCCGCATGCGCAAAGTGCCTTCCGCCCGGACCGACGGAACCCCTCGACAAGGTCCATCGGCCCAGCGCGGAAGGCACGTTCGCGGCTACGCCCCGTTTCCGACCTCGGCCCGGCCGAAGCGGCGAGGTCGGGGGGTTCCGCCGGACCGCACGCGCTCAGCGCCGGGCGTTCTCCGGCACCGTGATCTGACGCTCGCCCCAGCCCATCCGGGTCGTCGCCGTGTAGTTCACCGTCGTGCCCGCGTCGAGACCCGCTTCCCGGGCCCTGGCCGACGGTTCGACCAGCACGAGCTGCTCGCAGAGCAGTTCGCCGGTGGACGGGTCCACGACCACCCGCTGCTCCACGGTCCCCAACGGCGTCTCGTCCGTGCCGGGGAACGCGACCCCGACGCCCTCGCGCCCCAGCGGATCGGTGACACTCCCCAGCCCCCGGACGCCGGGCTGTTCCGCCAGCACCCGGTACGCGGCCGCCCGGACGGCGGGCTTCACCGGCATCGTGATGAGGTCGGTCGCCTGGCGCAGCACGTACGCCGTGCGGTCGCTGATCTCGGCACCGCTGTCCTCGCCGTGCCGGCGCTCCAGCTCCCGGCGCAACTCAGCGCTGTCGGAGGGAAGTTCCAGCAGATCCTGGTAGGAGGCGTTCCGCGAACCGAGGGCGTAGATCTTGTCGTCGTCGTCCGTCCGCATGACCGTCGGCCGCCCGGCTCCCATCGTGTACCCGAGCGTGCCGCCCTGCTCGTTCCCCGTGACTTCGGCCTCCATCGTCTCGGGTGAGCCGGCGGCACGCCAGCGTGCCTCGTCCTCCTTGGTCCGGGGGGCGGTCACGGCGTCCAGGCCGGAGACCATCAGGCTCCGGGTTCCCGGGCGCACACCGACCGACCACTCCGAGGTCCCCGTGTCGCGCACGGCGAAGAGCCGCCCCTTGCCTCCCGCCGCACTGACGACGTTCACGTCCTCCGAGCGCGTGAAGGTCTGCCAGTACGTTCCTTCGCCGGCCGACGTCTCGGCCTTCTTCGCCGCGCTGAGCAGTTCGAGGCGGCCGTCCGACATCGACGAACCCGGCCCCGCGGCGGCGGAGGACTGCGGGGGTACGCCCGGACTCACGCCCAGGGGATCCCGGTCGAGACTGCTCACGACCACCGCTGACGCCGCGACGGCGGCGAGGGCGGCCACGGTCCCGAACGGCCGGATCCCGCCCCGGAGTCGCCCCGGCACCCGGAAGCGCGCCGCGAGCTTCCCCACGAG
>NZ_LRTR01000308.1 GCF_001550375.1 Streptomyces europaeiscabiei | reverse complement strand
GGGGCGGGGCGGGGCGGGGCGGGGCGGGACAGCGTACGGCCGTATGCGACGGCGCACTTGGAAGAGGAGCTGACGGGACGGGCGCGAGGAAGGGGTCGAGACGGCCACAGCCCCGGAGCCCGGTACGGGGTGACCGGCCCCGCGCGGCCTCAGAGCCGCGCGCCCCACCCCGTGGGCGCCCCGCCCGTGGGCGCCCTACGACGTCCGCGCCGTCCCCGTCCCCTTCTCCGCGTCCAGTGCGTACACGCACCGGTCCTTGCTGCACGCGTACACGACGCCCTCCTTGACGACGGGCGAGCCGGTGATCTCGCCGCCCGTCGCGAGCTTCCAGCGGAGTCGGCCGTCGTCGGCCTTCAGCGTGTACAGGAGGTGGTCCGTCGAGCCGAAGTGGATACGGCCCTCCGCGACCGACGGCGATCCGACGATCTCGCCGCCCGCCTGGAAGCGCCACTTCGGCGTCCCCGTGACCGCGTCGAGGGTGTAGAGGCCCTTGCCGCTGCCCACATGGACGTGCCCCGCGGCGACGAGTACCGGCTCCAGCGAGGAGCGGGACTCCGTCGCGATCCTCCAGCGGTCGCGGCCGTCCGTGGCGTCGAGGGCGTAGACCGTGCCGAGGTAGTCGGCGAGATAGACGCCGCCGCCCGTGACCGCCGGTCCCGGCGCGAACGTGGGCGCGGAGAGGAAGACGGCCGGTGCCTCGAAGTGCCAGCGGACGTGCCCGCCGGCGATGTCGATGGCCAGGACACGGCTGCCGGCGGAGACGTACACATAGCCGTCCGCGGCCGGTGTGAGCCGTACCGGAACGCCGCCGCAGGAGGCCGCGTCCCCGATGGGGTACGACCAGCGCTCGTCGCCCGTACGGGCCTCCAGCGCGCGCAGCCGGGCGTCCTTCCAGATGTACACCGTGCCGTCCTGCACGACCGGCCCGGCCTCGGGGGACTCGAAGTCGGTCTGGGCGCCGGTGAGCTCCCAGAGCTTGTGCCCGTTGGACGCCTCCCAGCCCTGTACGCCGCCGCCGCGGGTGGCGGTGACCACCGTGCCCCGGTCGGCCTTCAGGGAGTACACCCAGGCGTCCGTCGACAGCCGCCACAGGTCCGCGCCCTCGCGGGCGTCGAGCGCGAAGAGGGTGGGGCCGTCGGAGGCGTGGATACGGCCGTCCGCGACCGCCATCGACCAGGCGACGTCACGGGTCTTGAAGCGGCGCCGGCCGGTGGCCACGTCCAGGGCGTGCACCTCGAAGGAGGTGACGTAGACGAGGTCGTCGGCGACGGACGGGGTGCCCCACACATCGTTCGACATGCGAAAACGCCAGGGGCGCCAGCCGGAGGCGGCCGGATCGGGAGTGGCCGGCGGGACGGTCACGGAGGGCGCGGGGTCGGCGCCGTTCACGCCGGCGCGCGGCCGGGACCAGGACGCG
>NZ_LRTR01000307.1 GCF_001550375.1 Streptomyces europaeiscabiei | reverse complement strand
CCTGCCCACCGGCGAGCCGTACCGGCCCGGTGTCGGGGGCGCCGAGGGAGAGGGGCGCGGGGTCGTACGAGGGCGGGGGCGGCGGTACCGGGGCGGGGCGGGCTCCTCCGCCGCTGCGCCCGCCGGAGGTCTGCTGGGGCTTGGGCGCCGGGCGACCACCGCGGCGGGTCTCGATCATGGCCACCGCCTTCTCGGGCAGCCACGCCGACGCCGTACCGCTGTCGTCCGAGCCGGAGCCGAAGAGGTGGGGTGCGAGCTGGGCCTGGAGGTCGGCGGGGTTGGGGCGCGCGGTCGGGTCCATCTGCATACAGGACTCGATGAGAGGGCGCAGGTCGTCCGGGAGGCCGGCGAGGTCCGGGCCCTCGCGCAGCAGCATGAAGACGGTTTCCACGGGGTTGGCGCCGTGGAACGGCGCGTGCCCGGTGGCGGCGAACACCAGCATCGAGCCGAGCGAGAAGACGTCGCTCGCGCCGGTCACGCTCCGCGAGTCCTTCGCCTGCTCGGGCGACATGTACGCGGGCGTCCCGACGGCGACGTTCGTCATCGTCAAACGCGTGTTCGATACGCCGGACGCGATGCCGAAGTCGATGACGCGCGGCCCGTCCTCGACGACGAGGACGTTGGAGGGCTTCAGGTCGCGGTGGACGAGTCCGGCGCCGTGGATGGACTGCAGGGCTTCGGCCACACCCGCGGCGAACCAGCGGACGGCCTGGACCGGCATCGGCCCACAGTCGTTCACTATTTCTTCCAGGGAGGGCGCGGGGACGTACGCGGTCGCCAGCCACGGCACGGCGGCGCGGGGATCGGCATCGACCACCGCCGCCGTGTAGAAGCCGGACACCGCGCGGGCCGCCTCGACCTCGCGCGTGAAACGGACGCGGAAGAGCTGGTCCTCCGCCAGTTCCGTCCGCACCGTCTTGATCGCCACGCGCCGGCCCGACGCCGAGCGCGCCAGATAGACCAGCCCCATGCCGCCGGCACCCAGCCGTCCCAGCACCTCGAACGGCCCGATCCGCCGCGGATCGTGCTGCGTCAGCTGATCCACCACTTGCCCTGCCACCTCCCCGTACGGACCGCGTCACCCACGTTGTGCGCGCGACCCCCGTGCAGCGTCTCACCACCGCACCGCCATGGCGGCACGCACCCCGATTCTTCCTGCTACCGGGGGCAGGTTGCTAACCCGGGTGCGGAACGGGGTGTCTCAGGACAAAACCATGTTGTCCGCCTCTCGGGAAGCGGGAGCCCGGATGGTGGGACACCACGGCGGGCCGCGTACCACCGGCGCACAACCCCGTACGTCTGCCCACGCGGCGGCCCGGTCACGCCCCCGGAGCGCCCGCGCGAGCCACGGGCAGGCCCTCGCCCCCACACCCGCCGACCGCCGTCTTCCCGCTGGTCAGCCGTCGTCCCCCGGTGCGGTCGCCCCGCGTTCTTCCCCCGGTCGGGCCTCGTCCTCGCTCCGGTCGTCGCCCTGTTGCCGCAGGTCGTCCGGGCGCTGTTCGGCCTGATCCGACTCCTGCGGGGCCTCCCGCCAGCCGTTTCCGTGCTTCCGCTGGAGCAGCGCGAACGACGCCCCTTGATTGTCCGTGACGACCGCCACATTTCCGTACGACGTGTCGAACGGCGGCACCTGCACCCGGCCCCCGAGCCGGCTGACGGTAGCGATCGCGGCCTCGCAGTCGTCCGTCCCGAAGTGGACCAGGAAATGCGGTGGCATCTCCGCCGGGAAGACGTCCGTGAGCGTGGCCCGGCCGAAGTCCGGGGCCGCGTCCGGGCCGAAGAGCGCGTCGTGGAAGAGGTGCGAGTAGAAGGCGTTGGCCGCCTTGGTGTCCCGCGTGTACAGCTCGGCCCACATGAACGTGCCGGACTCGTGGCGCCGCCCGAAACCCGTGTGCCTACCGGCCTGCCAGAGACCGAAGACGGCGCTTTCGGGGTCCGTGGCCAGCGCGGCCGTGCCGAGGGTGCCGACCGGGGTCGGCGGGGTGATCACCTGACCGCCGGCCGCGGTGATCCGGGCGGTGAGCGCGACCGCGTCCGGGGTCGCGAAGTGGACGGTCCAGACGGTGGGGAGCCGGCCGTCGGGCTTGGGGGCGAGGGCGGCGAGCGGGACCGATGTGTCCGCGGGGTACGCCCACACCTCATGGGCGCCGTCCGTGGGGGCCACCTTGAAGGTCCACCCGAACAGTTCGCCGTAGAACCGCTTCCCCGCCTCCACGTCGGGCAGCTGGGCGTCCACCCAGCAGGGAACGCCCTCGGGGTACGGGACGCTTCCCGTGGCGGCGGCGGCGGCTTCCGCCCCCGTGACGGCTCCCGTCTCATCGGCCATAGGGCCAAGCTAACGGCCACTCACTGTGGGCGCGCGTCGGGCGCGTCCGGCTGCCTTTCGCGGGAGGGCGCCTGATGGCTCGGGGGCGCCTGTACGTGGGCGGGTGCGGGTTCGGTGGGGGCTGGTCGCGCAGTTCCCCGCGCCCCTGAAGGATTCAGGCCCCTGCGGGCCTGAAAAGCACGGGGCGCAGCCCCTGCTTTTCAGGGGCTGCGGGGAACTGCGCGAGAAGCCCCGCCGGCCCGCAGCCAAAGAGCCCACCCGAGCGGGGTCGAAGGGGCGCAGCCCCTGGGGAGGGGACGGGTAGGGGCGGCGGGGGCGAAGGAAATGCGCCAAGGCACCGCAGGACCACCCCACGAACCCCTTGGTGAGGCCCTTGCTCCCCATTTGCAGTCGGCCGAATCGCGCTCCGATCACCCCTCGGTAAGCTGACGGCATGACAGGACAAGTGCGTACCGTCGACGGCCGCGTGGCCGGCCGACGAGGGCAGGCGACCCGGCAGAAGCTGCTCGACTGCCTCAGCGAGATGCTCAGCTCGTCGCCCTACCGGGACGTCAAAGTCATTGATGTCGCCCGGAAGGCGGGGACTTCACCCGCGACCTTCTACCAGTACTTCCCGGACGTCGAAGGCGCCGTCCTGGAGATCGCCGAGCAAATGGCCGCCGAGGGCGCCACGTTGACGAGCCTCCTCGAAGGCCGCTCCTGGGTCGGCAAGGCCGGCTGGCAGACCGCTCAGGAACTCGTCGACGGATTCCTGGACTTCTGGCGCAGGAACGACGCGATCCTCCGCGTCGTCGACCTGGGCGCCGCCGAGGGCGACAAACGCTTCTACAAGATCCGCATGAAGATCCTGAACTCGGTCACCAACTCCCTCTCGGAGACCGTCGCCGAGCTCCAGTCCAAGGGCCGCGTCGACAAGGACGTGAACCCGGCGGCCCTCGCCGGTTCCCTCGTCGCGATGCTCGCCTCGGTCTCCGGGCACCAGAAGGGCTTCCAGACCTGGGGCGTCAAACAGGCCGAACTGAAGCCCAACCTGGCCCTGTTGGTGCACCTGGGCATCACCGGCAAGAAACCCACGAAGTAACGCAGGAGCACCCGGGCACGCCCCCGGACGCGATCCTGTCACGCAGACGGCACCCTCCGACGAGGCGTGCCGCCTGCCGCGTTCAGGGGGACTTGGGGACCAGGGGGCTGCGGGGGGACTCGGGGGGCGCCCCCGCACGGCCGCACGCCGATCGGCCGCACGGCACCCGCCGATCGACGGCACGAGCGCGAGCGGCAGCGGCAGCGGCAGCGGCAGCGGCAGCGGCAGCGGCAGCGGCAGCGCGATTCAGCGCCGTACGATCCGGAAGACCCGTATCTCCCGGTCCACCCGCGCCTGGTACGTCGAGTACGGCGGCCAGAACCTCAGCAACTCCTTCCATACGGCCGCCCGTTCCTCCCCCGCCAGCAGGTGCGCGGTGACGGGGATGTCCTGGCCCTTCCAGTTGATCTCGGCGTCGGGGTGGGCCAGCAGGTTGGCGCTCCAGGCGGGGTGGCCGGGGCGGCCGAAGTTCGATCCGATGAGCACCCAGCTGCCCTTCCCCTCCTCGGGCATGCAGGCCAGCGGGGTACGACGCGGCACCCCGCTCCGCGCGCCGGTCGCGGTCAGCACGACGCCGGGCAGCAGTTGTGCGCTGAGCAGCACCCGGCCCCGGGTGGCCCGGTGCACGGCCCGGTCCAGCGCCGGTATGACATGCGGCGCGACCCGGGCGAACGCCGGAGCCGAGGACACCTTCTGCACCAGCCGCACGCCCATGCCCTTCATCCGCTCCGCCGTGCCCGCTGTCATCCCGGCCGCCTTCCTCGAAGCCATCAGCCCCGCGCCTCCCTCTGCTCGCCCGGCCCGCCGGGCGCGAGCCCGCCGACCGTGAAGACCCCCGCCATGTCGGCCGCCCGCCCCCGCAGCCGGTGCACCGGCCCGAAGAGCGCCTCGTCCCCCGCGGCCCGCTTGAAGTACCGCTGTGCCTCGTGCTCCCAGGTGAACCCGATCCCCCCGTGCAACTGGATGCCCTCCCCGGCGGCCACCCGCAACGCCTCCAGCGCCTGGGCCAGCGCCGGCCCACCGGCCCGCTCGCCGACCTCGCCGCCCT
>NZ_LRTR01000306.1 GCF_001550375.1 Streptomyces europaeiscabiei | reverse complement strand
CGCGCCGCCCTCTTCGCCGGGCCTGGCGGCCGCCGCCCAGGCCGCGTAGTACGCCGCCGACCGGGCCGCCCGCACCCGCACGTACACATCCGCGAGCCGGTGCTTCACCGCCTGGAACGACCCGATCGGCCGCCCGAACTGCTCGCGCTGCCGCGCATACGCGACCGTCCGCTCCAACGCCCGGTCGGCCGCGCCCACGGCCTCGGCGGCGAGCACGGCGGCGGCCGCGTCCCCGACCTCGGACAGGGCCGACAACACCCCGACGTCGGAACCGGAACCGGCAGCGGAGCCGGGTCCGGGGCGGACATCGGTTCCCAGCAACTCGGCCTCCACATCCCGGAGTTCGAGCCGCCCCACCGGCCGCGTCTCGTCGACGGAAGTCTGCCGCACCCGTACGAGGCTCCCACCGGCACCCGTCTCCCCCCGCACGAGGAACAGCAGCGTCCGCGAGCGGGCGTACCCCCCGGCGTGCGCGGCCACGAGCAGCATCCCCGCGCTGTGCCCGTCGAGCACCTGCCCGGCCTCCCCGTAGAGCCGCCATCCGTCCCCGACGCGTCGTGCCTGGACACCGCCGGCCCGGCCGCCGCCCGCCCACGCGCCCTCGTTGTCGCCGGTCAGCGCCAGCGCGGTGGCGAGGGCGGTGCCCGGTACGGCGAGGGCCGCGGTGAGCCGGCCCGAGGCGAGGAGGGGCAGCAGATCGGCGCGCTGCCGTTCGGTGCCGAGGGCGAGGACCAAGGGGGCGACGAGAACGGAGGTGGACAGCAGCGGCGAGGGCGCGAGAGCACGCCCCACCTCCTCGCCGGCCAGGGCCAGTTCGGTCACGGAGCAACCGACACCGCCGTACGCCTCGGGGAGGGCGAGCCCCGGCAGTCCGAGCTGTTCGGAGAGGGCGGCCCACAGTCCGCGGTCGTACCCCTCTCCCGTCCGTACGGCGGCCCGGACCTCCTCCGGACCACAACGCTTGAGCAGCAACTCCCGTACCGTGCGCCGGATCTCCTCCTGCTCGGCGGTGAAGCGGGCATCCATGGGCGGTCCCCCTTCCACTCCCCCAACATCCCGTCTCGATCTCTGACGGTCCGTCATATTAGGCCGGAAGACTACCGAAGCACAGGGCTGCCGGGCGCCCATCTGATGTACCGTCAGATTTATGACCGCTGCGCCCGCTACGCCCGGAACCGGTGGCCGTCGTGACGCGGCACGTCGTGGCGGCGGCCGGAAGGTCGCCGTCGTCGGGGCCGCGCTGTCCGACTGCGGCCGGGTGGACGACGCGACCCCGTACGCACTGCACGCGCAGGCCGCCCGAC
>NZ_LRTR01000305.1 GCF_001550375.1 Streptomyces europaeiscabiei | reverse complement strand
GGCTCGGCCCAGCCCCACCCCCGGCCCGGCCCGCGCCCCCCGTTTCACGGGCGCACCCTGACCGCACCCGCCGCCCCGGGCTTCACCGTGCCGCCCGCACGCAGCCACAAGGCGAACGTCCCGCTCCGCGCTCGGCCGCAGACAGACGCGCCCGTAGACGTCTGACCGCCACCCCGCGCGGGTACAACTTCCTTACTGCCGCGTAACTTTGCCCGCACACCCATTCCTGACACAGCGTCAGTTCAGTAGTCTTGAATCTGACGTGTCGTCAGAAACGTGAATGCGTCACGTCACTGAATTGGCTGTCACACAGGAGCGGGCGGACCGATGCTTGGATCAACCCACGGCACCCTCACCACCGACTCCCGCCGGGCCCGGGCCATCGCGTGCGGCGAGCACCCGACGCAGGTCGTGCACGGCAGGCCCGCCGAGGCCGGCGACCTCGACGTCAGCGGACGCCCGCTGTACGCCGACGTCCCCGATCTGGACCGATTCTTCCGCCCTGAATCCGTGGCCGTCGTCGGCGCCTCGGACACGGAGGGACGGCCGAACACCGGGATCACCCGGCAGCTGCTCGCCTGGTCCGAACGGGTCGGCGCCCGGCTGCACCCCGTGCACCCCACGCGCGAGTCGGTCTTCGGTATCCCCTGCGTCCCTTCCGTCGCCGACCTGCCCGAACAGGTCGATCTCGCCGTACTTCTCCTCTCCGATCCCCTCCCCGTGATCGACGAACTGGCCGAGGCCAAGGTGAAGTTCGCCGTCGCCTTCGCCTCCGGTTTCGCCGAGACCGGCGAGGAGGGTGCCGCCGCGCAGGAGCGGCTGGCCGCCGCCGTGGCCCGCGCCGACGGTCTGCGGCTGCTCGGCCCCAACACCAACCTCAACGCCTTCGAGCGCTTCCGCGACGACCTCGACGGCCCGTCGATCGCGCTGATCACCCAGTCCGGCCACCAGGGCCGGCCCGTCTTCTCCCTCCAGGAACTCGGCATCCGCCTCTCCCACTGGGCCCCCACCGGCAACGAGGCCGATCTGGAGACCGCCGACTTCATCTCCTACTTCGCCGAGCGCCCCGAGGTCGGCGCCATCGCGGCCTACGTCGAGGGCCTCAAGGACGGGCGCGCCTTCCTCCTCGCCGCCGACCGGGCCGCCCGGCGCGGTGTCCCCGTCGTCGCCGTCAAGGTCGGCCGCACCGAGACCGGCGCCCGCACCGCCGCCTCCCACACCGGCAAGCTCACCGGCGCGGACGCGGTGGTCGACGCGGCGATGCGGCAGTTCGGCGTGATCCGCGTCGACGGGCTGGACGAACTCCAGGACACGGCCACCCTGCTGGCACGGGCCCGGCGACCCCGCACCCCCGACTCGGCCACCCCGGGCTCAGCCGCCCCAAGGCCCGAGGGCGTCGTCGTCTATTCGATCTCGGGCGGCACGGGCGCGCACTTCGCCGACCTGGCGACCGAGGCCGGACTGCCCCTCCCCACGCTCTCCGAGGCCAAGCAGGCCGAGCTGCACCAGTGGATCCCCGACTATCTGAGCGTGGCCAACCCCGTGGACAACGGCGGCCATCCGGTGGGCGACTGGCGCGGCCCCCGCATCCTCGACGCGATCCTCGACGACCCGGCGGTGGGGGTGCTGATCTGCCCCATCACGGGCCCCTTCCCGCCGATGAGCGACAAGCTCGCCCAGGACCTGGTGGCCGCGGCGGAGCGGACGGACAAGCTGGTGTGCGTGGTGTGGGGGTCGCCGGTGGGCACCGAGGCCGCGTACCGCGAGACGCTGCTGGGGTCGTCCCGGGTGGCGACCTTCCGTACCTTCGCCAACTGCATCACGGCCGTCCGCGCCCACCTCGACCACACCCGCTTCACCAGCGCCTACCGCTCCCCCTTCGACGAGGCACCGCGCTCCCCCTCGCCCTCCTTCCGCAAGGCGAAGGCGCTGATGCGGCCGGGGCAGCAGCTGAGCGAGCACGCGGCCAAGCAGCTGCTGCGCGCGTACGGGATTCGCGTGCCGCGCGAGCAGTTGGTGACCAGCGCGGCGGCGGCCGTACGCGCGGCGAGCCTCGTCGGCTACCCGGTGGTGATGAAGGCGTCCGGCGCCCGCATCGCCCACAAGACGGAACTCGGCCTGGTGAAGATCGGCCTGACCTCCGCGAGCCAGATCCGCGACGCCTATCGCGAACTGACCGACATCGCCCGCTACGAGGACGTCTCCCTCGACGGGGTGCTGGTGTGCCAGATGGTCGAGCGGGGTGTGGAGATGGTCGTGGGCGTCACCCACGACGACCTCTTCGGGCCCACGGTCACGGTCGGCCTCGGCGGTGTCCTCGTGGAGGTCCTGCGCGACTCCGCCGTACGCGTGCCCCCCTTCGCCGAGGACCAGGCCCACGCCATGCTCGCCGAACTGCGCGGGCGGGCCCTGCTGGACGGGGTGCGCGGGGCTCCCCCGGCCGACGTGGACGCTCTCGTGGAGGTCGTACTCCGTGTGCAGCGCATGGCGCTCGAACTCGGGGACGAGATCGCGGAGTTGGACATCAACCCGCTGATGGTGCTGCCGAGGGGGCAGGGGGCCGTGGCCCTGGACGCGCTGGCGGTGTGCCGCTGAGCGCCGGCGCAGCACACCCAGGGCCGCCATCACTCCTCGTAGCAACAGGAGCACCCACATGTCCGCTTTCCCCTCCGAACATCCCGAAAAATCCCGTGACTCATTGATACGGCACGCCACTGACAACGCCGTCTCGTGGATCACTCTCAACCGCCCCGAGGCGATGAACGCGATCACCCCCGACCAGCGGGAACGCCTCATCCGCCTCCTCGCCGACGCCTCCGCCGACCCCGCCGTACGCGCGGTCGTCATCACCGCGACGGGCCGGGGCTTCTGCGCGGGGGCGGACCTTCGGGGCGCGGCTACCGGCGGCGGACCGGC
>NZ_LRTR01000304.1 GCF_001550375.1 Streptomyces europaeiscabiei | reverse complement strand
CGGCCCCAGGCCCCCCGCCACCCCACCCCACGCCTGCCTACCCCACCACCACCCCACCCACGACCACCACACACAGCACGGCCAGCGCGCCCCACGTGAGGATCGCCGCGCAGGGCTGGACGGGTCGGCCCGCGTCGGCCCGCACGAGGGTGTGGTGCGCGGCCAGGGCAGGGGGCAGGACCGCCGCGTAGAGCGCGAGGCCGGTGAGCTGCCAGGACGGGACGGCCAGGGCGGGGAGCACCCACGGGGTGCAGGCGGGCGGGATCCACCACCAGGCGACACGGCCGGTCAACTGCCGTGCGGTCCAGTGGGCGAGCAGGACAGCCGGGAGGACGTACGCGACGGTCACAACGGTGGCGGCGAACAGGACGAGCAGGAGCAGCAGCGGGGCCACGGCGAAAGCCGCGAAAGCCTCTCCGCCCCCGCGCCCCGGCGGCGTTACGCCGAGCCCCACCAGGAACAGCACCGCACACAGCAGCGCGCCCTCCACGCACAGCACCGCCATCGCCACCGCCGACGGCGCGGCCCCTTTCCGGGCCGTGCCCTCCGCCGCCACCCCAGCCGTCGCCATGTCCATCACCAGCACCCCTCCCCCTCACAGGGAGTGTGCCCCGGACGAAACGGTTGCTCCGCACGGAGTCCCGGTCGGATTCTGCGGAACGGCTCAGGCAACCCCCACCCTCCCCACCGGCCGCCTCCGTATCACCAGCGCCATCAGTGCCGCCGCCGCGCACAGCGCGCCCGAGGCGTACCAGACGACGTCGTACGTACCGAAGACGTCGCGGGCGAGGCCGCCCAGGAAGGCGACGAGGGCGGCGCCGATCTGATGGGAGGCGAGGACCCAGCCGAAGACGATGGCGCTGTCGTCGCCGTAGTGCTCGCGACACAGGGCCATGGTCGGCGGGACGGTGGCGACCCAGTCGAGGCCGTAGAAGACGATGAAGAAGATCATCGGGAGATGGACTGCGGGCGCCAGCAGGAGCGGGAGGAAGAGGAGCGAGATGCCCCGGAACGCGTAGTACACCGCCAGCAGCCGACGCGAGTCGAAGCGGTCCGTGAACCAGCCCGAGGCGATCGTGCCGAGGACGTCGAAGACCCCGATGACCGCGAGCAGCGAGGCCGCCGCCCTGACGGGCATGTGCTCGTCGTGGGCGGCAGGTATGAAGTGCGTCTGGATGAGGCCGTTGGTGGAGGCGCCGCAGATCGCGAACGTACCGGCGAGAAGCCAGAACGGCCCGGTCCGCATCGCCGAGAAGAGCACCTTCACCGCCCGCCGCGCCGCTCCCGGAACCGGCCCCGGCTTCGGCACGAACTCCTTCGCCCCGTACGGCTTCAGCCCCACGTCCGCCGGATGGTCGCGCAGCAGCAGCCAGACGAAGGGGACGACGGCCAGGGCGGCGAGGGCGACGGTGACGGAGGCGGGCCGCCAGCCGCGCTCGGAGACGATCCACGAGAGGAGGGGGAGGAAGATCAGCTGCCCGGACGCCGAGGCGGCGGTCAGGATGCCCGAGACCAGGCCGCGCCGTTCGGTGAACCAGCGGTCGGTGACGGTCGCCGCGAAGGCCAGCGCCATCGAACCGGAACCGAGCCCCACCAGCAGGCCCCAGCAGAGCATCAACTGCCAGGCCGAGGTCATCCACACCGTCGTACCGGCCCCGAGCGCGATCACCGTCAACGCGACCGCGACGACCCGGCGGATGCCGAAACGGTCCATCAGCGCGGCGGCGAAGGGGGCCGTCAGGCCGTACAGCGCCAGGTTGATCGAGACCGCCGACGCGATCGTGCCGCGCGACCAGTCGAACTCCGTGTGCAAGGGATCTATCAGCAGACCCGGCAGCGAGCGGAAGGCCGCCGCCCCGATGATCGTCACGAAGGTGACGGCGGCGACGAACCAGGCACGGTGGATACGCCGGGTACGGCCGGGGCGGCGGCCGGACCCGACGGAGGCGAGGTCAGCGGAGCTGTGGTCGGCGGAGTCGAGGTCGGCGGCGGCACGGGCGTCGTCGGCTGTCTGGGGCATGCCGTCAAGGGTCGGACCTGCGGCGCGTCCGAACGAGTGGCCGGAAGGACATCATTCGCTAGGATCGGGCCATGACCTCCGAGCCGACCATCGAGCGCGCTACCGATTCCGGCGCCGAGGCCGGTGCCAAGACCGGCGCCAAGACCGAGGCCGGTGCCGACCGCGCCGCCGGGCCCACCGCCCACTCCCCGGCCCGCCGCCACCGCGTCGTCGTCCTCGCCCTCGACGGACTGCTCCCCTTCGAACTGGGCATCCCGCAGCGCATCTTCGGCAAGGCACGCGACGCGGCCGGACGACCGCTGTACGAGATCGTCACCTGCTCGATCCGGCCGCCCGGCCCGGTGGAGACGGACGCCGACTTCGAGGTCCTCGTGAAGAACGGCCCGGAGGCCCTCGCCACCGCCGACACGATCATCGTCCCCGCCTCGTACGAACTCGGCCCGGTCTACGAGGAGGGCGTCCTCACCCCCGAACTGGCCGCCGCCCTCGCCCACATCCGCCCCGGCACCCGGCTGGTCTCCATCTGCACCGGCGGCTACGTCCTGGCCGCCGCCGGCTACCTCGACGGCCGCCCGGCGACCACGCACTGGTACCACGCCGAGCACTTCCAGCGGCTCTTCCCGAAGATCCGGGTCGACGCGGACGTCCTCTTCGTCGACGACGGCGACGTCCTCACCTCGGCGGGCGTCGCGGCCGGCCTCGACCTGTGCCTGCATCTCGTACGACGCGACCACGGCACCGGCGTCGCCAACGACGTGGCCCGGCGCACGGTCGTACCGCCGCACCGGGACGGCGGGCAGGCCCAGTACATCCAGCGGCCGGTGCCCGAGCCGCAGTCCGCGACCACGACCGCCGCCCGCGCCTGGGCCCTGGGGCGCCTCCACGAGCCGATCCAGCTCCGCGACATGGCCGAGCAGGAGGCCATGTCCGTCCGTACCTTCACACGCCGCTTCCGCGAGGAGGCCGGCATCAGCCCCGGCCAGTGGCTCACCCAGCAGCGCGTCGAACGGGCCCGCCACCTCCTGGAGTCCACCGACCTCTCCATCGACCAGGTCGCCCACGACGCGGGCTTCGGCACGGCCCAGTCGATGCGGCAGCATCTGCAGGGGGCACTGGGCGTGACCCCGACGGCGTACCGACGGACGTTCAAGGCGGAGGGGGCCGGGTGGACGGAGGGGACCGGACGGACGGAAGGAGCCGGGCGTGATCGACCCGGCCGGTGGTCTAGAAGGTGAGCACCGCCCGTGCCACCCGCCCCTCCCCCGCGTCCTGCGCCGCCTTCGCGAAGTCCTCCACCGGGTACGTGGCCGTGACCAGCTCGTCCAGGAGGAGCCGGCCCTCCCGGTACAGCTCGGCGTAGAGCGCGATGTCCCGCTGTGGCCGCGAGGATCCGTACCGGCATCCCAGGATGGACTTGTCCAGGTAGAGGGAGGAGACGAGGAAGGACGCCTCGGCGGTCGCGGCCGGGACCCCCAGCAGCACCGCCTGGCCGTGCCGGTCCAGCAGGTCGATCGCCTGACGGATGAGTTCGACGCGCCCGACGCACTCGAACGCGTGGTCGACTCCGGTGGGAAGGATGTCCCGCACGCCCTCCACGGACGTCAGGAAGTGCGTGGCCCCGAACCGCCGCGCCACCGCCTCCTTCTCCGGATTGGCGTCGACGGCGACGATCCGCGTCGCCCCCGCGATCCGCGCGCCCTGCACGACGTTGAGCCCGATCCCCCCTGCCCCGATCACGACGACGCTCTCCCCCCGGTCGACGCGCGCCCGGTTGAGGACCGCGCCGACGCCGGTCAGCACCCCGCATCCGATCAGCGCGGCGGAGGTCAGCGGAATGTCCTCCGGTATCCGTACGGCCTGCACGGCCTTGACCACCGTCTTCTCCGCGAAGGCGGAGTTCGCGGCGAACTGGAACACCTCCCGCCCACCCCGCGAGAACGGCCGGGTGGGCCGCCCGATCGCCCTGCGGCACATGGTCGGCCGGCCCCGGTCGCAGTCGGCGCAGGCCCCGCAGTTGGCGAGGGTGGACAGGGCCACATGGTCCCCGGGCCGGACATGCCGGACCCCCGCGCCGACCGCCTCGACGATCCCCGCGCCCTCATGCCCCAGCACCACGGGAACGGGGAAGGGGATGGTCCCGTCCACCACCGACAGGTCGCTGTGGCAGAGCCCGGCGGCCGAGACGGCCACCCTCACCTCGCCCGGGCCCGGGTCCCGTACGTCCAGGTCATCCACGACCTCGGCCCGCTTCCCGTCGAACACCACTCCACGCATGGCTCCACCCCTCGGCTCAGCCTCTCGGTTCCTTCGGCAGACCGAGCACCCGCTCGGCGATGATCGTGCGCTGTACCTCGTCCGAACCGCCGTAGATGGTGTCGGCCCGGCTGAACAGGAACAGATGCTGGAACGGATCGAGTGCGTACGGCTCCTCCGCCGACCACTCCCGCGGCCCCACCACCGCCCCCGCGCCCCGCACCTCCATCGCCAGCTCCCCGAGCCGCCGATGCCATCGCCCCCACAGCAACTTGGCCACACTCGGCGCGCCGGGTTCCGCGCCGCCTTCCGGCCCCCCGAGCGTGCGCAGGGCGTTCCACCGCATCACCCGCAGCTCGGCCCACTGCCGTACGAGACGGTCGCGTACGACGGGATCGTCCACCGCCCCGCTGTCCACGGCGGCCCGTACGACGTCCCCCAACTCCTGCTCGAACCCGATCTGCTGGGCGAGGGTCGACACGCCCCGCTCGAAGCCGAGGAGGCCCATGGCGACCCGCCAGCCGTTTCCCTCGCCCCCGACGACGTGCTCCGCGCGGGCGTGCGCCCCCTCGAAGAACACCTCGTTGAACTCGCTCGTCCCGGTCATCTGCCGGATCGGCCGCACCTCGACGCACCCCGGCTGGTCCATGGGCACGAGCAGCAGCGACAGCCCGTGGTGGCGTGCGGACCCCGCCTCGGTGCGGGCCAGGACGAAGCACCAGTCGGCCTCATGGGCGAGCGAGGTCCAGATCTTCTGCCCGGTGATCCGGTACGACCCGTCCCCCGCAGGCTCCGCCTTCGTCCGCACCCCGGCGAGATCCGACCCGGCGCCGGGTTCGCTGTACCCCTGGCACCAGAGTTCGTCGCCGCGCGCGACCGCCGGCAGGAACCGCCGTTTCTGCTCCGCGCTCCCGTAGGCGATCAGGGTCGGCGCCAACAGCTTCTCCCCGATGTGCCCCGAGCGCGCGGGCAGCCCGGCCCGCGCGTACTCCTCGGCCCACACGACCTGTTGCACCAGGGTGGCCGTCCGGTTCCCGTATCCGCCCTCGCTCCACCCGAGCCCGATCCACCCGGCGGCTCCAAGGGTCCGTTCCCAGGCCCGCCTGTCCTCCCCCACCCCGGCGTGCGCCCCCAGCCACGCCCTCACTTCCCCCCGGAACGCCTCGTCCTCGTCACTGAACCCGAAGTCCATGCCAGCCACCTCCAAGGTGAGCCGATACCGATGCCGACATCCGCTCGCTGTTCACCGCGGGCGGGTGGGGGCCGGCCGCGCAGTTCCCCGCGCCCCTTGACGGCATGGGTCGCGCCCGGTGCCTTCAAGGGGCGCGGGGAACTGCGCGAGCAACCACGACGGCCCCGCACCCGCCGACGCACCCGGACCCCCGAGCTATGAGGCGCCCGCGTTCGGCCGCTCCCCAGCCGCCGCGGCCCGAGCCATCCCCTCCACCCGCTCCAGCATCGGCATCGGATCCGCCCCCACCGCCCCCGGCAGAACCTCCGCGATCCTCTCCGGCGTCCACCCCTCCTCCGCGTACGCCGAGCGCAGTTCCCGCGGCTGCGCCCACACCGCGATCTTCGGCCCGGCGACCGTGTACACCTGCCCGGTGATCCGCTCCTCCCGAGCCCGGTCGGACAGCAGATACACCACGAACGCGGCCACGTCCTCCGGCTCGCCGATCTCGGTCAGCTCCATCGGAACGCCGGCGGACATCCGGGTACGCGCGACCGGAGCCACCGCGTTCGCGGTCACCCCGTACCGGTGCAGGCCCAGCGCGGCGCTGCGCACCAGCGAGATGATGCCGCCCTTGGCCGCGCTGTAGTTGGCCTGCGAGACGGACCCCTGGTGGTTGCCGCTCGTGAACCCGATCAGGGTTCCGGCCCGCTGCTTGCGCATGACGGCTGACGCGGCCCGGAACACCGTGAACGTGCCCTTGAGATGCGTGGCGATCACCGGATCCCACTCGTCCTCGGCCATGTTGAACAGCATCCGTTCCCGCAGGATCCCGGCGACGCACACGACCCCGTCGATCCGCCCGTACGTCTCGACCGCCGCGTCCACGACCCGCTGTCCACCCGCCATCGTGGAGATGTCGTCGGCGACGGCGATCGCCTCGCCGCCGGCCTCCTCGATCTCCTTGACGACCGTCTCGGCGACGGAGCTGGTGGGTTCGGAGCCGTCGACGGAGACTCCGTAGTCGTTGACGACGACCCGCGCGCCCTCGGCGGCGGCGCCGAGGGCGACCGCCCGGCCGATCCCACGCCCCGCTCCGGTGACGGCGACGACCTTGCCTGCCAAGAAGTTTCCCACCCCGGCCCCTTCCCCTCATCGCGGTTTCTGACGGACCGTTATCTGACGGACCGTTAGATTTGCTCGCACGGAGATTCTACGACCCGTCGGATACGCCACCACAAGCCCCGGGGAGGCCCGATGTCATCGCCCACGCAGTTCGCCGCGTTCACGGACATAGCCAAGCGCGTGAACAACTGGGGGCGTTGGGGGCCGGACGACGAGATCGGCACCCTCAACCTGATCACCGACGAGGTCGTACGGGAGGCCGCCGCCTCGGTCCGTTCCGGTCGCCGCGTGCCGCTCGCGCTGCCCCTTCAACAGGACGGCGTACAGACGGGGATGATGCCGGGCCGGGTGAACCCGCTGCACGCGATGGTGCAGATCAACCAGGAGATCTTCGGGCCGGGCACGGTCGCGTGCAGCGACGACGCCGTGACGATGGGACTCCAGGCGGCGACCCACTGGGACGCGCTCACCCATGTCTCGCACTCGGGCCGGATCTACAACGGCCGTCCGGCCGACACCATCACCCCGCACGGCGGCGCGGCCTTCGCCGGCATCGACAAGGCCCGGCACATCGTCTCGCGCGGAGTGCTGCTGGACATCCCGCGCGCACTGGACCTCGGCGACGACCGTCTCCCCGGCCATCACGCGGTCACCCCCGAAGACCTGGACGCGGCCGAGGAGTTGGCGGGCACCCGGGTCCGCGCGGGTGACATCGTCCTGGTCCGCACCGGGCAGATCCGGACCTACCTCACCGGCGACAAGCACGCGTACGCGTACCCGTCGCCGGGGCTCTCGCTCCGCACCCCGGAGTGGTTCCACGCGCGTGATGTCGCGGCGGTCGCCAATGACACCCTGACGTTCGAGATCTTCCCGCCGGAGATCGAGGACCTGTGGCTGCCCGTGCACGCGCTCGACCTGGTCGAGATGGGCATGCCCCAGGGCCAGAACTGGAATCTGGAAGAGTTGTCCACAGCCTGTGGACAAGCGGGACGGTACGACTTCCTGCTCTCGGCGATGCCCGAGCCCTTCGTCGGCGCCACGGGCACACCGGTGGCGCCGATCGCCATCCTGTAGGCCCGCCGAGCCATGGGGCCGCGAGTCAAGGAGCCTGCGAGGCAAGGCACTTGAGGGCCGACGGGCTTGTGGGCCGAGGGGACCCGAGGTCGGCCGGCGGCGCGCCGTCGCCCGCCCCGAGCACGGCACCGCGCGCCGCCATCCGGCTTCGGCGTACCCGCCCCCACGCCCTGCCGGGAGCGACGCCGAAACACGACCCACGCTCGTCGAGGGATTCCGTCATCGAAACCCTCGCCGTCCCCTCGCGGCGAATCGCTGAACACAAGCGTGATCAAACGGGCACGGCACGTCAACACCCGTTCGGGGACCAACCGTGCGAAACAGGCGCCGCGCCGGTACCTACGGAAGCACATACGGGCGCACGGTTCGACACCACCGGCCGACCGGCCGACGCCGTGCGCTCGCGCGCAGGCGCGTGCGGCGCGCATG
>NZ_LRTR01000303.1 GCF_001550375.1 Streptomyces europaeiscabiei | reverse complement strand
CAGGACAGCGGCGCGCCCGCCCGCCTCCCGCCATGGCCGCGGGCAGTCGTGCCGCCCCGGGCGGCACGGGGGTGGGCACGGCGACACCTCGTACCGCCGCGCAGCGGAGCCGGCCCCTCGCATCTCCGGCCCACCCGGAACTCCGGCCCTAGACCACCTCGTACGCCAGTCCCTCGCGCGCCAGGCTCTCCCGGGCGACCGCTGCCACCCCGGTGACCGCGCCGCACGCCGGATAGACCGCCGGGGCCACAACGCCGTTCGCCACACCCGGCACACCACCCGACGCCCCCGAGACACCCACCGCGCCGGCCACCCCCGGCACCACCCGGTCCAGCTCGCACCAGATGCGTTTGCCGATGCCCTCGTAGGACCAGCCCCAGCGGTCCGCGAGGACCTCGACGAGGGCGAGACCCCGCCCGCCCGTCTCGTCACCGTCGGCGCACCGCGGCGTCGGCGGACACGCGCTGGTGTCGGCGACCTCCAGGCGGACCTTGCCGATCGCACCGTCACGGAGGCCGGACAGCAACAACCGCAGCACGGCCGGACGGCCGGTGTGGACGACCGCGTTGGTGACCAGCTCGGAGACGAGGAGGATCAGCGTCTCGGCGAGCGGTTCGTCGTCTCCTATCCCGGACCCGGCGAGCCGCGAACGGGCCCATCTCCGAGCGCGACCCACCTCTGCGGGGTCGGGCCGGATCTCCAGCTGCACTTGAAGCACCTGCACCGCTCACACCATCCGAACCGGCGGACACATCGCCGCACGCCCCTCAGGGGCCACGATCGTGGTCATCTGCTGCCTGGCCGACGCCACCGCCATCGATACCGTCGGCACCGGGATCACGGAACGTGATCCCCTTACAGGACAGCATGGTTGACGTACAGTCACCCCAACAAGCGCTTCGGGCATATTCCAGCGCGAAGGAGTACGCATACGGCATACTGTGCGACGCTCGTCGCGGGGAGTCGAACAGACCGGAGCGACGAGACTCCGGCCCACTTCACGAGCGCCGCGCACCGCCGGATCCGGGGCCGCCACAGGGGCAACACCGGCTCGGCTCGACCTCGGAACCACTCGCATCCACCAGAAGGTACCGGAGCGGGACTCCGACTCCAGGCCGTGACAAGTCACACCTAGGACACAACCCGGTATCAACGCTCGGTAATTCCGGTATGCCACGTTCCGCGACATTCGGCCGGGACCCTGCCACAGATTCCCGTTCCCCTGCTGGTCAGCGCGGTCAACCCGCCTCGACCAACAGTTCCCCCGCCAACAGCTCCTCACTCTGTGTGATCGATCCGCCACGTTCCGCCCGTACCCACGCCCGCTTCAGACACAGGTGTACGTCGGCCTCCCAGGTGAACCCCATGCCGCCGTGCACCTGGAGACAGTCGCGGGCTCCGCGCACCGCCGCCTCGTCGGCCAGCAGCCGTGCCGCCGCGATGTCCACGGGATCGGCGGTCACGGCAGCCGCGTACCCCGCCGCCCGCGCCACCTCCACCCGCACCAGCAGTTCGGCACACAGATGCTTGACCGCCTGGAAGGCCCCGACCGGCCGCCCGAACTGCTCCCGCGTCCGGGCGTGTTGCACCGCGGCCTCGCAGGCCCGGACCGCCGTCCCCAACTGCTCGGCGGCGGTGAGCAGTACGAAGAGATCATCAGGCCGGGCACAGGGATCGGCCCCCGCCACCCGGTGCAGCGGCGTCAACGGATCGACGGACCGCAGCTCCACGGCCTCCACAGCCTCTCCGACCACCCCCACCACGACGTCCGCCTCCTCCAGCCACTCCACCAGCCCCCCGCCTCCGACGGCGGTCACGACGACCTCCCCGGTCGCCGCCCCCGGCACCTCCCCCGCCGCGAGATGCGTGGCCACCAGCGGCCCCGGCAACAGCGCCCGCCCCGCCTCCTCGAACACCAGCACCGCCTCCGGCACCCCGAGTCCGACTCCGCCCTCCGCCTCGGACAGACGGAGCGAGAAGAACCCCGCCGCACCCAGCTCCCGCCAGAGTTCCCGGTCCAGCCCGGGCCGGTCGACGGCGGCCCGCAGCGCCTCCGCACCGAAGCGCCGCGTCAACATGCCCCGCACCCCGTCCCGCAAGGCTCGCTGATCGTCGGTGAGTTGAAACCGCATGGCCAAGATCCCCTCATCAACACCGTTCACGGCAAACGCCCTTCAGGGGCGCGGGAAACTGCGTGAGCAACCACGACGCACCCGCAGCCACACCCTCAGCCGCCAACCCACGACCCACCCCGGGCTTTCGGCCGCCCGCCCCTCACCCCTTGGGCAGCCCCAAGATCCGCTCACCCACGATGTTCCGCTGAATCTCGGACGTCCCCGCAGCGATCGTGTACGACAGCGAACTGAGCCGGTCAAGAACCCACGGGCGCCCGAGATCGAGCGCCCCCGGCCCCAGAACATCCGCCGCGACGTCGTACAGCTCCTGCCGCGCGCGCGAGTACCTCAGCTTGAAAACCGAGCCCCCGACCCCCGGGACCCCGCCGGACGCCTCCGCCGCGCTCACGTTCCACTGCGTGAGCCGCCACAGCGCCCGGAACTCCGCGTTCAGCCGCCCCAGCCGCCGCCGCACCGCGGAGTCGTCCCAGCGCCCGTTCGCCCGCGCCTCCCGCGCGATCTCGCCCAACACCCGCCGACAGGCGACCACTTCTCCCACGAACGCCGTCCCGCGCTCGAACGACAGGGTCACCATGGTCACGCGCCAGCCGTCGTTCTCCTCCCCCACCCGGTTGGCGACCGGCACCCGCACCTCGTCGAGGAAGACCTCGGCGAACTCGGTGGAGCCGGCGAGGGTACGCAGGGGCCGTACGGTCACACCGGGCGCGTCCATGGGCATCGCCAGCCAGGAGATCCCGCGGTGCTTGGGCGCCGAGGCGTCCGTACGCACCAACAGCTCGCACCAGTCGGCGACTTCGGCGTGCGAGGTCCAGATCTTCGACCCCGTCACCACGTAGGCGTCACCGTCCCTGCGCGCGTGCGTGCGCAGCGCCGCGAGGTCGGACCCGGCGTCCGGCTCGCTGAAGCCCTGGCACCAGACCTCCTCGCCGCGCAGGATCGGCGGCAGCCAGCGCGCCCGCTGTTCGGCGGTGCCCTCGGCGGCGATCGTGGGCCCCGCGTGCAGCAGCCCCACGAAGTTGGCGCCCACGTACGGGGCACCGGCCCTCTCGGTCTCCTCCAGGAAGATCAGACGCGTGGTCGGCGAGGCGTCCCAGTGGACGTCGGCGTACCCGGCGTCGTACAGGATCCGCTGCCAGCCGAGGTCGTACGCGCGCCGTCCGGCCCAGTCGTCGGGCGACGGTTTCGGCGCCGTCGAGGGGAGTACCTTCGCCAGCCATTCCCGCAGCCGCGCCCGGAACTCCTCCTCCGCCGGGCTGTAAGCGAGATCCATCACCCGAGACCCTTCAGTCGCGACCCATCATCCGAGGCTCGTCACCCGACACTCGGCACCCGAGATTCATCACTTGTCGAAGTCCAGGTCGAGCATGCGGATCGCGTTGCCGCGCATGAGCTTGTAGACGGTCTCGTCGTCGAGGCCCTTCACATGGTCGAGGGCGACCTCCTTGGTGTGCGGGAAGGTCGAGTCGACGTGCGGGTAGTCGGTCTCGAAGGTCGCGTTGTCGCGGCCGACCACGTCCAGCGAGGCGATCCCGTGCTTGTCGCGGAAGAAGCAGCAGAACATCTGCCGGTAGTAGTACGTCGACGGCGGCTCCGGGATCAGGTCGCGCACCCCGCCCCAGGCGCGGTGCTCCTCCCAGACGTCGTCGGCGCGCTCCAGGGCGTACGGGATCCACCCCATCTGGCCCTCGCTGTAGGCGAGTTTGAGGCGCGGGAACTTCACCAGGACCCCGCTGAAGAGGAAGTCCATCATCGAGGCCATCGCGTTGTTGAAGGAGAGCGAGGCCTGTACGGCGGGGGGCGCGTCGGGCGAGGCGGCCGGCATCTGGGAGCTGGACCCGATGTGCATGTTGACGACCGTCCCCGTCTCCTGGCACACCGCGAAGAAGGGGTCCCAGTAGCCGGAGTGGATGGAGGGCAGCCCGAGGTAGGTGGGGATCTCGGAGAAGGTGACGGCCCGGACGCCCCGGGCGGCGTTCCGCTTGATCTCCTCGACCGCGAGGTCGATGTCCCACAGGGGGATCAGGCAGAGCGGGATCAGCCGGCCGCCGCTGTCGCCGCACCACTCCTCGACCATCCAGTCGTTGTACGCGCGCACGCAGGCCAGGGCCACCTCCTTGTCGTGCGCCTCGGCGAAGGTCTGCCCGCAGAACCGCGGGAAGGTCGGGAAGCAGAGCGAGGCCTCGACGTGGTTGAGGTCCATGTCCGCCAGCCGCGCCTTCGGGTCCCAGCAACCGCGCCGCATCTCCTCCCGGGTGATGCCCTCAAGCGTCATCTCGTCCCGGTCGAATCCGACGGCCGCGATGTTCCGCTTGTACGGGAACTTCAGATCCTCGTAGATCCACCAGTCCGTCGGCGGCCCGTCCGGGTCCATCGTGATCTGGTATTTGCCGGCGACGTACGCAAGCTCGCCGATCCCGGCGGTGAGGGGCTTCGGGCCACGGTCGCGGTATTTCTCCGGCAGCCAGGTGTCGAAGAGGTGCGCGGGTTCGATCACATGGTCGTCGACGCTGATGATGCGGGGCAGTTCGGTCATGGGTTCCCCACTCCGTTGCCTCAGTTATCTGATGGACCGTCAGATCCTTGTTGAGCAGGTTAGTGGCACACCCCTGGACCGACAAGGCGCCCCGGCCTACGCTCTGGCCAGGATCTGACAAGTCGTCAGCTTTCTCCGGCAGGGGGCCTTCGCCGTGAACGAGACCGCCCACGCACTCAGCGAGTCCCGCACCCTCTGGGAGCTCCTCGTCCGCCGCGCCGAGCTCACGCCCGACCGGCCCGTCCTCCTCCAGGACGACCGCACGCTGAGCTTCGGCGAGCTGCGCACCCGCGCCGAGCGGGTGGCGGCCGGGCTGTACGACATGGGCGTACGCCCCGGCACGGTCGTCGCCTGGCAGCTGCCCACCCGCATCGAGACGGCCCTGCTCTCCTTCGCCCTGGCCCGCCTCGGTGCCGTCCAGTCCCCGGTCATCCCCTTCTACCGCGACCGCGAGGTCGGCTTCGCGCTCCGGGAGTCGAAGGCGGACTTCTTCGCGGTGCCGGGCGAGTGGCGGGGCTTCGACCACACGCAGATGGCGCGGCGCCTGGAGGCACGGGGGATCTTCGAGGCGTACGACCGCCTCCCGGACGGCGACCCCGCGGCGCTCCCCGCCCCACCGGCCGACGGCACCTCCGTCCGCTGGATCTACTGGACCTCGGGCACCACCTCCGACCCCAAGGGCGTCCTCCACACGGACCGTTCACTGATCGCGGGTGGCTCCTGCCTCGCCCACGCGCTCCGGCTCAGCCAGGAGGACGTCGGCTCGATCGCCTTCCCGTACGCGCACATCGGCGGCCCGGACTACATGGTGATGCTCCTGCTGTACGGCTTCCCGGCGGTGATGTTCGAGCACTTCGCGCTGCCGGCCGCGCTGGAGGGCTACCGCAAGCACGGGGTGACGGTGGCGGGCGGGTCGACGGCGTTCTACTCGATGTTCCTGGCGGAGCAGCGCAAACAGCCCGGCGTACCGGTCGTTCCCACTCTGCGGCTGCTCGCGGGCGGCGGGGCCCCGAAGCCGCCCGAGGTCTACCACTCCGTCGTACGGGAGATGGGCGTGCAGCTCACCCACGGGTACGGCATGACGGAGGTCCCGATGATCACGATGGGGGCGCCGGACGACTCGGTGGAGAACCTTGCGACGACGGAGGGGCGGCCGCCGGCCGGGATGGAGATACGGATCGCGGAGGACGGGGAGGTGCGGTTGCGGGGCGAGGCCGTGTGCCGGGGGTATCTGGATCCGGCGCAGTCGGCGGCGGCCTTCGACACGGACGGGTTCTTCGTCACGGGCGACCTCGGGCAGGTCACCGACAGCGGTCATCTGGTGCTGACCGGACGGCTCAAGGACGTCATCATCCGCAAGGGCGAGAACATCTCGGCGAAGGAGATAGAGGATCTGCTGCACCGGCATCCGGCCGTCCAGGACGCGGCGGTGATCGGGCTGCCGGACGCGGAACGGGGGGAACGGGTCTGCGCGGTGGTCGAACAGCCGCCGGGGGCCGACCCCCTGACACTGACGGACGTCACCGACTGGTTGCGCGCGGAAGGGCTGTCCGTCCACAAGCTGCCGGAACAGGTGGAGGTGGTGGACGCCCTTCCGCGCAACGAGACCCTGCGGAAGGTGCTCAAGTACAAGCTGCGCGAACGCTACTCATGAGCTGCGTTCATGCGTCACCTTCATGAGCCGCGTTCATGAGTCACCTTCGTGAGCCGCTCTCGTGAGCCGCTTTCGTGACCCGCGTACCGGCCCGTGGTCGCTCGGGTGGGTCACTGCGGTGGCTACCCGGGTGGATACCGGGTGATCACTCGGGCACGGTGAAGTAGCGCGCGAACGCGGTCACGACCTCCACCTCGTCCACCTTGCCGTCGGCGTCGGTGTCGAGGGTGGCGGCGGCCGCGGTGGCGACCTCCTCGGGTGCGCCGAGGGCCTTGAGGACCCGGGCGGTCTCCTCGACCGTGGCCTTTCCGTCCCCGTCGGTGTCCGCGACGGCGAGGGCCGCGTGCAGGAAGGGGCGGGCGATCTCGGCGAAACGGTCGGGGTTGTCGCGCAGCCGCTTGACCGCGCCGTTCACGAACTCGTCCCGGGTGATGCGCTGATCGCCGTCCCGGTCCGCTATTCCGGCCATACCCTGCCAGAAGGCTTCGGCGCCGCCGTACAGGGCCTGGCCCTTGTCCGAACGGGCGGTGGTGCCGAACTCGTTGAGAACCGCCTTGCTCGCCGCGCTGAAGTCCTCGCGGTCGATCCAGCCGTTGCCGTCCTGGTCGAAGGTGGCGAACCGGGCGGCGATCCTGCGCTCGTACTCGCTGCTGACCATGTCTCTTCGGGCCCGCCTTACGTCAAGTGGGGTGCTTCTCGGACGGAGCGTACGACGTCAGAGGCCCGGACGGAGCGGGAAAGCGGCGCTTGTACCAAGACTGCGGGAATTCTGGGACAACCGTGTGGCCGCCGGGACGCCACCGCGTGCGACAGCTCATACGTACGTACTGCTCATCGGGGGGATGCGGGGGTCAGGCCGACAGGGGGTCGGCCTCCTCGTCGGACTCCGGAGCGACCGCCGAGGGGACGTCGGGGTGGACGTCGAAGAGGCGGCGCACGCCCAGAGCGGCGAGGACACGGTTGACGTGCGCGCCCTCGGAGGGGCCACCGCCCGCGTGACCGTCGGCGGGGAGGATCAGCCGGAGCCGTCCCCGGCAGGAACGCATGAGGCGCCGGGTGGCGACCAGGACTCCCACGCCGGTGGAGTCGCAGAAGACGACTCCGGAGAGGTCGAGGACAAGACTTCGGCGACCGTCGGCCACCGCCTCGTGCACCCGCTGGCGGAGCAGGGGCGATGTCACCAGATCCATCTCTCCGGACACGTGCAGCACGGCCCACTCACCTTGTTCGCCTTGTTCGCCCTGCTCGCCGTCGGTCACTTCGAACGTCACCGCGATGCCTCTCAGTCGCCGAACCGGAAGCCACTGCACCGCTTCCTGCTTGCGCGGCTGCCCCGCCGTCGTTCCATGAAACACCCGTGGCCCACCGAAGGCGCGTGGTAAGCGAGCCATTTCCGGGACCTTTTCGGTGCGATTTCCATCTAGTACGGTCACATGTGATCGACTATTGATCGCAAATAGATCTGACACGGTCCTGAGTAGTCAGATTCGTGCAGATCAGGCCCCATACGGGGTCGTACAAGCATACGAAGGGTGGGCAGACGCCCACGTGAGCGGCATGGAAACGGCTTGCGCCGGGGTCATACCACCTCCGGCCTCACGAGGGGCGCACATTGCCATAAAGGGGCGTGCGCGGTCAGCGGTGCCGACTACATTCGGGTCGGCAGTGCACACAGGCTGGAACCGGGCCGGAACCGGCCGGAACAACTCCGGGCCCACGGCTCGGTGCTCATCAGGAACGGCGCGGGTACGAACAGGGTGAGGGGGCCGTATGGCGACGAAGGACGCACCGCCCCGCTGGGACCGCAAGATGCAACAGCGGCTGGCGCGCGGCGAGGCGGCGGCCCTCGGTGAGCTGTACGACCGGTTCGCGTCCCTCGTGCACGGGCTCGCCCACCGCGTCCTCGGCGACGAGCGGGGCGCCGACCGCATCACCCGCGAGGTGTTCCTCCAGCTCTGGGAGAACCCCGAGGCGTACGACCCCAAGCACGGCCCTCTGCGTTCCTGGGTGGCGGCGCTGACCCACCGCCTGGCCGTGCAGCGGCTGCACGCCACCGAGACCGCCGCGCTCGCCCGGGGCGGCGAGGGCACCGCGGAGGATCTGGAGCGCAAGGTCCACCACGCGTCGGTCGCGGCCCGCGCCGACTACATAGTGCAGGCGATGCCCACGCCGTTGCGGGCGGCCCTGGAGCTGGCCTACTTCCAGCGCCGCGACTACCGACAGACCGCCACCGACCTCGGCGTCACCGAGGACGAGGCCCGCCGGCGCCTCCGCCTCGGCCTCCAGCTCCTCTCCACCGCCCACGACACCCGCCCCTCCGGCACCCCGCCCGAACCCGGAGGTACGGCGTGACCGACGGACCGAGCCCGTTCGAGGCGCACGACGACGACCCCGAGGGCCGGCAGCACGACGAGCACGCCGACGAGCACGCCGTCAGGCCCACCACAGGACCGACCGTCGGCCGGGTGCCTGCGGCCAGGGGGCCGTCGGACGGGGACAGTGTGCCGGGGCCCGGCGAGAAGATCGAGCGGGACCTCGACCGGTCCGACGGCGGCAGGGAGGCGTCGGAGGACGGGTCGGCGGGCGAGGACGGCGCGCACGGGTCCGGCGGGTTCGACGGGGCCGGTGAATCCGACGAGCCCGGCGAATCCGGCGGGCCGGGATCAGGCGGCTCGGTCGGCCGTGGTGACGGTGACACGGTGAGCCGCGGCGACCAGGGGAACGGGCTCGGTGGACCCCCGGGATCCGGTCCCGATGGGCCGCGGGGCGGCGGCGACGAGCCGGTCAGGCCGCCGCGTATACCGCTGCCGCGTACCTCCGTGGAGGACACCGGGTTGCCGTTGCCGGCCCCCACGCCCCCTCCCCTCGTGCTGGAGCACCGTGTGCTCAAGGCGCTGCTCGGGGCCTGGGCGCTGGCGGCCTGTTCGGCCGAGGAGGCGCTGGCCGTCGAGGAGCACCTCGGGGAGTGCGGGACGTGCGCGGACGAGGCGCGGCGGCTGCGGGAGGCCGTGGGGCTGCTGCACCCGCCGGAGAGCCTCGACCTGGACCCCGCCCTGCGCACCCAGGTGCTGGACATCTGTCTGAACCGCCGCCCGCCGCGCATCCCGCTGCCGCGCTGGGCCGCCCCGTACGACGCGGAGACGGCCCGGCTGGACGCGCTGCTGCAGGACATCGGGACCGCCGACTGGCACGCACCCGTGCGGCTGCGCTGGTTCGAGGGCGTGGGACCGGTGAGCCGTCGTACGACCGTCGCCGGGGTCATCGCCCACCTGCTCACCGTCGACGGGCTCGTCGCGGCCGCGCTCGGCCTGGAAGACCCGCTCGGCCGGCTGGAGGCCGACGGGTCCGGACCCGTCGGCGGCACACCGGCGGCGCGCACCGAGGCGTACTGGAAGGCGTCCCACTTCCCGCCCACCCGTGCCCTCCGCGCGCCGTGGCGGCAGCAGAGTCACGACATCGTCCGCACGACGTCGTTCACGGGCGGCGGCGGCCCGGACCACTCCGGCGACCCGGGGCGTCAGGCGGTCTCGTACGGCGGCTTCGCACTGCCCCTCCGGGACGCGATGCTGGACCGGGCGTTCGAGTGCTGGATCCACGCGGAGGACATCGCGGAGGCCGTGGACTACCCGTACGAGCCGCCCTCCGGCCGTCATCTGCACGGCATGATCGACCTGGCTGCCCGCATGCTGCCCCTGTCCCTGGCCGACCGCCGCCGGGCCGGGCTGGCGTCCCCGCCGCCGCCCGGCCGCCATCTCGTACCGGCCGGGACCCCCGGCCGCAGCCTCCGCCTGGAGATCGAGGGCTCCGGCGGCGGCGAGTGGCTCATCCCTCTCGACTCCCCCGCGGCCCTCGGCTCCGCCGACCACGAGGTGGCCCATGTGGTCCTGGACGGCGTCGAGTTCTGCCGCCTGGCCGCCGGACACGTACCTCCCCAGGAGGCGGCCGCGGGGCAGGGCGGAGACCGGGAGGCGATCAGGGACGTACTGTTCGCGGCGGCGGCGTTGAGCCGAATGTGAGCGGCCGAGCGGGGCTCGGAGGCGCTCTTCGGCGCTCACCGGGTGCCAGTCAGGGCCGCCGGATCACTAAGGGGCGCGGGGAACTGCGCGAGCAACCACGACTCACCCGCAGCCGCACGACCGCACGACTCACCCGCAGCCGCAGCCGCACGCGCCCCCGAGCTACCAGGTACCCCGGCCCCGGCGGAGCCCTACGCAAAGACGACCGTCCGTCGCCCGTTCATCAGGATCCGCCGCTCCGCATGCCACTTGACGGCCCGCGCCAGCGCCTGGCACTCCACGTCCCGCCCGACCGCGACGAGCCCCTCGGGCGTCACCCCGTGCCCCACCCGCTCGACCTCCTGCTCGATGATCGGCCCCTCGTCGAGGTCGGCGGTGACGTAGTGCGCCGTCGCCCCGATCAGCTTCACACCGCGCGTGTGCGCCTGGTGGTACGGCTTCGCACCCTTGAAGCTCGGCAGGAAGGAGTGGTGGATGTTGATGATGCGGCCGTTGAGCTGCTTGCAGAGGTCGTCGGAGAGGACCTGCATGTAGCGCGCCAGAACGACCAGCTCGACGTTCTCCTCGCGCACGATCTCCAGCACCCGCGCCTCGGCCTGCGCCTTGGTGTCCTTGGTGACCGGGATGTGGTGGAAGGGGATGTCGTACGACCCCACCAGCTCGGCGAAGTCGGTGTGGTTGGAGACCACGGCCGCGATCTCCACCGGCAGCGCCCCGATGCTCGCCCGGAAGAGCAGGTCGTTCAGGCAGTGCCCGAACTTGCTGACCATCAGGACGATGCGCATCTTCTCGTCGGCCCGGTTGATCTGCCAGTCCATCTGGAAGGCGTCACCGATCGCCGTGAAACTGGCCCGCAGCTTCTCCACGCTCACCGGCGCCTCCGCCGAGAAGTGGACGCGCATGAAGAACAGACCCGTGTCGTGGTCGCCGAACTGCTGGCTGTCCTCGATATTGCAGCCGGTCATGAAGAGGTAGCTCGACACGGCGTGCACAATGCCCTGCTTGTCCGGGCAGGCGAGGGTGAGGACGTACTGGTCGGCGGGCGCCGCGGCTCGGGTGGACTGCGCGTTCATGCCCGACAGGGTCCCATATGGCGTACCCATGTCGGCAATCGTCCCGAAGACCGGACCATCCGCCCGACCCGGCATCCGGGCCCTACGCCGTCCGCGTCATGATCCGCAGCACCTCAAGGGTGCGCGGCGGCGTGTCCGGGTCCTCCCCGTCGCTCACCGAGAGGCGTACGTGGGCCTCACGGGCGGCGCGGACGGCCTCGGGCCAAGACTCGTGGTCGACGTACGCGGAGACGGGCGCGTCCGGGCCGACCTGATGCATGATCCGCAGCACGCGCAGCACGGCGGTGTCGACGAGGGCCGCCTCCTGGGCGTCACGGAAGATCGTGCCCACGTACTTCTCGGCGGACCAGTTGTCCAGCCAGGTGTCCTCGACCAGGCGGTACACGGCGTCGGTGACGTCCCCGTACCCGTCGACACCGGCCAGCCAGACGTTCTGCTGGAACGCCGGGTCGGAGAGCATGTGCAGCGCGGAGCGCACATTGCTGCGCCAGCGCCACCACGGCATGTCGTTCAGTGGCATGTCGCCCATGGTGGATGAGCGACGCCCGCGACGGGAAGGGGTCTCCGGACCTTGGACGGTCATCGATCGTGCCTTCCTCTCTGAAACCACTCAAAAATACGATCGTAGCTCTTCGCAATTCACCTCCCGGTCACCTCACGTCGGCCATCCGTCACGCCCGGGTTGGTCATGTGACGGAATCGTGCGGAGCCATGACTGGCTTCCGGGCACGACGGACCCCCCTGTTCACAGACCTCCCCCAAGGGCTCGCCAAACGCCTGGTCAGGGCTACCACGCTGGCGGCGTGTGCCTCACTCGTCGCCGGGTGCGGGGTCGTCCCCGGTACCACGGGGGGTACCGGGGACGGCCCCGTCACCGTCATGACCTGGGCCCCGGAGAAGACGTCCGCCACCAACAAGCCCGGCATGCCCGCCATGGCGAAGGCGTACGCCCGCTGGGTCAACGCCAACGGTGGCATCAACGGCCGCGAGCTGAAGATCCTGACCTGCAACGACCACAACGAGACCGTGACCGCCGCGAAGTGCGCCCACCGCGCCGTCGACGAGAACGTCGTCGCCGTCGTCGGGTCCTACAGCCAGCACGGCCGCTCCTACCTCGCCCCGCTGGAGTCGGCGGGCATCCCGTACATCGGCGGCTACGGCGTCACCGACGACGAGTTCGGCAGCGCGCTGTCCTACCCGGTCAACGGCGGCCAGGCCTCTCTCATGGCGGGCCTCGGCGAGCAGCTCGCCGAGGCCTGCGGCCCGGTCGCCCTCGTACGCCCCGACTCGATAGCCGGCGACCAGCTGCCGCTGCTGCTGGACTCGGGGCTGCGGTCCGGGGGGCACGACGGGTCCGAGGACCAGCTGGCGGCCGAGGACGCGACCGAGTACGGGGAGCACGCCCGGGAGGCGCTGCGGCGGGCCGGCACCGACCCGGCCGCGAAGGGGTGCGTCGTCCCCGCACTGGGCGACCGCACCTTCACCTTCATGGACTCCTTCCGCCGGGACCGCGAGGACTACCCGGGCGTCCGCACCGGAACCGTCCTCGGCAGCGTCGACCAGACGGTGATCGACGCGACCGGTGGCAGGTCGGGGCCGTACGAGGGGGCGTACGTCACCGGCTGGTACCCGGTGGAGACCGATGAGCGGTGGGACCGGATGAAGGAGGTGATCCGGGAGCACGCGTTCGACGACAACCGGATCGACCCGGCGGACCCGGGTGTGCAGACCACCTGGATCGCGTACACCGTGCTGAAGGCCGCCATCGAGAAGATCGGCGGGAGCGAGGTGACCTCCCAGGCGATCCGCCACGTCCTCGACGACGGCCTGAAGGTCACCACGGGCGGCCTCACCCCACCCCTGCGCTGGCGCTTCGAGGACCTCATCGCCTCCGCCGAATTCCCCCGCCTCATCAACCCCGACGTCACCTTCCAGGTCGTCCGCAAGGGCCAGCTCGTCGCCGCCCGACGGGGGTTCGTGAACGTGGAGAAGACACTGGTGGAGGCGGACAGCTGAGCGACGGGGCGCGGTCCGGGCTGCGGGCCGCGGCCGCGCCGGTTCCTACAGCTGGACCGCCTGGCGTGGGGTCAGGGCGTAGGTGGTGGCGATCGTGTTCCAGAGCTTGGCGGCCTTGGTCTTCTCGGCGCTGGCGGTGCCGCTGGCCTGGTTGCCGGCCTGGGTCTGGCCGGTGGCGCGGGCCTGGCCCTTCTTGCAGCCCTTCCGCCCGGCGGTCTGGTCGGCCCACGCGGCGTAGTGGTTGTCGGCGGAGGCGGAGGCCTGCCAGGCCTTGGTGAGCGAGGTGGTCAGGGCCTCGTGGTCCGGCAGCTTGTCGACGGACAGCTCGCCGAGCCGGGTGACCAGGTCGTTGCGCTGCTTCGCCGCGTCCCGGAGGTCGGTGGCGGCCTGGCCCAGGTTCGTGCAGGTCCTGATGTTCGCGACGGCCTTGATCACGCTGTTCCGGCTGTCGCCGCTGTCCGCCAGCAGCTTGTCCAGCGCGACCGCCTGCTCCTTCGCGGGGTCCGCCGACGGGGACGCCGACTCCTCGGGCGCCCCGGTCGCCGCGACGGGCTTGTTGTCGTTCGGCGACGAGTCGTCCCCCGGCCCGGCCATCAGGGCACCCGCCCCGATCCCGAGCACCACGATCCCGACCCCGACGAGCGCGATGAGCGGCACCCGGGACTTCGTACGGCCACCCCCTGCGCCCCCGCTCTCCCGTCTCGCTGAGGCCC
>NZ_LRTR01000302.1 GCF_001550375.1 Streptomyces europaeiscabiei | reverse complement strand
GGGCGGCGGGGGCGGCGGGGGCGGCGAAAGCCCACGACCCCCTCCCGGCCATATTGACACCTCGGTGGTCCAGACCTTTAACGTGATCGGCGACACTACGGGCCGGCGACAGGGCTGAGGGGTTCACACATGGACGACGGCAGGCTGGGCGGACGCTTCCTCGACGCGGCGATCGGACTGCTGGAGCGCGTGCGGGACGAGGAGGGGGAGGCCGTCGCCGCGGCCGGCGAGATGATCGCGGCCACCGTCGCCGACGGGGGCCGGCTCTTCGCGTTCGGAGCCGGGCACTCGTCGCTCGCCGCCCAGGACCTCGTCTACCGGGCCGGCGGTCTCGCACTGATGAACCTGCTGGCCGTCCCCGGCGCGGTGGGCGTCGACGTACTGCCCGCCACCCTCGGTTCGGCACTGGAACGGGTCGACGGCCTGGCCACCGCCGTGCTCGACACCAGCCCGCTGCGGGCCGGCGACCTGCTCGTGGTGATCTCGCTCTCCGGCCGCAACGCCCTGCCCGTGGAGATGGCCGCGCACGCCCGGGAACTGGGGGTGAAGGTCATCGGCGTCACCTCGGTCGCGTACGCCACGGAGACGACGTCACGCCACTCCTCCGGCAGCTTCCTCAAGGACCACTGCGACCTCGTCCTCGACTCGAAGATCGCGGTCGGCGACGCGACGCTCACCCTCGACACCGTCCCCGCCCCCTTCGCCCCGGCCTCCACCGTCGTCACCTCCGCGATCCTCCAGTCGGTCATGGCCACCGCCGCCGCCTGCCTCGCGGACCGGGGCATCGAACCGCCCCTGCTCCGCTCCGGGAACGTCGACGGCGGGCTCGACTGGAACGACCGGGTGATGCGGGAGTACGGCGACCGCATCTTCTACCTGCGCTGACTGAGCACCCGGGTTCGTGGGAACGTTGAGAAGGGTGAGGAGGAAATCCGGCGTACAACGATTTCGTCCGCATCTTGCGTGAACCAGATGTGGGCTGGGTCACGTTCGAGTTGAATGATGGTGAGTGAGCGAACCGACGCGCCGTACCAGCCGCACATGCGGACGCAACGCAGCCTGCAGGGGGTTCAGGTGAGTGCTTCCCGGCGTAGTGGGACCACCGACGAGCTCGGACCCGACGAGCCCGAGCGGACCGGTCCGACGGACGAGGACACCAAGGACATCGAGGGCACGGTGAACACCGAGGACACCGAAGGCACCGAAGGCTCCATGGACACCGGTGGCTCGGATCTCCTCGCCGCCCTGCTGGACGGGATGGACGCGGCCCTGTGCGCGTTCGACGCCGACGGCGTCGTCACCCACTGGAACCGCGAGGCCGAACGCATCCTGGGCTGGAGCGCGGAGGAGGCCGTAGGACGCCGCGGATTCGCCGGGTGGGCCGTACGGACCGCCGACGCCGAGGAGGTCGAGGGGCGGCTGATGGCCGCCATGCACGCCGCCGGCCGGCAGGTGCACGAGTTCGCCCTGGTCACGAAGGACGGCGGACGCGTCCTCGTACGCACCCAGTCCGCCGCCGTACTCGGGCCCGACGGCAAGCCCGCCGGCCTGTACTGCGCCTTCAGCGAGGTCCACGCGCAGATCGACCTCGAACGGTCCATCGCCCTCAGCGAGGCCCTCTTCGAGGACGCCTCCTGGGGCGTGGTCCTCGTCGACGTCGACCTGCGGCCCGCCGTCGTCAACGCCCACGCCGCCCGCGCCCTCGGCATCGGCCGCACGGCCGTCCTCGGACGCCCTCTCGGCGAACTGCTCGCCCAGGGCGTCGAGGAACTGGAGAGCGCCCTCACTCATGTCCTCGCCGAGGGTGCCCCGCCCGCGCCCGCCGAGATCTGGGTCGGCGTCCGCACCCCCGACGGCGAGAAGCGCCGCTGCTGGCGCAGCGGCTTCCTCCGCCTCGCCTCACCGCTGGCCGAAGAACCGGTTCCCCTCGGCGTCGGCTGGCTCTTCCAGGACATCACCGAGGCCAAACAGACCGAGCAGGAGGCCGCGCAGCTCCGCTTCCGCGTCAACCAGCTCCACCGGGCCGCACGCGCCGCCGCCGAGTGCGAGGACCCCGGCGAGGCCGCCACCGTCCACCTCGACTTCGCCCTCGCCGGCTTCGCCGACCACGCCCTCATCGACCGCGTCGCCGGCGGCTCCCTCACCGACGGCACAGGCCCCGCCCGTCTCGTCCGCGCCGCCGCCACCCCCACCGGCCAGCC
>NZ_LRTR01000301.1 GCF_001550375.1 Streptomyces europaeiscabiei | reverse complement strand
CTGCAGTGCGTGGACCGGGCGGGCTCGGTCCGCGCCAGCGCCGGCACGGCTCCCCCGGAAGCGGCCCGCGAGTGGGCCACCGGCCGCCAGTGGCCGCCGGACACCGTCCACTCCCTCTGCACCGTCCTGCGCAGCCGCGGCCGCACCCTCGGCGTCGTCACCTTCCTCCGCGGCGCCAACCGCACCCCCTTCGAGCGCACCGACGCGGTCTACGCCGAGGACATCGCCGTACGCATCGCCACGGCACTGGATCTGGAGGCGCTGGAGAGATCGGCGGACTAGCCGGGGCGGAAGCCTCGGGGGGCGGAAGCGCCGCGGGCGCGAACCGGTACGGCGACGGCCGAGAACCCGACGGAGCGGCGAGCCGGAGGCGGGCGGCGAGCGACCAGCCGCACGTGCCGCCGGTGACCGGCGGGCGCCCGACGCCCCGGGAGAGCACCGGCGGGCGCGAGGCTGGCGGGCGGGAGACAAAGGGCTCGCGTCCGCTCGTGTGCCCGGCGGAGAATCCCGCCATGGCTGTCATCCACCACACCACCCTGAAGCCCACCAAGCTCGAACTCCTCACCTCCTGGCTGCCCACCCGCCCCTGGTACGCCGGCGGCCCGGCCGCCCCGGTGCTGACCAAGGCCGGCGGCTTCCGCCTCGACGACCCCGAGGGCGAGGTCGGCATCGAGTTCATGGTCGCCACCGACACCTCCGGCCCCACCCCGGTCCACTACCTGGCGCCTCTCACCTACCGTGGCGCCCCTCTCCCCGACGCCGAGCACGCTCTCATCGGCACCATGGAGCACGGCGTACTGGGCAGGCGCTGGGCCTACGACGGCATCCAGGACCCGGTGCTCCTGGCCCGGCTACTCGCCCTGTTCGAGGGCCGCGCCGAGCCCCAGGCGCAGAGCCTCACGGACACCCCGGACCACGAGGTCACCCGGTCGTACAAGGGCGAAGGCCCGCTGTCCGTGGCCTCCCTCACCGCGGCCGACACCCCGGAAGCCACCGAGCTGCCCCTCCGGCCCGAGAACACCGTCCTCCACCTGAACCGCGTGCTGCGGCCCGGCCCGCTCGGCCTGCCGGAGGGTGCGAAGGGCCACGTCACCGGGCACTGGAGCCTTCCGGACGACACCCTGGTACGCGCGGTCTTCGCCGTACTGCGGTAGTCCCTCGCCAATCCCTTCGGAAAATCGCTTGAGCGCCGTCGCCCCGGTTCCTAATGTGGGGCGTACGCCGAAAGGAGGTGATCGGGTACATGTATGAAACCCGGACGCGCGAGGTGGCTGCGGGCTAGCGCCCGTCACCATTCTCAGTGCGGTGTCGGACCAGCGTGTGAGTCGAGCACGCAGCCGGCCCAATCTCAAGCAGTCACCCGACCCGCAGACTCGCCGGTACGTCCGGCCGGCTTCTTCGCCCCCTGGGCGGAGGGACCCAGAGTCTGCGGGTCGTCTGCTGTGGGGGCGCAGTATCCTTTCGGCATGCTTCCGATACTCGTTCGACGCCGGCACGTGGACTACGTGCGCGTCACGAGCACGGGCTGTCGGCCTTCCGTCTGAACCTCGGAATCCGGCCCCAGCCCTACTTCATCCCACGGACGCATCCCATGACGCACACCTCGACGGCATCGTCGTATCAGCAGTTGCCCATCATCGATCTCTCCGCCGCCGATCGCGGACCCGGGGCGCGGGCGCTGTTGCACGCCCAGTTGCACAGCGCCGCGCACGACGTGGGGTTCTTCCAGCTCGTCGGGCACGGGGTGGGTGAGGAGGAGACCGGGCGGCTCACTGCCGCCATGCGGGACTTCTTCGCGTTGCCCGAGGCCGAGCGGCTGGCCATCGACAACGTCAACTCACCGCATTTCCGGGGGTACACGCGGACCGGGGACGAGCGGACGGGTGGGAGCCGGGACTGGCGGGATCAGCTGGACATCGGGGCCGAGCGGGCCGCGCACCTGCCGGGGGCCGGTGAGCCCGCCTACTGGTGGCTGCAGGGGCCCAACCAGTGGCCCGGCGCCCTGCCGGGGCTGCGGGACGCCGCCCTCGCGTGGATCGACCGGCTCAGTTCCGTGGCTCAGCGGTTGCTGCGTGAGCTGCTCGTCTCCATCGGGGCGCCCGCCGATTTCTACGACCCGATCTTCGGGGAGCGGGCCCATCCGCATCTGAAGCTCGTGCGGTATCCCGGGAGCGCGGGAGACGGCGCCGACCAGGGGGTGGGGGCCCACAAGGACTACGGGTTCCTGACCCTGTTGTTGCAGGACCAGGTCGGTGGGCTTCAGGTGGAGCGGGCGGACGGGCTGTTTCATGACGTGCCGCCGATTCCGGGGGCGTTCGTGGTCAACCTCGGGGAGCTGCTGGAGGTGGCGACCAACGGGTATCTCCTCGCCACCAAGCACCGGGTCGTCAGCCCGGCGGGGGCCACCGAGCGGTTCTCCGTGCCGTTCTTCTACAACCCCCGCCTGGACGCGCGGGTCGAGCCGCTCGTCTTTCCGTACGCCTCCACCGCGCCCGGCGTCACCGACGATCCGGGCAATCCGCTCTTCGCCGAGTACGGGTTCAACGAGCTGAAGGGGAAGCTGCGGGCGCACCCACTGGTCGCCGAGCGGCATCACGCGGAACTGCTCAGCCCCGCGTGATGCGGCGGGGCTACCGGGCGATGGTGTCGTAGCCCTCGATCGCCTGCGGGTCGCGCGGGCCCGGGCCGATGTAGCGCGCGGAGGGGCGGACGAGGCGGCCGGTGCGCTTCTGCTCCAGGATGTGCGCCGACCAGCCCGCCGTGCGGGCGCAGGTGAACATCGACGTGAACATGTGGGCCGGGACCTCGGCGAAGTCGAGGACGATCGCGGCCCAGAACTCGACGTTGGTGGCGAGGACCCGGTCGGGGCGGCGGGCGTGGAGTTCCGCGAGGGCCGCCTTCTCCAGGGCCTCGGCGACCTCGAAGCGGGGGGCGCCGAGGTCGCGGGCGGTGCGGCGCAGGACGCGGGCGCGGGGGTCCTCGGCGCGGTAGACGCGGTGGCCGAAGCCCATGAGGCGTTCGCCCTTGTCGAGGGCGCGCTTGACGTAGGCGTCGGCGTCGCCCGTGCGTTCGATCTCCTCGATCATGCCGAGGACGCGGGAGGGGGCGCCGCCGTGGAGGGGGCCGGACATGGCTCCTACGGCACCGGAGAGGGCCGCCGCGACATCCGCGCCGGTCGACGCGATGACCCTCGCCGTGAAGGTAGACGCGTTCATGCCGTGCTCGGCCGCCGAGGTCCAGTACGCGTCGACCGCCGCGACGTGCTTCGGGTCGGGTTCGCCGCGCCAGCGGATCATGAAGCGTTCGACGACGGACTGGGCCTTGTCGATCTCGCGCTGCGGGACCATGGGGTGGCCCTGGCCGCGGGCGGACTGGGCGACGTAGGAGAGGGCCATGACGGCGGCGCGGGCGAGGTCGGCGCGGGCCTGCTCCTCGTCGATGTCCAGGAGGGGCTTGAGGCCCCAGACCGGGGCGAGCATGGCCAGCGCGGACTGGACGTCGACGCGGATGTCGCCCGAGTGGACGGGGATGGGGAACGGCTCGGCGGGCGGCAGGCCGGGGCGGAAGGCGCCGTCGACGAGCAGGCCCCAGACGTTGCCGAAGGAGACGTGGCCGACCAGGTCCTCGATGTCGACGCCGCGGTAGCGGAGGGCGCCGCCTTCCTTGTCCGGTTCGGCGATCTCCGTCTCGAACGCGACGACTCCTTCGAGCCCGGGTACGAAGTCGGACATCAGGCGGCTCCTCTTGATGTGTGCGACAGGGGGTCCAAGCACCATACGCCTGAGTGCCACGTTTGGGGAGAGTCCGCGGCACTCAGTGCCACTTCCCTCCGGTCGGCCGTCCATACGGCAGGATGACCATGTGAACGATCACGATCCTGCTCTCATGCGCAAGCAGTACCGCGCCGCCGGGCTCGACGAGAGCGAGCTGGCCGGTGATCCCATGGAGCAGTTCGCGCGGTGGTTCGGGCAGGCCGCGCAGGAGGGTGCGGTGTTCGAGCCGAACGCCATGGTCGTGTCCACGGCGGACGCCGAGGGACGCCCGGGGTCTCGTACGGTGCTGATGAAGGCGTACGACGCGCAGGGTTTCGTCTTCTACACGAACTACGACTCCCGCAAGGCTCGTGACCTGGCGGAGAACCCGCATGTCTCGCTGCTCTTCCCCTGGCACGGGATCGCCCGGCAGGTGATCGTGACGGGTACGGCACGGCGGACGGGGCGGGACGAGACGGCGGCGTACTTCCGGACGCGTCCGCATGGTTCGCAGCTGGGGGCGTGGGCCAGCGCGCAGTCCTCGGTGATCTCCTCGCGGGCCGAACTGGACGCCGCGTACGAGGAGTTGCACACCCGCTATCCGGAGGGTGAGCAGGTGCCGGTGCCGCCGAACTGGGGTGGTTTCCGGGTGGCGCCGCAGAGTGTGGAGTTCTGGCAGGGCCGGGGGAACCGGCTGCACGACCGGCTGCGGTACGTGGCGGAGCCGGACGGGTCGTGGCGGGTGGAGCGGCTGAGTCCGTAGGGGGCGTCGGTCCCGTACGCCTTCGGCCCCGGTCGTCGGCCCCGGTCGTCGGTCCGGTTCGTCAGCCCAGTACGTCGTCCAGCAGGGTCGCCCACTGGGCCACCACCCTGTCGCGGCGGCCGGTGTCGTCGGTGAGGAGGTTGGCGAGGCCGAGGCCGCGGGCCATGTCGAGGAGGCCCTGGACGGTTTCGCGGACCCCGGGGACGGTCTCGTCGGCGCGGAGGAGGTCGACGGCGATGCGGTGGGTCTCGCGGCCGACGCGGGCTTCGAGTTCGGTGACGCGGGGGCGGAGCTGGTCCTCGTTGGAGGCGGCGACCCAGAGGTGGAGGGCGGCGCGGAAGAGGGGGCCGGTGTAGAGGTCGACGACGGCGGCGACGACGGCGCGGCGGTCGGCGGGGCCTTCGCGGAAGAGTGCGCGCAGGGCGAGGGAGCGTTCCTCGGCGACGTACTCGACGGCGGCGGTGAACAGGTCCTCGCGGGTGCGGAAGTGGTGTTGGGCGGCGCCGCGGGAGACACCGGCGCGTTCGGCGACGACGGAGACGGTGGAGCCGGCCCAGCCGTGTTCGGCGAGGCAGGACACCGCGGCTTCCAGGAGCCGCTTGCGGGTGACCCGGCTGCGGTCCTGTTTGGGCCCGCGGTCGGCCACCGTTCCGGTGTCGGTGTCGGCCATCGTGTCGGTGTCGGTGTCGGTGTCAGTACCGGTGTCGGCCATCGTGCCGGTGTCGGTTTCGGTGTCGTCGGATGTACCCACCGTGCTCACAGAACCCATCCCGGTTCCCGTCTTTCGAGGAAGGCCGCCATGCCCTCGCGGGCGTCGGCTGAGGCGAACAGCCGGGACGAGAGGCGGGTCAGTTCGCCCGCGTCCAGGTCGAAGTTCTCCAGCACCTTAGTCGTGAGCAGGTGTTTCGTCTCCGCCAGGGCCCTCGGGGAGGCTCGGCGCAGCCCGTCGAGGACGGGTTCGAGGACGTCGTCGACATCGGCGCCGGCGGTGGTGAGCAGGCCGATGCGGGCGGCTTCGGCGGAGCCGAACCTCTCGCCGGTGAGGCAGTAGCGGGCCAGGGCGCGGGGGTCGGTGCGGGGGCGGAGGGTGAGGGAGATGACGGCGGGGGCGACGCCGATGCGGACCTCGGTGAGGGCGAAGGTGGCCTCGGGGCCGGCGGCGGCGATGTCGCAGGCGCCGAGCAGGCCGAGGCCGCCCGCCCGGACGTGCCCGGTGACGCGGGCGACGACGGGCTTGGGCAGTTCGAGGAGCCGGCGCAGGAGATCGACCAGGGCCTGCGGGTCGGGTGGGTCGCGCAGGTCGGCTCCGGCGCAGAAGGTGTTGCCGGTGTGGGTGAGGACGACGGCTCGTACGGTGTCGTCCTTGCCGCACCGGTCGAGGGCGTCGCGGAGTTCGGCGACGAGGGCGGCGGAGAGGGCGTTGCGGTTGGCCGGGGAGTCGAGGGTGAGGGTGGCGATCCCCCGGTGGTGGGCGTATCGGACGAGGTCTGTCACAGGCGCTCCCTGAGTTCGCGGCGGAGTATCTTCCCGGAGGCCGCGCGGGGCACGCCGTCGATGAAGGTGACCTGGCGGACGCGTTTGTAGGGGGCGACGCGTTCGGCGACGTACATCATGACCTCGCCCTCGGAGAGGTCGCGCGCCGTGGGGTGGCGGACGACGAAGGCGTGCGGGACCTCGTTGCCGTCGTCGTTGTAGTGGCCGATGACGGCGGCGTCGGCGATGCCGGGGTGGGTGACGAGGAGGGCTTCGAGTTCGGCGGGGGCGACCTGGAAGCCCTTGTACTTGATCAGTTCCTTCACGCGGTCGACGACGTAGAGCCAGCCGTCGGCGTCGGTGTGCCCGATGTCGCCGGTGGAGAGCCAGCCGTCGGCGTCGATCATGTCGGCGGTGGCCCGGGGCCGGCCCAGGTAGCCCTTCATGACCTGAGGGCCCCGGATGACGATCTCGCCCTGTTCGCCGACGCCGACGTCCTTGCCGGGGTCGTCGAGGGAGACGATCCGCATCTCGGTGCCGGCGATCAGCTTGCCGACGGTGCCGGGGGGCGCCGCCGCGGCCTGGGCGAGGGGCACGATGTGGGAGCAGGGGGAGAGTTCGGTCATGCCGTAGCCCTGGACGACGGGCGGCAGGCCGAGGCGGGCGGAGCAGGCGGCGGCCAGCTTCGCGTCCAGGGGCGCGGCGGCGGAGAGGATGTGCCGGACCGTGGAGAGGTCGTAGCGCTCGGCGGCCGGGTGCTTGGCGAGGGCGAGGACGATCGGCGGGGCCACGTAGAGATGCGTGATGCGGTGTGCGGCGATCGCGGCGAGGTAGCTCTCCAGGTCGAAGCGGGGCAGGACGACGACCGTGGCGCCGAGGCGCAGTGGGGCGTTCATCAGGGCGGTGAGGCCGTAGATGTGGAAGAACGGCAGTACGGCGAGGATGCGGTCGCCGGGGCCGGCCGGCATGACCTCTTCGAGCTGGGCGAGGTTGGTGGCGATGGACCGGTGGGTGAGCATGACGCCCTTGGGGACGCCGGTCGTGCCGGAGGAGTACGGGAGGGCCGCGACGTCCGTCACCGGGTCGATGTCGACGGCCGGTTCGGGCGCGGCGGAGGCGAGCATGTCGATCAGCGAACGGTGGCCGGTGGCGGTGTCGCAGACGAAGATCTCCCGTATGCCGCCGACGCGTTCGGCGGCGGCGCGGGCGGTTTCGAGGAGGGGTGAGATCGTGACGATCCAGCTCGCCCCCGAGTCCTGGAGCTGTTTGGCCAGCTCACCCGGGGTGGCCAGCGGGTGCACGGTGGTGACCGTGGCGCCCGCGCGCGTGGCCGCGTAGAACGCCGTCGGGTAGGCGATCGTGTTGGGGCTGTGCAGGGCGAGCACGTCGCCCTTGCGGACGCCCGCCTCGGCGAACGAGGCGGCGAGCCGCCGGTGGAAGCGGTCCACCTGTTCGTACGTGAGGGTCGTGCCGTCGACGCCGTCGACCAGCGCGGGCAGGTCGCCGAACTCGGCGGCGTGGGCCAGTACGGCGTCGTGGATGGGGAGTTCGACGGGTGGGACGTCTGCGTACTCGCTGCGGAACATGGTTCCTCCAAGACGGCCTAATGTGCCCCAATACGGCCAAGACGGCCTAATACGACTTCGGCAGGCCCAGGGTCTGGTGGGAGACGTAGTTGAGAATCATCTCCCGGCTCACCGGCGCGATACGAGACACGCGCGCGGCCGTTATCAGAGAGGCGAGGCCGAACTCGGTCGTGAGGCCGTTGCCGCCGAGGGTGTGCACGGCCTGGTCGACGGCCTTCACGCAGGCCTCCCCCGCCGCGTACTTGGCCATATTGGCGGCCTCGCCGGCCGCCGCGTCGTCGCCGGCGTCGTAGAGGTGGGCCGCCTTCTGCATCATCAGGCGGGCCAGTTCGAGTTCGATGTGGGACTGGGCGAGGGGGTGGGCGATCGCCTGGTGGGCGCCGATGGGCTGACGCCATACGGTGCGCTCGCGGGCGTAGTCGACGGCTCTCGCGAGGGCGTATCTGGCCATGCCGATGGCGAAGGCTGCCGTCATGATCCGCTCGGGGTTGAGGCCGGCGAAGAGCTGGAGCAGGCCGGCGTTCTCGTCGCCGACGAGGGCGTCCGCGGGGAGCCGGATGTCGTCGAAGGTCAGCTCGAACTGCTTCTCGGCGGCGTGGAGTTCCATGTCGATCGGGCGGTACTCGAAGCCGGGGGTGTCCGTGGGGACGATGAAGAGGCAGGGCTTGAGGGTGCCGGTGCGGGCGTCCTCGGTGCGGCCGACGATGAGGACGGCGTCGGCCCTGTCGACGCCGGAGATGAAGACCTTGCGGCCGGTGAGCAGCCAGTCGCCCCCGGCGGATTTGCGGGCGGTGGTGGTGATGCGGTGGCTGTTGGAGCCGGCGTCGGGTTCGGTGATGCCGAAGGCCATGAGGCGGGTGCCGGTCGCCAGCGCGGGCAGCCAGGTCTGTTGCTGGTCCTTGGTGCCGAAGCGGGCGATGACGGTGCCGCAGATGGCGGGCGAGACGACCATCATGAGCAGGGGGCAGCCTGCGGCGCCCAGCTCCTCCAGGACGATGGAGAGTTCGGTGATGCCGCCGCCTCCGCCCTCGTACTCCTCGGGGAGGTTGACGCCCAGGTAGCCGAGTTTGGCCGCCTCGGACCAGAGTTCGTCGGGGTGGCGGCCCTCTTTGTTGATCGTGGCGATGTAGGCGCGGCCGTAGCGTTTTCCCAGGGCGGCGACGGCGGCTCGTAGGGCCTTGTGTTCTTCGGTTTCCAGGACGGGAGACATGAAGGGGCTCCTGAGGGGAGGGGGTTCGGATGTGTGGAGACTGCGGGTGGTTCGTGGCTGGTCGCGCCCGCGCGGCGGAGCCGCATATCGATACAGCCCCGCGCCCCTAACTCGGCTGCACGACCGCCAGCAACATGCCTGGCTCCACTTGTTGACCAGGTACTACGTGCAGGGCCGTCAGCGTGCCCGGCACCGACGCCGTGATCTTGTGTTCCATCTTCATCGCCTCCAGCCAGAGGAGGGGTTGGCCCGCCTGTACCGCTGAGCCTGGTTTCAGGCCTTCCGCCACTCGTACGACCGTGCCCGGCATGGGGGCCAGGAGGGAGCCCGGGGCCTGTTGGGTGGTGGGGTCGGGGAAGCGGGGGAGGGCGGTGAGGTGGGTGGTGTTGACGTAGCGGTGGGTGCCGTAGCGCGTCACCTCGAACTTTCGCCGTACGCCGTCCACTTCGAGTACGACCAGGTGGGCGTCGGCGTGGATGACCGTGACCCCGTCGGCCTCCGGGCCGCCGCGGGTGTGGCGGTACGTCGCCTCGTGTTCCTCCCCTGCCAGCGCGTAGCGCTTGGTCTGGGGCTGGGAGGGGACGTTGCGCCAGCCGCCGAACCGGGGGTCGCCGTGGGTGTGGGCGTCGGCGAGAGCGGCGGCCAAGGGGGCGTGGGGGTCGGGGGCCCCGGTGGTGAGGGTGGAGAGGTGGCGGTCGTAGAAACCCGTGTCCATGCGGGCCGTCGTGAACTCCTCGTGGCGCAGGGAACGGGCGAGGAGGTCGCGGTTGGTGGTCGGGCCGTGGATCGTGGCCCGGTCCAGGGCGGCGGCCAGGCGGCGGATCGCCTCCGCGCGTGTGGGGGCGTGGGCGATGACCTTGGCGAGCATGGGGTCGTAGTGGACGCCGATGTCGTCGCCGTCGGTGAAGCCGGTGTCCAGGCGGACGCTTTCGGGGACCGCGAGGCGGTGCAGCGTGCCCGTCTGCGGGGTCCAGTTCCGCGCCGGGTCCTCGGCGTACAGACGGGCCTCGACGGCGTGGCCGCGCGCGCGTGGAGGGTCGGCCGGGAGGGCGTGGCCCTCCGCCACGCGGATCTGTTCGGCGACCAGGTCGAGGCCGAAGACGGCTTCCGTGACCGGGTGTTCGACCTGGAGGCGGGTGTTCATCTCCAGGAAGTGGGCCCTGCCGTCGGCGACGAGGAACTCGACCGTGCCCGCGCCGACGTAGGAGACGGCTCGGGCGGCGCGTACGGCCAGGGTGTGGAGTTCCTCCGTGAGTTCCTCGGAGAGGGCGGGGGCCGGGGCCTCTTCGATGACCTTCTGGTGGCGGCGCTGGAGGGAGCAGTCCCGGGTGCCGAGGGGCCAGGTGGTGCCATGGGTGTCGGCGAGAATCTGGACCTCGACGTGGCGGCCGTTCTCGACGTAGGGCTCGACGAAGACCTCGCCGTCGCCGAAGGCGCTCGCGGCCTCGGCGCGGGCGCTCTCCAGGGCTGCGTCCAGGTCGTCGAGGTGGCGTACGACGCGCATACCGCGTCCGCCGCCGCCGGCGGCGGCCTTCACGAGGACCGGCAGGTCGTGCTCGGTGACCTCGGTGAGGGGTTCGAGGCCCATCAGTTCCTTGGCGCGTGTCTTGGACGCCATGGCCTCGATCGCCTCGGGGGCCGGACCGATCCAGGTGAGGCCCGCGTCGAGGACCTGGCGGGCGAAGTCCGGGTTCTCGGAGAGGAAGCCGTAGCCGGGGTGGACCGCGTCGGCGCCGGCGGCGAGGGCGGCCTTCACGATCAGGTCGCCGCGCAGGTAGGTGTCGGCGGGTGCCGCGCCCGGCAGTCGTACCGCCCTGTCGGCCACGCGCGCGTGGAGGGCGTTCTCGTCGGCGTCGGAGTGCACGGCGACCGTTCGGATTCCCAGCTCGCGGCAGGAGCGGAAGATCCGGCAGGCGATCTCGCCCCGGTTGGCGACAAGCACAGAAGTGATCACTGGTTCCCTCACATCCGGAAGACGCCGAAGCCACCGCGTACGCCCTCGTAGGGCGCCGTGTGGATCGCGGACAGGCACAGGCCGAGGACGGTGCGGGTGTCGCGGGGGTCGATGACCCCGTCGTCGTACAGCCGCCCGGACAGGAACATGGGCAGCGATTCGGACTCGATCTGCTGCTCCACCATGGCGCGGAGGGCGGCGTCGGCGTCCTCGTCGTACGGCTGTCCCTTCGCGGCTGCCGACTGGCGGGCGACGATCGAGAGCACGCCCGCCAGTTGCTGCGGGCCCATCACCGCCGACTTGGCGCTGGGCCAGGCGAAGAGGAAGCGGGGGTCGTAGGCCCGCCCGCACATGCCGTAGTGGCCGGCGCCGTACGAGGCGCCCATCAGGACGGACAGGTGGGGCACCCGGCTGTTGCTCACCGCGTTGATCATCATGGCGCCGTGCTTGATGATGCCGCCCTGCTCGTACTCCCTGCCGACCATGTAGCCGGTGGTGTTGTGGAGGAAGAGGAGGGGGATGTCGCGCTGGTTGGCGAGCTGGATGAACTGGGCCGCCTTCTGCGACTCCTCGCTGAAGAGGACCCCTTGGGCGTTGGCGAGGATGCCGACCGGGTAGCCGTGGAGGCTCGCCCAGCCGGTGGCCAGGCTGGTGCCGTAGAGGGGCTTGAACTCGTCGAAGTCGGAGGCGTCGACGATCCGGGCGATCACCTCGCGGGGGTCGAAGGGCACCTTCAGATCGCCCGGGACGATGCCGAGCAGTTCCTCCGCGTCGTACTTGGGGGGTGCGGCGGGGGCCGGATCGGCGTACGCCTTGCGGTGGTTGAGGCGGGCGACGACCCGGCGGGCCTGGCGCAGGGCGTCCTGCTCGTCGACGGCGAAGTGGTCGGCGAGACCCGACACGCGTGCGTGCATCTCGGCGCCGCCCAGCGACTCGTCGTCGCTCTCCTCACCGGTGGCCATCTTCACCAGCGGCGGCCCGCCGAGGAACACCTTCGCCCGCTCCTTGACCATGATCACGTGGTCGGACATCCCGGGGATGTAGGCCCCGCCGGCGGTGGAGTTGCCGAAGACGACGGCGATGGTGGGGATTCCGCCGGCGGAGAGGCGGGTGAGGTCGCGGAAGATCGCGCCGCCGGGGATGAAGATCTCCTTCTGGGAGGGGAGGTCGGCCCCGCCCGACTCCACCAGGCTGATGCAGGGCAGGCGGTTGGCGAGCGCGATGTCGTTCGCGCGGAGGGCCTTCCTCAGGCTCCACGGGTTGCTCGCGCCGCCGCGCACGGTCGGGTCGTTGGCGGTGATCAGACACTCGACGCCCTCGACGGTCCCGATGCCGGTGACGAGGGAGGCCCCGACCGGGTACTCGCTGCCCCAGGCGGCGAGCGGGGACAGTTCCAGGAAGGGCGTGTCGGGGTCCAGCAGCAGTTCGATGCGCTCGCGGGCGAGCAGTTTGCCGCGCTTTCGATGCCTGGCGAGGTACTTCTCGCCGCCGCCCGCGAGGGCCTTCGCGTGTTCGGCGTCGAGTTCGGCGAGCCTGGCGAGCATGGCCTCGCGGTTCGCGGTGTGGTCGGGGGCGCCCGGGTCGAGGGCGGAGCTGAGGACGGTCACAGAAGGCTCTCCGGTATGTCCAGGTGGCGGGAGCGCAGCCATTCGCCGAGGGCCTTGGCCTGGGGGTCGAAACGGGCTTGCGAGGCGACGCCCTCGCCGAGGATGCCGGTGATCTCGAAGTTGAGGGCGCGGAGGTCGGGCAGGACGTGCCGGGCGACGGGCAGGTCGGCCGTCTCCGGGAGGAGTTCGCGGAGCCGGTCGGTGGTGAGGGTGTGCGCGAGCCACCGCCAGGCGTCGTCCGTACGGGCCCAGAGGCCGATGTTGGCGTTGCCGCCCTTGTCGCCGCTGCGGGCGCCGGCGACGAGGCCGAGGGGCGCGCGGCGGGACGGGAGCCCGTCCGGCAGGGGGTCCGGGAGGGGTGGCTCGTCGACCGGCCGCAGTACGAGGGTGTCGGCGGCCGGGGGTACGGGCAGGCGGCGGCCGTCGTGGAGGACCGCCGTGTGCGGGGCGGTGTCCTGGTCGACGTATGCCGCTTCGAACACCCCGTAGGGCGCGCCCTTTCCCGGTGGGGCCAGGACGTGGAAGCCGGGGTAGCTCGCGAGGGCCAGCTCCACGGCGGCTCCGCTGAGGGCGCGGCCGACGGCGTTCTGGTCGGGGTCGCGGACGACGAGGCGCAGGAGCGCGCTGGCGGTCTCCTCGGTGCGGGCGTCGGGGTGGTCGGTGCGGGCCAGTTCCCAGTCCAGGTGCGCCGGGCGGGACTTGGCGGCGGCGAGCGCGGTCTCCAGCTGGTCGCGGACGAGGGCGGCCTTGTGTTCGATCTCCAGGCCGGTCAGGACGAAGGTGACCTCGTTGCGGAAGCCGCCGAGCCGGTTGAGACCGACCTTGAGGGTGGGAGGCGGGGCCTCGCCGCGTACGCCCTCGATGCGGACGCGGTCGGGGCCGTCCTGGGTGAGCCGAACGGTGTCGAGGCGGGCAGTGACGTCGGGGCCCGCGTACCGGGCGCCGCCCGTCTCGTAGAGGAGCTGGGCGGTGACCGTGCCGATGTCGACGAGGCCGCCGGTGCCGGGATGTTTGGTGATGACGGCCGTGCCGTCGGCGTGGAGTTCGGCGAGGGGGAAGCCGGGGCGGCGCAGGCCGGCCGCCGGGTCCGACTCGTGGGCCTCGCGGACCTCGTGGACCTTGTGGATCTCGCGGACCTTGTGGATCTCATGGAAGAAGGCGTAGTTGCCGCCGGTGGCCTGGGCGCCGCACTCCAGTACGTGGCCGGCGACGACGGCGCCCGCGAGGCGGTCGTACTCCCCCGGGCCCCAGCCGAAGTGGGCGGCGGCGGGCCCGGTGACCAGGGCCGCGTCCGTCACCCGGCCGGTGACCACGATGTCGGCGCCCTCCCGCAGACAGGCCGCGATGCCGAACCCGCCGAGGTAGGCGTGGGCGGCGAGGCTGCCGGGGTGGAGGGCGGTGAGGTCATCGCCCTCCACGTGGGCGACGCGGACGGGGATGCCGAGCCGGCCGGCCAACGCCCGTACGGCGTCGGCGAGTCCGGCGGGGTTGAGGCCGCCCGCGTTGGCGACGATCCGTACGCCCCGCTCTCGCGCCAGCCCCAGGCACTCCTCCAGCTGGCGGAGGAAGGTGCGGGCGTACCCGGCGGTGGGGTCCTTCAGGCGGTCGCGGCCGAGGATGAGCATGGTCAGCTCGGCGAGGTAGTCGCCGGTGAGGACGTCGAGCTCGCCGCCGGTGAGCATCTCGCGCATCGCGTCGAAGCGGTCGCCGTAGAAGCCCGAGGCGTTGCCGACACGGAGGGGGGCCGTCGTCACGGGGCGGCTTCCTCAGGTCCCCCGTCCGCCTTGCCTGCCTCGGCTGCATCGACTCCCTCGGCTCCCTCGGGTGCGCGTCCCGTCCCCGGTGGGCCGGCGAAGGCCTGGGCGATGTCCAGCCAGCGGTCGGCGTCGTCCCCTTCCGCCCGCAGAGCGAGGTCGGCGCGGTGGGCGCGCTGGGTGACGAGGAGGCAGAAGTCGAGGGCGGGGCCGCTGACACGGTCGGTCGCGTCTTCCGGGCCGTACGTCCACAACTCACCGGCGGGGCTGGTGAGTTCGATGCGGAACTCCTCGAACGGCGGGGTCAGTCCGTGCACACCGAAGGCGAAGTCGCGGGTGCGGATGCCGAGTCGGGTGATGTGGCGGAGCCGGTCGCCGGGGGCGATACGGGGGACCCCCAGTGCGTCGGCGACGTCCAGGCCGTGGGCCCAGGTCTCCATGAGGCGGGCGGTCGCCATGGAGGCGGTGGACATGGGCGGGCCGTACCAGGGGAACCGAGCACCCTCGGGTGCCGCGCGCAGGGCGTCCTCCAGGGCCCTGCGCCCGGCCCGCCAGTCCGCGACCAGCTGCTCGGGCGGCTTCCCGGCCCCGTCCTGCGCGCCGGTGTCCACGAAGTCGCCGGGCGAGGTCAGCGCGCTCTCGACCTCGCGGGCGAAGGCGGCCCGGTCGGTCACGGCCAGCACGGAGGAGTGGTCGGTCCAGGCGAGGTGGGCGATCTGGTGCGCGACGGTCCAGCCGGGCGCGGGCGTCGCGAGCGCCCACTGCTCCGGGCTCAACTCGGCCACGAGCAGGTCGAGTTCCTCGCTCTCGGCACGGAGGTCGTCGATGACGGGCTTCGGGTCGGCCATGGGGCGAGCATGGCAGTGGGATCAGAAACAATCAAGCGTGCTTGGATTTTTGGTCGCGCAATCACGGACACGGGGGCTCGGCGGGGCCGATCCAGAAGATTGTGGGGCACCGGCGTAAGTTGCAAAGCCGATTACAGACCTGACTTAGTCCATTGCTTTGCACTACCAAGTCCTTCATACTGAACGAAGCTCCTCGCTCCCCCGCCCCTTCCGCTCCCCCGCCCCTTCCGTTCTCCGTTCTCCGCTCTCCCTGGACGGCCCCGTGACACTCCCCAGCGCTGACCAGTCCGCGCCCGCCACCGCCGCGACGACGCCACCGGCCGACCGCGCCCCCGGCGAGTCCCGCGCTTCCCGCGCTCCTCGCGGCCTGGGTGCGCTCGGGCCCGTGGGAATGGTGCTGGCCGGCGGGATATCGGTGCAGTTCGGCTGGGCGCTGGCGGTGACGCTGATGCCGCGGGCCGGGGCGCTCGGGGTGGTGACGCTGCGGCTCGCGGTGGCCGCGCTGGTGATGCTGGTGCTCTGCCGCCCCCGACTGCGCGGGCACTCGCGCACCGACTGGAGCACAGTGATCCTCTTCGGCGCCACCATGGCCGCGATGAACGGCCTCTTCTACCAGTCCGTCGCCCGTATCCCCCTGGGCCCCGCAGTCACCCTGGAGGTGCTCGGCCCACTGGCGCTCTCCGTCCTCGCGTCCCGCCGCGCGGTGAACATGGTGTGGGCCGGGCTGGCGCTCTGCGGCGTCTTCCTCCTCGGCGGCGGCGGAAACTTCGGCGACCTCGACCCGCTCGGCGTCGCCCTCGCCCTCGCCGCCGGGTTGATGTGGGCCCTGTACATCGTCTTCAGCGCGCGTACGGGGAGGCGGTTCCCGCAGGCCGACGGGCTGGCGCTGGCCATGGCCGTCGCGGCGGTGCTGTTCCTGCCGCTCGGGATCGTCGAATCGGGGACGCGGCTCCTCGAACCGACGACGCTCGCGCTGGGCGCCGCCGTCGCCGTCCTGTCCTCCGTCCTCCCTTACACCCTCGAACTGCTCGCCCTGCGCCGCCTGCCCGCGTCCACCTTCGCGGTCCTCATGAGCCTGGAGCCCGCGATCGCCGCCGCCGCCGGCTTCCTGATCCTCGACCAGGCCCTCGCGGCCACCGAAGCCCTCGCGATCGCGCTGGTCATCGGGGCGAGCATGGGGGCGGTGCGGACGCAGGTGGGACGAGGGAAGGCGGGGGTCGCGGGGTGAGCGGGAGCTCCGGAACCGGGCCGGGGTTCCGGGGTGCGCGGGAACTTCGGTGCGGGCGGGGGTGACTCGCCCGATGTCCCTGAGGGCGGCCCCACCGGTTCGAGGGGTTCACGTCGGCGACCGGGGCGCAGGCCTGCGATCTCCTTGAGGTTGACGTCGATGTCGGTCTGGTCCGGTGCGGTCGCCGAGTGGCCGTACACCCGTATGACGAAGAGCTGCCTCCTTGGCTCGCGCCGGGCGCCGCCGACGGCCGCCGTTGTGCCCGCGGTCGCCGTGAGCAGCGTAGGTCTGGAGGTGTGCACATGCGCTCCTTCCGGAGAGGGACCGGAGGACCCGTGGAGGGGCGAGGGGTGCTGTTGGAGGGGCGCGCCGATGACGGTGTGCTGCCGGCCTCAGGCAGCGGAGAGGATGGGTCAGCGATCGCAGCCGGCAACCGAGGTCGGCACCGCACTGCGGAGACTCGTGCGGGCATGCGCGTGGGACGGAGGGTGGCGTGGAAGGGCGACCGCCGAGCACCGAGTACACGGGCGGCAGGAGCGGCAGGGTCACCGCAGTGCGGTGACCAGGACCAGTACGCCGGTGATGTGCGCTGTGCGCGTTGTCGTCGCTGAGCCTGAGCTTGGCCGGACCGAGGGAGTGAGCGACCGGGCGGCCGGGGCGGCCGCGTACAGGAGGAGAGCGAAGACGAGCACGACGGCGGCCGTGAGCAGCGGACCCGTGCCGAACTTCCCGGAACCGCATCTCCTATGTGCAGGCCAATCTGATCGCCGTGAAGGAAGGCGCCGAGAGGCACTCCGACGCCTGGCCATGCCTGACTACGCCTGGCGCGCCGCGCCGCCCGGTACGAAGTGGACGGGGATGTACTGGTCGTACAACCGCTCGTTCGTGGCCGTGAAGTCGGCGCGGGTGACGATCGCGCACCGCACGGCCTCGCCGCACACCTTGCCGTCCGCGATCTCGGGCCGGAGGTTCAGCGTCGTACGGAAGCCGCCGTTCTTCTCGTACGGGAGGGTGATGCCCGGCGTCCCCGTCCCGGTGTCGGCGATCCGGCGCGACCAACCGTCCTGCGCCTCACGGCCGCCGAGACAGGGACCGGGGAGGGTGGTGTACGTCGAGGGGTCACCGACCTTGACGCGCGATCGCGATCTCGTAGCGCAGTCGCTGGCGGTTCGCGGGCATCACCATGCGGTCGACCTGGAACGGGCGGTCGGCGCGGTCGAGAGTGACCCTCGTCAGCCGGAGCACCGGTTCTCCGGGTGTGGTCCGGAGGGTCTCCCGCTCCTCGGTGTCCGGGTTGCCGGCGGTCACGTCCTCGCGGACGAGGGCGCCGACGTGGCCCAGTCGAGCGAGGAGGGTGACGGCTCCGCCGGGGATCTTGGCCGTTCCGGCGAGACCCGTGCCCCGGGCGATGCCGACCGGGTAATAGGTGTCGGTCAGTTCGTTGGGCTCGTCGTCGAGGAGGATCAGGCGGCGGCGTACGACGACCGACTCGCCCTCGGCCAGTCCCAACAGCCGTGCCACCTCGGCGGGTGCCGCCACCTCACCGGCGTGCAGGATCCGCTGGGTGCCCCGACGCCCCTGGGCCGCCGCGTCCGCGGCCCAGGCATCGCCCCGCCCCTTCTCCCCCGGCGTCAGATACGGCATCGAGGTGCTGACCCACCCGTTCGCGTTCACGCTGCCCTCCGCATGCCTACGACCGTACGCCGGGCCCCTCGGTCACCGCATCGAGCGCAGTGCCGGATGTTGAGTGGTGATGCCCGGGGGCTGGAGCAGAGGTGGGGGCTCGGGGCCGGGGTCGTCGGTGTGGGTGAGGTCGGCGGTGGCGGGGTCGAAGTCGCGGGGCCAGCGGGTATGGGCGCTGGTCAGGGCTCCGGTGAGACGGGCCCCGGTGAGGTCGGCGGTGGTCAGGTCGGTGCCGCGCAGATCGGCCAGGCGGAGGTCGGCGCGGTGGAAGACGGCACCGGACGCGTCGGCCTTGCGGAGGTTCGCCTCGCGCAGGTCGGCCTCGGTGAAGTCGGCCTCGCACAGGTCCGTTTTGACCAGTCGCGCGCCCCGCAGGTCGGCCAGGGCGAGGCGGGTGCGACGCAGGACCGCGGTCTTGAGGTCGGCGTGCCGCAGATTGGCGGAGACGAGGGAAGCCTGGGTCAGGTTGGCGTGGTAGAGGCCCGCGGCTTCCAGACAGGAACGGTCGAGGTTGACCGCGGTCAGCCACAGCCCGTCGCAGTCGGCCCGGCGCAGGTCGGTGACGCTCAGGTTGAGCCAGGACTGCTCCCGGGGGTGCAGCAGGAGCACGCCGAGTCCGGTCAGCGCGACCTGAGTGTCGGCAGCCCGCACCTCCAACGGCACGACGTCGTTGATCGGCGCCTCCGCCGCCGGGACCTCCGGTCCGGTGGGCGGCCAGGGCAGGTGCGTACGCAGGTAGGCCGCCAGGATGGAGAGGATCGCCTCGCGGTCCCTCGCCGAGTGTTCCGCGATCCGCCACAGCGCGTGGAGCCCGCCGATGCGTACGTCCAGTTTGTCGCTGCCGAGCTGGTCGACAGCCCGGCTGAACCGGTCGGTGACGTACCCCTCCTGCGTCGCGCGCAAGCCGTCCTGGCTGACGCGGAGTTGGCGCCAGGTGGCATACGCGCCGAAGAGAACGGCCAGACCGCCGATGGCCTGCAGCAGCGTCGTACGGACGTCGCTCACGGCCTTGAGTCTGTCCCGCGCGTCCACGCTCACCCCGGCGAGATCGTGATCGACCACGGCGCCCGGCAGGAGGACGAGTGCCGCGCCGACGGCGACGAGGCCCACGAGCCCGATGACGGCGACGGCCGGCGCACGTCGTCTCCCGGCCAGTCGGTCTCGCCACGTTCGACGACCGCGCCCCCGGATGTCCATGGGCACGAGAGCCTAGGCGGCACGGGGAAATCGATCAAGGTTGGCGGCTGTGGCGCTGTCCGTCGCCGTGGCCGGGCGCTGCGGTATAACCGGCCTGTGATCTACCACGTCGTGTCACTTGATGCCTGGAATGCCCGACCCGGCCGGCCGTACGCCCCCGCGTCGCTCCCGGAGGACGGTTTCGTCCACTGTTCTCCCGATGAGGCGACGACCCTGGCCGTCGTCAACGCCTTCTATCGGGACGCGCCCAGGCCGTTGCACGTGCTCGTCCTCGACGAGGAACGGCTGGACGCCAGGGTGGAGTTCGAGGCGGCCGCTCCCGCTCCTCCGCCGGGAGTCGGGGCGGACGTTCTGTTCCCCCACGTGTTCGGGCCCATCGACCGCGACGCCGTCGTGCGGGTCCTGGAGATCCGGTGGGACGAGGAGGGGCGCGCGGCGGGGTTCGGGCCGAGCTGACGGTTCCCATGACCGGCCGGTTCATGCGGCGGGCGCGGTCCGGCACCACGCCCGTAGCCGTGGCCGTGGCCGTGGCCGTGGCCGTGGCCTGTCCGGCGACGACGT
>NZ_LRTR01000300.1 GCF_001550375.1 Streptomyces europaeiscabiei | reverse complement strand
CGCCGGCGGCGCGGGCGCGGCCGCGCTGCTGCTCACGGTCGCCGTCGCGTTCGCCGTGCACGCGCGCGTGTCCGTGCGACTGCTGCGCCACCGCTTGAACGCCGTCTCGCAGGACGCCGGTCTGCTGCTCCAGGAACGGGCCCGGATGGCCGAGGACTTCGCGCAGGAGCGGGGACGGCTGACCGAGGAGTTCGTCCAGGAGCGGGCGCGGATCGCGGCCGAGTTCGCGCGGGAACGGGCGCGGCTGGCCACGGAGACCGAACGCGAACGCGAACGGCTGTCCGACGAACGGGACCGTACGGCTGAGGAGATCACCCAGGAGCGGGCCGTGCTCTCGGAACGTGCCAAGCAGGCCGACACCGACCGCACCGCGCTCCTCGCCGTCACCGCCAACGTGGCCGGCCGGATGCAGGCACTCGCCACCGGCACGCTCGCCGACCTCCGCGCCATGGAGGAACGTCACGCCGACGAGGACGTCCTCGCCGACCTCCTCCACCTCGACCACCGCACCGCCCAGGCGGGCCGTCTCGCCGACTCCGTCGCCGTCCTCGCGGGCGCGCGCTCGGGCCGCCGCTGGGCGCGGCCGATCCCCATGGAGTCGATCCTGCGCGGCGCGATGGGCCGCATCGGCGCCTACCGCCGGGTCCGCCTGCACTCGTCCAGCGAGGCCGCCGTGGCCGGTCACGCCGCCGAGGGCGTCATGCACGCGCTCGCCGAACTCCTCGACAACGCGGCCAACTTCTCACCGCCGACCGCCGAGGTCCATGTGTACGTCGAGGAGGTCCCGGCCGGCGTGATCATCTCCGTCGAGGACTCCGGGCTCGTCATGGGCGACGTCCAGCTCCGGCGCGCCGAACGCGCCGTGTCGGGCGAGGCGACCGGCCTCACGAGTCTCTCCGGCACCCGTCTCGGCCTCGCCGTCGTCGGCCGCCTCGCCCGCAAGCACGGTCTGAGAATCTCCTTCCGCCCGTCCGCGCGCGGCGGCACGGGCGTGCTGATGCTCATCCCGCAGGACGTCCTGGCGAGCACGGTCCCCACGTCGGCAGCTCCCACGGCGTCCGCCCCCGCCCAGTCGCCGCCCTACGTGGGCGTACGCGCCCCGCACGGCCTGGACAACGAGCCGACTCCCACCCACGAGTTCCCGACGGACGCCCCTGCCGCCCCCGTCGCCGACCCGGTCGCCGACGCCCTGATCGACTCCCTGTCCGGCTACCGGACCGGGACGCCGACCCCTGCCACCGACACCCCGACCGGCTCTCAGACGTTCGGTTCCTCCTTCGGTTCCCCCTTCAGCTCGTCGTTCAGCTCCGAATTCGGCTCCGGCAGCGTCGAGTTCGGTCCGGGCGGCACCGAGTTCGGCTCAGGCACCTCCGGCTCCGGCTTCGCCACCCAGCCCAGCGCCGCCCAGCCCAGCGCCGCCCAGCCCAGCGGCTCCCAGCCCAGCGGCTCCGAGCCCGGCGGTTACGGCGCCCACGGGTACGACCCCGGTGGCTACGCCCCCGGCTCTCCGGCCGCCGCCGAGGAGCCCCCCACCGCCTCCGACGCCCTC
>NZ_LRTR01000030.1 GCF_001550375.1 Streptomyces europaeiscabiei | reverse complement strand
CGGCGGTGCCGCCGCCGGTGCCGGTGAGGAAGAGGGCGCCGCGGCAGCGGGCGCGGGCGAGGAAGAAGGTGCCGCCGCAGCCGGTGCGGGCGAGGAGGAAGGCGCCGTGGCCGGTGCCGGTGACGCCGGTGCGGGTGACGCGGCCGGTGCCGGTGACGGCGCGGGCCAGCAGAACGACCAGGGCGTCGGCGACCAGGGCGTCGGCGACCAGGGTGTCGAAGAGCAGGGCGTCCAGCAGTAGGCGGACGCCACCCCGCACGTGGACGACGGCCCGGGATCAGCGGCCACTGACCCCCCGGGCCGTCGCCCCACGACCCAGCTGTCGGCCCCGCCTCAGGGCTCCGGCCGACAGGTGGATCGGTCCGGCCCTCCGGCGGGAGGGCCGGACCTGTTCGTTCTTCCTTGCGGCCGGGCTCGTGGCCCCCATGGCGCGCGGCCCTCGCACGGCGTCACCCGCCGACGCCCGTGGCCCGCAGCAGCAGCAACGCCACGTCGTCCGCCCGCTCCTGAGCCGCCTCGGTCTCCCGTACGAGACTGTCGGCGAGCGAGTCCAACGGCCCTTCCCCGGCCCTCGCCAGCCGCTCCCCGAGCACCGCCAGCGCGTCCTCGATGTCGACCCCCGGCGACTCGATCAGCCCGTCCGTGTACAGGGCCAGCACGGACCCCTCGGCCAGCGCCACCTCGGTCGTCGGATACGTCGCCGCCGCGTCGATGCCGAGCAGCGGACCACCCGCGAGGTCGAGCACCCGCACCTTCCCGTCCGGCCGGCGCAGCAACGGCGGCGGATGCCCCGCCCGCGCCATGACGGCCTTCCCGTGCTCCGGGTCGAGCCGCAGATACAGACAGCTGGCGAACAGCTCCGAACCCAGGTCGATCAGCAGCCGGTTGGTACTGCTCATCACCTCCTCCGGCGCCTGTCCGACGGTCGTGTACGCGCGGACCGCCGTACGGATCTGCCCCATCAGGCCCGCAGCCGTCACGTTGTGCCCCTGCACGTCGCCGATCACGGCGGAGGCCCGCCCGTGCGAGAGGACCAGGTCGAAGAAGTCGCCGCCGATGTCCATGCCCCGGGTGGCGGGCAGATAGCGCGAGGCCGCCTCGATCCCGGGGATCGACGGCAGCGAGTGCGGCAGCAGCGCCTGCTGCAGCCCGTGCGCGAGCTGGTGCTTGGCGTCGTACAGCAGCGCCCGCTCCAGCGCCTGAGCGATGAATCCGCTGAGGCTGGTCAGCACCGCGCGCTCGTCGGCCGGGAACGGATGCGGGTCCGCGTACCCGAGCACCCAGGTGCCCACCGGCCGTCCGGAGGCGATCAGCGGGAGGTACGCCCAGGCGCCCAGTCCGTCGGGGACGTCCTGGCGCATCGGATAGAGGTGCTCCAGCTGCTGCCGGGTCTCGAAGAAGGCGGGCACTCCGGTGGTCAGGCTCACCGCGCCGGGCGTCGGCGCGGTGAGCGGCATGCCGTCGAAGCGCTCCACGAGGTGCGGGTCCGCGTAGCCGCGGTGCCCGAGCACATGCAGGCGCCCGGCGCGTGAGCCGAGCATCACGAGCGCCTGGCTGCCGATGGCCGGGACGATCTCGTCGGCGACCAGTTCCACCACGTCCTGCACGCCCACCGCCTCGGTGAGCGCGCTCGCCAGCGCCAGTACGTTGTTGATGGTCACCAGGCGGCCGGGTCCGTCGCCCTCGACTCGCGCCGCGTGCTCGGCCTCGGCGACCGCACGGGCACGGGAGATCCGTACGCTCAGCCCGTTCGTCCCCGGATACAGCCGGAACGACAGCCAGGCGCTCGGCGGCCTGAGCGCCACGAACGACGTCACGTGCTGGCTCATCAGCGCCGCCCGGTACCGGTCCTCGTACGCGGGATCGTTGAGCCACGGCACGGACGCCCACAGCTGGGTGCCCAGCAGACCGCTGACCGGGATGCCGAGCAGCTCGGCCGTGGCCGCGTTGGCGAAGGTGATCCGCCCGTGCAGATCGAGCGCGCACATCCCGTACGGCAGCCGCGCCACCATCCGCGCCGCCTCCACCGTGCCGAGGGTCCCGGCGACCGTGGTCGTCGACGGCGCCGACAGATCCGGCTCGGGCCGCACCGGCCGGCCCTCCTCCTCCGCGCGCCGCAGCCGCATCGCGAGCCGGTCGCAGGCCGAGGTGAGATGGTCCCGCTCGCGGTCGCTGAGCTCCGGCGGGTGCGAGCCGGGCCAGGTCAGGAAGACGGCGCCGTACGTGGTGTCGTGGGTCGCCACCGGGAGCGCGGCCATGGCGAACGGGTAGGGCAGGACCATGGCGAGCCGGGGATAGCGGCGGGCCATCTGCTCCTCGCCGTTGACCCACACCAGCCGCCGCCCCCGTACCGCCTCGGAGACCGGGATCGGCGCGCTGAGCGCCACCCGCTCCCACGGCGCGGCGAAGGACCTCGGCAGCCCCGCGATGACCGCCATCTCCAGGACCGGCTCGTCGGGTGTCAGCAGATACATGGCGCCCGAGTGCGCCCCGACGTCGTCCATCATCGCGGCCAGCGCCAGCGACAGCAGCGGATGACCGCCGTGGGCGGTGTCGACCGTCGACCGCTCCGGGGACGCGTGGACGTCCGACATCCCGACCACCTCCTCGCACGGCCGCGCGACGGCCCCAGGGTCAAGGCTCCTCCTTGGGGGCCGCCCACGCACGGCGAGCGCCCTGCCGCGGAAGAACCGCCGTACCCCGTCCCGCCCGGCCCATGCCCCCTCTCCTGAGGCGCGCACTCGCGCACGCCCCCCGCGAGTGCGCCCCCACGCTCCCCGATGGCTGGTTCTTCGCGCCCGGGCGTGGTCGGGGGCGCCAACAATGGGCACGCGCTGAGGCGGAGGACATCGGTGGGCCGGGAGGCGGAGGGCGAACGTGATCGGGGTACTGCTCGTGCACGACGAATGTCTTGTCAGGTCGGTGCTGGCGGAGTGGCTCCGCCAGGAACCCGACCTGGTGGTGTACGACGCGTCCTGGCGCGCGGCGCCGGGGCGCGTACGGTCCCTGCGGCCCGACGTGTGCGCGGCGGACCTGGACTGCGCGGACGCGGTCGGCATCCCACCCCTCGCCGACCTGCGCGGTGCGGGCGGCTGGGCCCCCGGGCTCCTGGTCCTGGCCCACGCCGGCAGACCCGGACTCCTGAAGCGTGCGGCCGAGGCCGGGGCCCTCGGGTACGTGGACAAGGAGGGCTCACCACAGCGGCTGGTCTCCGCCATCCGCGAGGTCGCCCGAGGGAAACGTTTCGTCGACGACTCGCTCGGCTTCGGATTCCTCAAGGCCGCCGAGATGCCGCTGACGCGCCGCGAGCTGAGCGTGTTGTCCCTGGCCGCCGAGGGCGCCTCCGTCGCCGAGATCGCCGGCAGCCTGCACCTTTCCCACGGGACCGTGCGCAACTACATGGCCGCCATCACCCGCAAGACGGGGGCGCGCAACAGGATCGACGCCATCCGGATCTCGCAGGGGGAGGGCTGGCTCTGAGGGACGCCCGCCGCGCGGGCGCGGCGCCGGTACGGGGGACCAGGCGCCGACCAGGTCCCGGTAGAGCGGCGAGCCGGCGAGCAGTTCGCCGTGCTCCCCGTACGCGACGCACCGCCCGTCCATGACCAGCACCCGGTCCGCGCGGCGGGCCGAGCTGACGCGATGGGCGACCACCACGAGGGTCGTGTCCGGCCGCCGGGCGAAGGCCCGCTCCGCGCGTTCCTCGGCCTCCGCGTCCAGGTGACAGGTCGCCTCGTCGAGGATCACGACCGACGCGGACGACAGGTACGCCCGGCCCAGCGCGACGAGCTGCCGCTCCCCGGCGGACAGCGCGCCCGGGTCGACCTCGGCCGCCGGGCCGCCCAGCCGGACCATCAGTCCGTCGAGCCCCACCGCCTCCGCGGCGGCCCACAGCTCTGCCTCGGGCACGGGTTTCGGCCGCAGTTCGCCGAGGTTTTCCGCGAGGGATCCCCCGAAGACGTACGCCTCCTGCGGAATGAGCACCCGGTGTGCGTGGGATGTGGCGCCGGGTACCGGCTGCCCACACAAGTGGACGGTGCCGTGCCGGGGACGCAGGAGACCCGCGACGAGCCCGGTGAGGGTGGACTTGCCGATGCCACTGGGACCGACGACGGCCAGGTGCGTGCCGTGCGGGATACGGAGGCTGAGGTCGTCGACGACGGGCGTGCCGGAGGGGCCGTAGGCGAAGGTGACGGAGGAGAGGGCGAGGGCGTCGGGGGGCGGGGGAGCGGGGGTGGTGGTGCCGGAGCCGGAGCCGGAACCGGAGCCGGAGCCGGAGCCGGAACCGGAACCGGAACCGGAGTTGGAACCGGGACCGGGATCGGTGAGCGGCCCTCGCTGCGCGGCGCGTGCTGTCCGTGACCGGGCCGCCGGGGCCGACGGTGGGC
>NZ_LRTR01000003.1 GCF_001550375.1 Streptomyces europaeiscabiei | reverse complement strand
CGCGGCGACCGCGGACGACGGCGGGGACGACCCGGCGCCGTACCGGGGCCTCGCCCGCTTCGAACCGGACGACCACGAACTGTTCTTCGGCCGCGACCGGCTGGTGGAGGAGCTCTGCGACCTGGTCGCCGCCCACCGCTTCGCGGCCGTCTTCGGCGCCTCCGGCAGCGGCAAGTCGTCCCTGCTGCGCGCCGGGTTCCTGCCCCGGCTCCGCGCGGACATCGCGCGGCAGCGTTGCGAGTCGGTGCTGCGGGTGTTCACCCCGGGCGCCCGGCCGGCGGAGACGTACGGGCATCTGCTGACCGTGGCCGACGGCGAGCCGGACAGCTGGGTCGTGGTGGACCAGTTCGAGGAGGTGTTCACCCGCTGCCGGGACGAGGCGGAGCGGGCCCGCTTCCTCGACCTGCTGCTGACCGCCCGTGACCCGGACTCCCGGCTGCGGGTCCTCATCGCCGTACGCGCCGACTTCCACGCCCGCTGCGCCGAACACCCCGGCCTCGCGGAGGCGTTGCGCCTCGCCGGGCTGTCGGTCGGCGCGATGACCGCGGACGAGCTGCGTGAGGTGGTGGTACGGCCCGCGCAGGCGGCCGGACTCCTGGTGGAACGCTCGCTGGCGGCGAACGTCGTCGAGGAGGTCCTCGACCGGCCCGGCGCGCTGCCCATGCTGTCGCACGCCCTGCTGGAGACCTGGCGCCGGCGCAGGGGCCGCATGCTGACGACGGCAGCGTACGAGGCGGCCGGCGGCCTCAACGGCGCGATCGCGGCGAGCGCCGAGACGGTGTACGGGCAGTTGTCCGCACCCCAGGCCACCGCCGTCCGGCAGTTACTGCTGCGGCTGGTCGAACCGGGGCGGGGTACGGCCGACACCGGGCGCCCCCTCACCCGGGACGAACTCCTGGAGTGCACCCACCCCGACATCCTCGTGGTGGCGGAACGGCTCGCCCGCGCCCGGCTGCTGACCGTCGACGAGGAAGGTGTGCGCCTCGCCCACGAGTCCCTGATCGGCTGCTGGCCCCGGCTGCGCGGCTGGATCGACCAGGACCGCGAACGGCTGCGCCACCACCGGCAGCTCACCGAGGCCGCCCGCGCCTGGCTGGAGCACGACCGCGATCCCGGCACCCTCTACCGGGGCACCCGGCTCGCCCGCGCGGAGGAGATGTTCCCCGGCCACCGCTCCGACCTCGCGCTCACCGAGGCGGAACGGGCCTTCCTCACCGCCGCGTTCGACGCCCGCGAGGCGGAGCGCCGGGCCGTCGCCT
>NZ_LRTR01000299.1 GCF_001550375.1 Streptomyces europaeiscabiei | reverse complement strand
CGTGGCGGCGGCCACCGGATGCGCACCGCCGGCCAGGGGCAGCGCGAGCACGGCGGCGGCCGCGCACAGGGCGCCCAGGGTTCTCCGTAAGCTGCGGAACATGTCGCTGCTTCCTCCTCGGGAGGCGCGGGTCCGGAATCGATGGGAGCGCTCCCATCACCCGCACCTCCCATGGAAGACAGATCGCATGAGCACGTCAAGGCGTCCGACGTCACCTGATACGCCGGACGCCTCCTCCCCTGTCCCGGCCGCCGTAGGTCACCGGCTCGACGTCTGGAACCCGCGCACCGCCGAGAGCAGGCCGCATCCCGTGGAGGACACCCCCCGGACCCCCGACCGGATCAGCGGCTGAGCTTCTTGAAGCGACGCACCGCCAACGGCAGGAACACCAGCGTCAGCACCAGCGGCCACACCCCGGCCATCAGCAGCGCGTTCTGCTCGATCCAGGAGTCACCGCCACCGACCGGCGTCCCGAACAGCTCGCGGGTCGCCGCGGCCGAGGAGGAGATCGGGTTCCAGGCGGCGATCCAGCCCAGCCAGTCGGGCATGAGCTGCGGGGCGACGAAGATGCTGGAGATCATGGTCAGCGGGAAGGCGACCGCGAAGAGGCCGCCCGCCGCCTCCGGGTTGGGGACCATCAGGCCCAGCCAGACGCCGATCCAGATCAACGCGAAGCGCAGCCAGAGGAGCAGACCGAACGCGGCCAGGAAGCCGAGGCCGCCGTCCGGGCGCCAGCCCATCGCGACCGCCGTCAGCATCATGATGGCCAGCTCCGCGCAGGCGCCCAGCAGATCGGTCACCCCGCGCCCGGCGACCACCGCGGACGGGGCCATGGGCATGGAGCGGAAGCGGTCGATGACCCCCTTGGTGGAGTCGTAGACCACGAGGGTCGCCGTGTTGATGAACCCGAAGGCCATCGTCATCACGAACATGCCCGGCATCAGGAAGTCCCGGTAGTCCCCGCCGCCGGGCACCTGCATGGCGCTGCCGAAGACATAGCCGTACAACAGCACGGACAGGATGGGAAAGCCCAGCTGCCAGGCGATGTTGACCGGCTGGCGCCGGTAGTGGGTGAGGCCGCGGCGGACGATGTTCCAGACGTCGGCGAGCAGCCAGTACGTACGGCCGTGCGCACTCGGTGCGCCCAGGTCGACGGCGGTCATGCGGCGGCCCCCTTCTCCGTCTCGATCCGGTCGGTCTTCTCCGCGCGGTGGCCCGTCAGGCGCAGGAACACGTCGTCCAGACTCGGCCTGCGCAGGCCGATGTCCTGGACCTGTACGCCCTCGTCCCGAAGGGTGCGGGCCACCTCGGTGAGGGCCGAGACGCGGTCGGTCACCGGGGCGTGGACGCGCAGCTCCGTCTCGTCCGACTCCGGTTCGCCGTCCGAGACGCGGGCGACGACCTTGACCGCGCGCGGGATGTCGGCGCGCTCGGCGACGACGACCTCGACGCGGTCGCCGCCGACCGTGCTCTTCAGCCCGTCCGGGGTGTCGTCGGCGATGGCCCGCCCCTGGTCGATCACGGTGATGTGCGAGGCGAGCTTGTCGGCCTCCTCCAGATACTGCGTGGTGAGCAGCACGGTCGTGCCGCCCGCCACCAACGCCCTGACCGATTCCCAGACCTCGTTCCGGCTGCGCGGGTCGAGGCCGGTCGTCGGCTCGTCCAGGAAGAGGACGGCCGGGGCGAGGATCATCGACGCGGCGAGGTCGAGCCGCCGCCGCATACCGCCGCTGTACTTGCCGACGCCCTTGTCGGCGGCGTCGGCGAGGTCGAACCGGTCGAGCAGCTCGGTCGCCCGCAGCCTGGCCCGCTTCCCGCCCAGGTGGAACAGCCGGCCGAACATCTCCAGGTTCTGACGGCCGGTCAGCACCTCGTCCACGGCCGCGTACTGCCCCGTGAGGCCGATCCTGGCCCGCACCTCGCGCGGGTGCCGCGCCACGTCGAGGCCGGCCACCGTCGCCCGGCCGCCGTCCAGGCGCAGCAGTGTGGCGAGGATGCGCACGGCGGTGGTCTTGCCCGCGCCGTTCGGGCCGAGCAGACCGTGCACCGCGCCCTCGCGGACGGTGAGGTCGAAGCCGTCGAGCGCGCGCTTCCCCCCGTACCTCTTCTCCAGGCCCTCCGCCCGTACCGCGTATCCGTCGCCGCTCCCGGCGCCGTTTCCGTCGCTCATGGGTCCCCCTTCCGGATTCAACTGGGTACACCGTACCCGATTACGCGTACGTCGTACCCAGTTTTTCCGCGAGGATCTAAGCTCGGGTCCATGACAACGGGCAAGGGCGGTACGGGCGACGGCGCGAGCGGCGGCCGTACCGGTGACAGGGTGGGCGGGGCCGGCGGCGGCGTCGGCGGTACGGAGTCCAGTGGCAGCGGGGACATCGTCCGCACGCTCCATCTGCTGTGGGACACCGGCCGGCGCCCCAGCCGCGGCCCCAAGCCGGGCCTCACCCTGGACCGGATCGTGGAGGCGGCCGTCCGGGTCGCCGACGCGGAGGGTCTGCACGCCCTCTCCATGCGCCGGGTCGCCACCGAACTCGGCACCGGGACCATGTCCCTGTACCGCTACGTCCCCGGCAAGGGCGAACTGCTCGACCTGATGCTCGACCGCGTCCAGCGGCCCTCCGAGAACCCCGCCGACCTCGGCGACGGCGGCTGGCGCTCCGCCCTGGAGGCCCTGGGCCGGGCCACCCTCGCCCTCTACCAGCGCCACCCCTGGCTGCTCCAGGTCAACCAGTCCCGCCCGATCCTCGGCCCCAGCGCCCTGGACGGCATGGAGAAGGTCCTCTCCCGCATCAAGTCCATGGGGCTGACCGACCCCGAGCTGATCTCCGTGATCATCGCGGTCGACGGCTATGTCGTCGGCGCCGCCCGCACCCAGCTCTACGCGCAGGAGGCGGAGCACCGGTCCGGCCTCACCGACGCGGAGTTCTGGCAGGCCCAGGCACCCGTCCTCGGAGAACTCATGGCCTCCGGCCGCTACCCCCTCCTCGCCGGCCTCTCCGAGGACGCCTTCGCCACGGGCTTCGACCACTTCGAGTTCGGCCTGCAGCGCATCCTGGACGGGCTGGAGGTGCTCGTCCTACGGCGGGGCGGGGCCGAGGAGGAATGACGGCGGAGACCTGCGCCTACGGGGCGGTCGGTGCGGAGCGGCTCAGGACGGCCGGCGCAGCACCCGCTTGAAGCCCCATACGACCGCGACCGCCCCGGCGACGGCGAGGGCGCCGACCTTGAAGGTGGAGCTGGTTCCGTCGCCGTCCGCCGCGGTGGCGCCGGAGCCGTTCCCGCCGGAGGACGAGGAGCCGGAACCGCCGCTCCCGGAGCCGCCGCCGGGCACGTCCCGCGCGACGACCGAACTGCCCGACCCCTCACTGCCGTACATGATCTTCGAGCCGTCGGTCTCGAAGGTCACCGACTCCCCCTGTCGCTGCAGGGGCACGCTCAGCTGCTCGACCTTCTTGATCTTGCCGCCGTTCCAGTCGTAGAGGATGCCGCCGAAGTACGCGCGCAGGGCGAGCTGCTTGCCGTCCGGCGAGAACGCGCCGTCGGTGACCTCCAGGTCGGGCACGGCGGCGACCTTCTTGAAGACGTTCGTGCCGGAGGCGGAGAGGTCGGCCGGTCCCTCGTACAGCGACCCGCCGGCCTCGTTCTTGTCGGCGATGTAGACCCGGCCGGTCTTCGGATGCACCATCAGCGCCTCCGCGTCCCGCGCCCCGTCCTCGTACTTCACGACGTACTGCGTGGCCTTGATCGTCTGGTCCTTCAGCTCCTTCGGCTCCGGGAGTTCGTAGATCCAGACATACGCCCAGGTACCGCCGAGGTTGTCGCCGATGTCACCGACGTACAGCTTGTTGTCCGGGCCCATGGAGATCGCCTCGACGTCGCGCGGGGTGCCGACGCCCGTCATGGTGACCGTGGCGACCGTCTCACCCGTCTCGCTGTCGACGGCGTAGAGGAACGCCCCGTCGTCGCTGTCGTTGTGGGTCCAGTAGACCCCCGGGTGCTGACGCGACGCGGCGAGACCGCTCGACTCGGTGATCCGCGAGTCCTTCATCGTGAACCCGTCGTCGTCGGCGACCGCGGGCGCGGCCGGGAGGGCGGCGAGCAGGACCGCGGCGAGACCGGCGAGACCGGCACGGAACCGGCGGAGGGAGGGCAGGAGGCGACGGCGCATGGGCCCAAGCCTGCCATCTCGCTCCGCCGGGTGGGGTGGGGAGCGCCGGGGGGTGTCCGGTGCGTCGGCGGGTGCGGGTCCGGTGGGGCTTCTCGCGCAGTTCCCCGCGCCCCTGAGAAGCAGGGGCTGCGCCCCGTGCTTCTCATGCCCGCAGGGCCTGATCCTTCAGGGGCGCCGGGAACTGGGCGAGAAGCCCCACGTGGCAAGGTTCACAGCGCGGGGAGACCAACCACCGCCTACCAGCCGGTAGCGATCGTTCATGATGAGCGCATGCTCAGGTTCATGCCCGTAGGCGACTCCATGACGATCGGGAGCGCGGGCGAACACACATGGCGCTACCGGCTCTGGCAGCACCTGCGCACGACGCACGACGGCCCCTTCAAGATCGTCGGTCCGCGCGAGACGCTCTACGACAAGGCGGCCGAGGCCCCGACGTCGTACGAGTACGCCGACACCGACCCGCGTTTCCCGCGCGCCCATCTCGCGGGCTGGGGCGAGGGCTGGCTCCACATGGCCCCGCTGATCGCCGACGCGATCCGCGGCCACAAGGCCAACGTCCTTCTCGTCTCCCTCGGCCTCATCGACCTGGGCTTCTACACCAACGCCGAGCAGACCGCCGAGAACGCCCACCGCTTCGTCGAGGCCGCCCGCGAGGCGAACCCGCACGTCCGCATGGTCCTCCTCCCGGTCACCCCGAACGTCCGCGCCGAGTCCGACGCCCCCTTCGCCGCCCAGGTCTCCCGCTTCAACGAACTCCTCGCCAAGACGGCCGCCGACCTCGACGAACCCCGCTCCCCCCTCCTCCTGGCGTCCCCGCCCCACTCGTACGACATCCACTGGGACACCTACGACGGCACCCACCCGAACGCCGCCGGCGAACACAAGATCGCGGCGACCTTCGCGAACGCGATGCACGAGGCGTGGGGGCTGGGCGGACCGTACGAGGAGGCGTGAGGGACCGGCTGTCGTGCGGGGCGCCGGACAGCGGCCCTCCTCGTTCCGTGGCTGAGCGCGTCGCCCGCGGCCTCCCGGCCCAGCCGTTGCGCGCTTGCCCGGCCGCCTCCCACTCGCTTGGATGTCCCGGTCGGACGTGACCCGCGCGGGCCGCGTCGAACGGCGTGGCGGAGGCGGGGGCGGGGATGGCGCGGGGCGGTGGGCTGGGGCGGGAGTTCCGGTGGCTGTGGGCGGCGTACGCGGTCAGCGCGTTCGGTACGCGGCTGTCGTTCGACGCGTTCCCCCTGATCGCGGTGCTGGTCCTGCACGTCGGCCCGACGGAGGTCTCCGCGCTGGCGGCCACCGGCCTGGCGGTGGGCGCGGCGGTGGCCGTACCCCTCGGCCCCTGGGTGGAGTTCCGCCGCAAACGCCCGGTGATGATCACGATGGACCTGGTCCGCTGCGCGGCCCTGGTGACCGTCCCGGCGGCCTACGCCCTCGATCTGCTGACCTTCCCCCAGCTCCTCCTGGTGTCCGTGGTCGTCGCCGTCGCCGACATCACCTTCACCGCGGCGAGCGGCGCCTTCCTGAAGTTCCTGGTCCCCCCGGAGCACCTCGTGGCCGCCAACGGCCGCTTCGAGGCCACGACCTGGACCACGACCATGCTCGGCCCGCCCCTCGGCGGCGCCGCGATGGGCCTCTTCGGCCCGGTCGTCACCCTGCTGACCGACGCCACCAGCTACCTGCTCTCGGCCGCGGCGATCCGAGCGATCGGCGGCAAGGAACCGCACCCGGTACGGCCCGAATCACCCACGACGCCCACGAAGCCGGCGACAACCACCACGTCCGCCAAGCCGGCGACAACCGCGAAGCCCACGACGCCCCCATCGGGAATCGCCCCGAGCCCCACCCTCACACCCACCCCATCCCCATCCCCCACCCCCCGTCTCCGCCCCGGCGACCTCCTCGACGGCTGGCGCTACATCCTCGCCGACCCGGCCCTGCGCCCCCTCTTCCTCAACACCGTCCTGGTCAACGCCCTGATCATGGCGCCCGCACCCCTGCTGCTGATCCTCATGGTCGGCGAACTCGGCTTCGCCCCCTGGCAGTACGGCCTCGCCTTCGCCGTCCCCTGTGTCGGAGGCCTGATCGGCTCACGCCTCTCCCGTCGCCTGGTCGACCGGCACGGTCACCGCAGGGTCATCTGGACCGCCGGAACGCTGCGAGCGTGCTGGGGACTGGGGTTGGCGTTCATCGGCCCCGGCCCCGCCGGCCTCGTCCTCGTCATGGCCGTCGAACTGGGCCTGATCGTCTGCATCAGCGTCTTCAACCCGGTGATGGCCACCCAACGCCTCACCCGGACCCCGCCGGACCGCGTCGCCCGCACCCTCACCGCCTGGTCGGTCACCGGCAAACTCAGCACCGCCGCCATGACCGCCCTCTGGGGCATCCTCGCCGCCCTCACCACCCCCCGCACCGCGATCACCGCCGCGGGCCTCCTCCTCCTGGCGACCCCGCTGCTCCTGCTCCCCTACCGCCGCCCGCGACAGCCCTCACTCCTCACGGACGACGACCAGGAGCAGCGGGACCAGCGGAACCCCCGGCCCCTCCCGAAGAACTGACCCGAGCCCGGCCCGGCGGTCAGAACATCACGTCGCCGTTCAGAACATCGTGTTGTCGTTCGCCGAAGTCGCCGGTACGTCCTGGAGCACGTCCCAGTGTTCGACGATCTTCCCGTTCCGCACCCGGAACAGGTCGAGGACGGCCTGGCCGCGCTCGCCCGGTGCGTTGACGTAGTGACTGTGGACGGCGACGAGATCGCCCTCGGCGATGACGCGCTTGCGCGAGACGGCGAGGTCGGGGAACTGCTGGAAGTAGGCGCCCAGACCGGCCCTGACCCCCGCCACCCCGTCGGGGATGTTCGGGTTGTGCTGGTGGTACTCGGGACCCCAGTACGTGTCGATGGCCGACAGGTCCTTCCGTACCAGCAGCCGGTCGAAGGCCTTGGTCACCAGCTTCTCGTTGTACGAGGTCAGCCACGCCGGCCCCGGCTCGCTGGTGCGCGGCCGGCTGACCGTGGAGAACATGTCGTTGCCGTTGGCCGAGGACTCCGGCACCTCCTGCGCCACGTCCCAGTGCTCCGCGATGCGCCCGCCCTGGAAGCGGAAGATGTCGAAGACGGCGGAGCCCCGGGTGCCGGGGGTGAGCACGACGTTGGAGTGCACGAGGACCAGGTCGCCCTGCGAGACGACCCGCTCGATGTCGTACACGGCGTCCGGGAACTGCCCGCTCACCGCCGCCGCGAGCCCCTTCAGCGTCTCCGCCCCGTCCGGCGCGAGCGGGTTGTGCTGGATGTAGTCCGGCCGTACGTAACGGTCCACGACCGCCGTGTCGCCGTCCTCGAACACCCCCTTGAGGACCCGTACGGCGACGGCCTTCTGGTAGTGGCCGACGCGCGCGGCATCGCCGTACGCGCCCCGCTCGGCGACCGCCGTCGGTGCCGCGACGGCGGGTACGACGGCGACGGTGGAGGTGAGCGCGACGGCCGCGAGGACGGCCACGAGGGCGCGGCGGGCAGGCGTGGTGGGGGTCACGATGCTCCCATCGGAGAGTGGCGCTTGAAAGTTCAAGCTCATACTTACCGAAGGAAAGCACTAACCACCAGTTAGCGTCAAGATCTTCTCCGCCCGGACCACCACGCATCCGCCCGCGCTTGCCTAGAGCGCACTCCACCGCCTTGGCTGGGGAGTCATGAAGTACACACAGCTCGGACGCACAGGACTCAAGGTCAGCCGGCTGGTCCTCGGCACGATGAACTTCGGTCCACAGACGGACGAAGCGGACAGCCACGCGATCATGGACGCGGCGCTGGACGCGGGCATCAACTTCTTCGACACGGCGAACGTGTACGGCTGGGGCGAGAACAAGGGCCGCACCGAGAGCATCATCGGCAACTGGTTCGCGAAGGGCGGCGAGCGCCGCGACAAGGTCGTGCTCGCGACCAAGGTGTACGGGAACATGGCGGCTTCCGCCGACTCCTGGCCCAACCACGACAAGCTCTCCGCCCTGAACATCCGGCGGGCCGTGGACGCCAGCCTCAAGCGGCTGCGGACGGACCACATCGACGTCTACCAGTTCCACCACATCGACCGGGCCACCCCCTTCGAGGAGATCTGGCAGGCCGTCGACGTCCTGGTCCAGCAGGGCAAGATCCTCTACGCCGGGTCCAGCAACTTCCCCGGCTACAAGATCGCCCAGGCGAACGAGATCGCCGCCCGCCGGGGCGGCACCATCGGCCTCGTCAGCGAGCAGTGCCTCTACAACCTCGCCGAACGCCGTGCCGAGATGGAGGTCATCCCGGCCGCGCAGGAGTACGGACTCGGGGTCATCCCCTGGTCACCGCTGCACGGCGGGCTCCTCGGCGGGGTCATCAGGAAGGAGGCCAAGGACGGCCGCCGCAGCTCGGGCCGTTCCGCCGACGCCCTCGCCGACGGCGCCGTACGCGCCCAGGTCCAGGCGTACGAGGACCTCCTCGACAAGCACGGCATCGAACCGGGCGAGGCAGCCCTCGCCTGGCTCCTGACCCGCCCCGGCGTCACCGGCCCGATCGTCGGCCCGCGCACGGCCCAGCAACTCGAATCCGCGATCCGCGCGGCCGAGCTGGAGCTGTCGGGGGAACTTCTGGCGGCCCTGGACGAGATCTTCCCGGGCCCGGGCCCGTCCCCGGAGGCCTTCGCCTGGTGAGGCCCTGGTGAGGGCCCCGTAAGGGGCGCGGGGAACTGCGCGACAAGCCCCCACCGGGCCGCACATCAACACGGGCCGCAGATCAACACGGTCCGCAGTTCCCCGACGGTCGCCGGAACGCGACGGTCACCTGCCAAGCGCCGCCGCGAGAGCAACCACCGCGAACATCAGCACAAGCACACCGGCCATGATCCGGTTACGGGTCTTCGGGTCCACCCCCCGAGCCTAACCGCCGGCCCGAACGGTCATCCGGCCACCCCGAGCCCCCAGCGCCCGACCGCCTCGTACCGCGGCTGCTCCCCCGGCACCCCGGACGTCGGCAGGTTGCTGCGCACCAGCGCGAGGTCGGACACCGTCCACGTACGCCCGGCGAAGGCGTCGAGCGCGGCGACGTACGGCCGTACGTCGAAGTCCTCCCGGCTGCGGGCCACCGTCAGATGGGGTGTGTACCGGCGGTGCTCCCCCATCGGCAGCCCGGCCTTGCGCGCCGCCGCCTCCGCCCGGTCGGCCAGCAGCCGCAGGGCGCCGAGGTCCCCCTCGGCCCCCGCCCACAACGCCCGGCCGTGCCCGAACTGGCCGCCGCCGCGCACCGCCAGCGGAAACGGCTCGCTCCGCCGCGCGGCCCGCTCCAGGCGCCGCGACAGCTCCGGTACGACGTCCTCGTCGACCCCTCCGTAGAAGGCGAGCGTGAAATGCCAGCCGGGCGGCTCGGTCCAGCGCAACCGGTCCGCACCGGCCAGGCCTTTCAACTCCCCGATCGCCAGGCCGAGTTCCTCGACGACATCGGCGGGCGGCAACACCGCGGCGAACAGCCGCACGGTACTCATCGCACTCATGACCGCCACCCTTTCAGTACCAGTGCCGCGGCAGGCGGCGTTTTGCCCGTGAAGGAGCCGCGTCCGGTGCGTGCTCTCGGCGTGCCGGGCGCCGCGACGGGGCGAACGTTGCCTGCCGCGGCACTAGGCCGCGGTCGTCACGGGAACCGCCTGCTCCTCGTGCTGCCCCTCGTGCTGCCCCTCGGCCTGGCCCTTGGGCACGAACCGCACCCGGGGGTGGCCCTGGTTCCACCCCAGCGACAGCCGCAGTCCGCCGGCCCGGACGAGGACCAGACCCACGACGACCGCGGCGACCGTGGAGACGACGCCGCCGGCGACGAAGCCCGCACGGGCGCCGTACGCGTCGGTGGCCCAGCCGGCGATCGGCGCGCCCAGTGGGGTGCCGCCGAGGAAGACCATCATGTAGAGGGCCATGACACGGCCGCGCATCGCGGGATCGGTGTTCATCTGGATGGCCGTGTTGGTGGTGACGTTCACCGTCAGGCCGAACATCCCTAGCGGCACCATGAGCAGGGCGAACATCCAGTACGCCGGTGCCAGCGCGGCCACGATCTCCAGCAGGCCGAAGGCGAGCGCGCCGCCGATCAGCACCCGCAGCCGGGCGGTGCCGCGACGGGCCGCGAGCAGCGCGCCGGCCACCGAGCCGACCGCCATGAGTGTGTTGAAGAGGCTGTACGAGCCGGCGTCCGAGTGGAACACGTCGTCCGCGTACGCCGACAGCCAGACGGGGAAGTTGAAGCCGAAGGTGCCGATGAAGCCGACGAGGACGATGGGCCAGAGCAGTTCGGGGCGGCGGGCCACATAGCGCAGGCCCTCGCGGAGCTGCCCCTTGGCACGCGGGGCGGGGCGGACGGGGTGCAGGTCGCGGGTCCGCATCAGCAGCAGGCCGATGATGGGGGCGATGAAGGAGAGACCGTTGTAGAGGAAGGCCCAGCCCGTGCCGACGGTGGTGATCAGCACACCGGCGACGGCGGGGCCGACCAGACGGGCCGACTGGAAGTTCGCGGAGTTGAGGCTGACCGCGTTCTGCAGCTGGTCCGGGCCGACCATCTCCGACACGAAGGACTGCCGAGCCGGGTTGTCCACCACGGTGGCCATGCCCACGGCGAAGGCGGCGACGTACACGTGCCACACCTGGACATGCCCGGAGAGCGTCAGGACGGCGAGCGCCAGCCCTGTCACCGCCATCGACGTCTGCGTCAGGAACAGCAGCCGCCGCTTCGGGAACCGGTCGACCAGCACCCCGCCGTAGAGCCCGAACAGCAGCATCGGCAGGAACTGCAGCGCCATCGTCACACCGACGGCCGTGGACGACCCCGCCAGGCTCAGCACCAGCCAGTCCTGCGCGATCCGCTGCATCCACGTGCCGATGTTCGACACCACCTGCCCGACGAAGAACAGCCGGTAGTTCCGCACCCGCAACGACCGGAACATGGACACACGTTCACGAGGGGCGGGGCGGACGGGCGACGGGTCGGAGGAGGACGAGGAGGCGGGGACGGCAGGTGCGGCGGGGACTGCGGGGACGGCAGGGGCCGTGCCGGAAGCCTCGGGGGCGCTCACCGAAGAGCCGGAGGCGGTCGTCGAAGAACCGGAGGCCGCCGTCGAAGAACCGGAGGCGGTCGTCGGCGGGCCGGTGGTATCCGGTGGTGCTTCCGGTGCGTCGGGTGTGGGCGGGGGGTCGTGAGGGGTCGGTGGTGCGGGGACGGAAGCTGCTCCGGGGCCCGTACTCAAAGGGGTCGCCTCCTTGCGTGAAACGTGTGCATGTCGTGCGGTTGCGTAAGCCTCACCGCTCCTGTTCTGTCTGCTGGTTTTCGGGTCGGCCCATGCCCGCCCCTGACGGCGTACGGGCTGTCGGCCGGGGCGTACCGGCGGCCGATCCGGCGTACCCCCTACGGCGGCGGCGCACCCGGTGGCCGGGCGCCGGGTCACAGATGCGCGAGCTTCTCCAGCACCGGCGCGGCCGCGCGCAGTTTCTCCCACTCGTCCGCGCCGAGGCCCTCCACGAGGGTGGCGAGGAACGCGTTGCGTTTGCGGCGGCTCTCCTCCAGCATCGCCTCGGCCCGCTCGGTCTGGGTGACCACCTTCTGCCGCCGGTCCTCGGGGTGCGGCTCCAGCTTCACCAGCCCCTTGCTCTCCAGCAGGGCGACGATCCGGGTCATCGACGGCGGCTGCACATGCTCCTTGCGGGCCAGCTCACCGGGGGTGGCGGTGCCGCAACGGGCGAGCGTGCCGAGGACCGACATCTCGGTGGGGCTCAGCGACTCGTCGACCCGCTGGTGCTTGAGCCGGCGGGACAGGCGCATCACGGCGGAACGGAGGGCGTTCACAGCGGCCTCGTCGTCGCCATGGTTCAGGTCAGGCATGTTCTTTAGCGTAACTCATTACTCTCGCTAAAGACCACCGGAACTCCACGGCTGTGCCCGTGAACCCCGCCACTCATGCCGCCCCCGGCCCTCTTGTCACTCATATGAGTGACCAGTACGCAGAACGTGACGTGACAGACCAGGGCGCACCTGAATCTTGTACACATGGGGACCACTGTGCTCAGCCTGCGGATAGACGGGGAGCTGCTCGAACGGCTCCGGACCCACGCGGCGAAAAGGGGAATGAGCGTCCAGGACTATGTGATCGGGACGCTCATCCGGGACGACTTCGACGAGCGGTTCCAGACCGCGGTCGAGGAGACGGAGAAGTTCTACGGGGTGACGTGAGGGACCCGGGCGCCGCTCACGTCAGCCCCAGCGCCGGCATCAGGTAGTAGAAGACGAAGACCGCCGACACCACGTACATCGCGGCCGGAACCTCGCGTCCACGACCAGCGGCCAGACGCAGGACGACAAAGGTGATGAAGCCCATGCCGATGCCGTTGGTGATCGAGTAGGTGAACGGCATCATCACCATCGTCACGAAGGCCGGGATCGCGATCGTGTAGTCGGCCCAGTCGATCTCGCGGACGGAGTTCGCGAGGATCAGGAACCCGACCGCGAGCAGCGCCGGAGTGGCCGCCTGGGAGGGAACCATCGTGGCGACCGGCGTCAGGAACAGCGCGACCGCGAACAGAGCACCGGTGACCACGTTGGCGAAGCCCGTGCGCGCCCCCTCGCCCACACCGGCCGTCGACTCCACGAAACAGGTCGTGGCGGACGAGGAACTGGCACCACCGGCCGCGACCGCGATGCCGTCGACGAACAACACCTTGTTGATGCCCGGCAGCTGACCGTCCGCGTCGGTCAGCCTGGCCTCGTCGCCGACGCCCATGATCGTGCCCATCGCATCGAAGAAGCACGACAGCAGGACCGTGAAGACGAAGAGTGCACCGGTCAGCACACCGACCTTCGAGAAGCCGCCGAACAGACTGACCTCGCCGAGCAGCCCGAAGTCGGGGGTCGCGACCGGGTTGCCGGGCCACTTCGGGGTGGTGAGACCCCAGGAGCCCGCGGGCAGCTTGGCGATGGCCTCGATGCCGACCGCGAGCAGCGTCATCGCGACGATCGAGATGAGGATCGCGCCCGGCACCTTGCGCACGATCAGCGCGAGCGTCAGCAGCGCGCCGAGGACGAAGACGAGCACCGGCCAGCCGTCGAGGTGCCCGCTCGCGCCCAGCTGGAGCGGCACGGTCGTCTTCGCGACGTCCGGGATACGGGTGACGAAGCCGGAGTCCACCAGCCCGATCAGCATGATGAACAGGCCGATACCGATGGAGATGCCCTTGCGCAGACTCAGCGGCACGGCGTTCATGACCCGCTCCCGCAGGCCCGTCGCCACCAGCAGCATCACGATGAAACCGGCCAACACGACCATGCCCATCGCATCCGGCCACGACATCCGCGGCGCGAGCTGCAGCGCGACGACCGTGTTCACACCGAGGCCCGCCGCCAGCGCGATCGGCACGTTGCCGATGACACCCATGAGGAGCGTGGTGAACGCGGCGGTGACCGCGGTCGCGGTGACCAGCTGGCCGTAGTCCAGCTGATGCCCGTACATGTCCTTCGCGCTGCTCAGGATGATCGGGTTCAGCACGATGATGTACGCCATCGCGAAGAAGGTGGCCAGACCACCCCGGATCTCGCGCGACAGCGTGCTGCCGCGCTCCGTGATCCTGAAGTAGCGGTCGAGGGAACCCTGCGGGGACATGCGAGACCTCATCCCCAACGGGCCCTCCGGCGCTGTTGGAGTTTTCTACGAACAGAAGTAGCCAGACAGAAACCGTTTCAGTATGAACATATGATTCAGTAACCGCCATCTCCGCGCGTAGACCCGTCCGCCTCGTAAGCTGTGCCTCATGGCGAAGTGGACCCCCAAGCACGAGGCACCGGCCCCCCTGGAGGGGCCCATCGTGCCGACCATCATCGGCGGCACGATCCTGTGGCTCGTCCTCTTCGTCGTCCAGCTCCCCTTCTACGGCTGGTACGAGGACCACGGGCACACCTGGTGGGTGTGGACCTGCCTGGCGGGCGGCGGGCTCGGGTTCATCGGCATCTACTACGTGCGCCGACGGGACGCGGCGATCAGGAGAGACGCGGAGCGCAAGGCCGCCGCCGAGGCCGGGGCCGGGGCCGGGGCCGCCGATGTGACGCCCGTCGAGTAGGCACGCCCTCCACCGGGGCCGGCCATACGAGCCGGGACCGACCATACGAGCCCGGACCAGCCGTACGAGCCCGGACCGACCGTACGAGCCGGGACCGACCATACGAGCCCGGACCGACCGTACGAGCCCGGACCGTACGAACTGTCGTGTACGACCACGGCACCACGGCCCCCTCTCCCCCCTCCTCCCCAGGTCGGATCTTTCGCCCACTCGGCGGGTGAACCCCCAAATCCGCACGTACCGTCGAGTGCATGACGCACATCGACGCGGGTACCGAACTCGATCCTGTGCACCCCACAGCCGTCCCGGCCGCGAAACACCCGGGGCGGGCGCGTGGTCTGACGGCCGCCGAGGTGGCCGATCGAGTGGCCCGCGGCGAGGTGAACGACGTACCCGTGCGGAGCAGCCGCTCCACGGTGGAAATCGTCCGCGCGAACGTCTTCACCCGGTTCAACGCGATCATCGGCGTGCTCTGGCTGGTCATGCTGTTCGTGGCACCGTTCCAGGACAGCCTCTTCGGCTACGTGATCCTGGCCAACACGGGCATCGGCATCATCCAGGAGTGGCGGGCGAAGAAGACCCTCGACTCCCTCGCGGTCATCGGCGAGGCGAAGCCGACGGTCCGGCGGGACGGGGTCGCCGCACCGGTCGGCACCTCCGACGTCGTGCTCGGGGACGTCATCGAGATCGGCCCCGGCGACAAGATCGTCGTCGACGGCGAGTGCGTCGAGACCGACGGCCTGGAGATCGACGAGTCGCTGCTCACCGGCGAGGCCGACCCGGTCGTCAAACAACCCGGTGACCAGGTGATGTCAGGCAGTTTCGTGGTCGCAGGCGGCGGTGCGTTCACCGCGACGAAGGTGGGCCGGGAGGCGTACGCGGCCCAGCTGGCGGAGGAGGCGAGCCGCTTCACCCTCGTCCACTCCGAGCTGCGTTCCGGCATCTCCACGATCCTCAAGTACGTCACCTGGATGATGATCCCGACCGCTGTCGGCCTGATCATCAGCCAGCTGATCGTCAAGGAGAACGACTTCAAGGACTCCGTCGCCCGCACGGTCGGCGGCATCGTGCCGATGGTCCCCGAGGGCCTCGTCCTCCTCACCTCCGTCGCCTTCGCGATCGGGGTGATCCGCCTCGGCCGCAAGCAGTGCCTGGTCCAGGAGCTGCCGGCCATCGAGGGCCTGGCCCGCGTCGACACCGTCTGCCTCGACAAGACGGGCACCCTCACCGAGGGCGGCATGGACGTCACGGAACTGCGCCCTCTCGACGGCGTCGACGAGGCGTACGTACGAAGGGTCCTCGGCGCACTCGGCGAATCTGACCCCCGCCCGAACGCCTCCCTCCAGGCCGTCATCGACGCCTACCCGGACAGCGAGGACTGGCGCTGCACCGAGTCCCTCCCCTTCTCCTCGGCCCGCAAGTACAGCGGCGCCTCCTTCAGCGAGGGCGACGGCGAGTCCAGCACCTGGCTGCTCGGCGCCCCCGACGTCCTGCTCCCCGAGGACGCCCCGGCCCTCACCGAGACCGAACGGCTGAACGAGGAGGGGCTACGGGTACTGCTGCTGGCCCGGGTGACCCGGGAGCTGGACGACCCGGAGATCACCCGGGGGGCGTACCCCACCGCCCTCGTCGTCCTCGAACAGCGGCTGCGCCCCGACGCCGCCGACACCCTCCGCTACTTCGAGGAGCAGGACGTACGGGCGAAGGTCATCTCCGGCGACAACGCGGTGTCGGTCGGCGCGGTGGCCGGAAAGCTGGGCCTCACCGGAGAGGTCGTCGACGCCCGCCGGCTCCCCGCCGAACGCGACGGCATGGCGGAGGCCCTCGACTCCGGCACGGTCTTCGGCCGGGTCACCCCGCAGCAGAAACGGGACATGGTCGGCGCGCTGCAGTCCCACGGCCACACGGTCGCGATGACGGGCGACGGCGTGAACGACGTGCTGGCCCTCAAGGACGCCGACATCGGTGTGGCGATGGGCTCGGGCTCGGAGGCGACCAGGGCCGTCGCCCAGATCGTCCTCCTCAACAACAGCTTCGCGACGCTGCCGTCGGTGGTCGCGGAGGGCCGACGGGTCATCGGCAACATCACCCGCGTCGCCACCCTCTTCCTGGTGAAGACGGTCTACTCGGTGCTCCTCGCCGCCCTGGTGGCCTGCTGGCAGGTGGAGTACCCCTTCCTCCCCCGCCACCTGACGCTCCTCTCGACCCTGACGATCGGCATCCCGGCCTTCTTCCTCGCCCTGGCCCCCAACAAGGAGCGCGCGAAACCCCACTTCGTGCGGCGCGTGATGCGGTACGCGATCCCGGGCGGCGTGCTGGCGGCCGTGGCCACCTTCGCCACCTATCTGATCGCCCGCCACCACTACGCGGGCGAGGGCGCGCTGGAGGCCGAGACCAGCGCGGCGACCCTGACCCTCTTCCTGATCTCCATGTGGGTGCTGGCCATCATCGCCCGCCCGTACACCTGGTGGCGCCTGGGCCTGGTCGCCGCGATGGGTGCCTGCTTCCTGGTGGTCCTCGTCGTGCCCTCGCTCCAGGACTTCTTCGCCCTGCGGCTGGTGGGGACGACGATGCCGTGGATCGCGGTCGCCATCGCGGCGGGGGCGTCGGCCGTACTGGAGTTCCTGTGGAGGTGGGTGGACCGCCGCTTCCCGGCGTAGGCCGTACGCCCCGCGCCCGAAACCGGACACCCCCGGCGGGCGTCCTCGCCTCTGACCGGCCTCGTCGAGGTCGCGCCGTCGTGGCACCGGCATCGAGCGGCACCGGGAGGCGGCACGGAGAACAGGGTGGGGAGAAGCAGCTTCATGAACCCGTACCAGCAGGTGGAATTCCACGCCCCGTGCGGACACCTGATCTCGGCTCCGGCCGACCGGGTCGGGCAGGACGTCCGTTGCCCACACTGCCACCAGGTGGTCCGGGTCCCGGCTCCCGACGTTCCGTACGCTTCGGCGGTCCCCGTGCCGGCCGGCGCCATCGAGCCGCCCGCTCTGACCGCCCTCTACGTGACCGCGCTGATCGCCGGGCTCATGGGCGCCGGTCTCGTCTATCTGGTCATGTTCGACGAGTTCTCGGAGACCGAGCTGGTCACGATCACACCGTTGTGGTTCTTCCCCATCGTCTTCGGGCTGTACGGCTTCGCCTCGCAGCGGCTGCTGCGCTACATCACCGCCGGCCGCGCGCGAACCCTCGGCGAAGCCGCCCGCGTCTCCATCGACGTGGCCGGTTACTTGGCGGCCCTGGTGCTCTTCCCGTTCCTGGTGCTGAAGTGGCGCAGTTCCCTGCTCGTGTCGCTGGCGGCGGCACTCTTCTGGGCCGTGCTGCTGTGGCTCTTCTTCGCCCTGATCTTCCCGACGCTCTGACGGAGCAGCCCACTTCTCTCACGTCACCACTTCACGTCACCACTTCACGACTCACCTCACGGCTTACGAAAAGGCGCCGGCCCCGGGAAACCCCGGAGCCGGCGCCCACGCCTCTTACGGCTGCCGCGCCTACTTCACGTCGATGGCGTCGGCCGCCGACGTCACGGCCGCCGTGCCCGAGCTGCCCGCGAAGACGAAGCGGTACGTGCCGTCGACGGTCGCCTTGACGGTGGTCTTCAGGGCGCCCGCGGAGGACGTCTTGACCGTCTTGACGTCCTTGTAGACGGACGTGCCCTTCTTCTTGAACTGCAGCTTCACGGACTGGCCGCCGTACGCCGGGAACTTGTTGGTGTCCCAGTTCGCGCGGGTCAGCTTGCTCGTGACCGTGATGGTCTTGCCCTTCTTGACGGGCTCGGGGGCCGCGTTGGCACCGGTGAGCCGCGTCTCGCGCTGGACCTTGGCGGTGCCGAGCCCGCCCTGCCAGGTCTCGCCCATGTCCGCGGCGTCCTCGTCGAACTGGATGGCGAGACCACCGGCCTTCCAGGTCTTGGCGTACGCGTTGACGAGTTCACCGTCGGCCGGCCTGATGTCGATGAGCGCCTTGCAGTTGGCGGTGGTCGTGGAGGTGGCCGTGCAGGACGCCGCCTCGTCGCCGAAGAGCACCGGGTTCTCGAGTGTGTCCTCCAACGAGGCGGGCAGCGACTTGAGATAGAGGAAAGGCCCGTTGGCGAAGTCCTCGTCGGCGATGTCCACGTCCGCGGCGTGCGTGAGCTTGTAGGTGACCGACACCGTGCGGTGCTTGGTCGCGCCGACGACGATCGGCTTGCCGCCGTTCACCTTCATGCCGGAGAAGGAGACGTCGGGGCCCGCCGTCGCGTCGGCGGTGGTGGCCGCGCCGAACGCGGACGGCCCGGTGCCTGCGGTGACCGCCGCCCACTGCGGGGAGGTGGCGATGCCGTTCGCCGAGTCGTCCGCGGCGTACACGGCCGGAGCGGCGAAGGCAGAGAGGGCGAGGGCGCCGGAGACGGCGACCGCGGTGGTTCGGATACGCATGTGTTCCCCCGGTGGCAAATGGGGCCCGACGGTCGTCGTCACATCGGCCCCCGTGATCGCGGGCCCGTTGACCCGCGTGCTCTGGTGCGTCGGGGGGACGCGCCGGTTCACCCGACGCGTCCCCCCTGCCTCCCGCTACGGCGCCAGGCCGACCGGGAGGGGTGAGCCCTGGGGCTCGCTGCTTACTGCACGTCGATGGTGTCGCCCGCGGCGGTCGCGGCAGCCGTGGTCGAGGTGCCCGCGAAGACGTAGCGGTACGTGCCGTCGGCGCTCGCCTTCACCGTGGTGGACACATCGCCCGTGGAGGCCGAGTTGACGGTCTTGACCGCCTTGTAGGTGGACGTGCCGCTCTTCTTGAACTGGAGCTGCACCGGCTGGCCGCCGAGAGCACCGTTCACCCCGGTGTTCCAGTTGGCGCGGGTCAGCTTGCTGGTGACCGTGATCGTCGCACCCTTGGCCACCGGCTCCGGGGAGGCGTTGGCGCCCGTGAGCTGGCTGGCACGCAGGACCTTGAAGGACTTGAGGTTGTCCTTCTGGACGTAGTCGTAGTCCTTGGCCTGGGCGATCGCCCAGGTCTTCCACGTACCGGCGACGGAGTTGATCGCGTTGGAGTTCGGCGTGAACGTGAAGGTCGCCGAGCAGTTCGACTTGGTGGAGGTCACCTTCTTGCAGGTGATCGGGTCCTTGCTCGGCGAGGCCGCGCTGTCGGCTGTGTCGATGCTGCTGCCGCGGTACAGGTACGCGGTGGCCATCCGGTGACCGGAGTTGTCCGCGACGGTGAACTTGAGCGTGATCGTCTTCTTGGCCTTCGCGCCGATGACGACGGCCTTGCCTCCGTTGACGGAGACGCTGCTGATCTTGATGTTGCCGTACTTCTCGTCCGCCTGCGCGGCCGGAGCAGCGAGGGCGGTCAGAGCCAGGGCGCCGGTGACGACAACACCCAGAGTGGCACGCTTACGCAATGTTTTCCCCACGTGGAAGGGATCTCACGGACGGTGGGCCGCACGAGATCCGGTTCAGGTCTGTTGAGCCGGTCGACTTCCGGGAGTCGAGTGACTCCTGAGAAACCCGTCGGCTCGGGTGATCAGATCCACGAGGGGGGCGAATGGTTGTACGAGATTCGAGTTTCCGGTGGAGATGTTGCCCAGATCACAGTCGACCTCGTGCACAACCCGGCAAAAGCCGCTATACGCGCTCCAGCGGGTGATGCGGCCCCACCGGAAGCTCGACGCCGATCGCGTCTCCGGGACGGACCGTTCCCCCCTGCCGGACCACCCCCATGATCCCGGACTTGAAGGTGAAGTCCCCTGTCACGGCGTCGAGTTCGAAGACCTCCTTCAACAGCCCCTGCTGGAACGTGTTGATCTGCGAGCACGGGTTGCGGAGCCCCGTGACCTCCACGACCGCCTCGTCACCGAGGTGCAGCAGCGCGCCCGTGGGCAGCCCGAGCAGGTCGACCCCGCGCGTGGAGACGTTCTCGCCGAGCTGACCGGCCGCGACGGTGAAGCCCTTCGCGGCCAGCTCGTCGAAGAGCTCCTCGTGGATGAGGTGCACCTGACGCAGATTGGGCGCGTCCGGCTCGTACGTCATCCGGAACCGGTGCTTGACGGTCTTCCCCGCGTGGACGTCGCCCTCGACGCCGAGACCGGTGAGCAGCGTGATGCTCGTCCGGTTCGGCTTGCTGAAGGAGTACGTCTCGTTCGCGCTCACCGCCGTGACCCGCGCCGTCATCGTGTGCCCACCTCTCCTGCCGTACGTACCCGAACCCGGAACAATCAGACCTCGCTCGTGCGCACTCAGTCGAACCAGCGGTCCCGGGCCAACTCCGGCGCCCGGGACGGGTCTTCGAGCAGCGCGGCCACCTCGAAGCGGCGCGGCCACTGCCCCGCCGCCCAGGCTAGCCCGGCGGCGACCCCTTCGAGGGTGGAGGCGTGCAGTACGCCGTCGCGGGTGCGGCGCCAGTCCAGCTCGACGCCGTCGACGACGAGTTCCTCGTGCTCGACGTACGACGAGGGGGTGGCCGGGCCGAGCAGGACCCGTACCGGCTCCGGTACGTCGTGCTCCGTGCCCTGCGAGTCCACGCCCCCGGTCACCGACTCGCTGAGCCTTCGCACCTGGAACAGCTCGGCCAACTCGGCGGCCCGTGAAGGCCGTACGGGGAGCAGGGGCATACCGGAGGTGAAGGGCAGCAGGTCGGGGGAGTCGACGACGACGGCGTCGGCCGCGTCCACGACCGTCACCTCGCCGTCCACCACGGCGCGCACGTCGTCCGGCAGGGTCACCTGCTCGGGGTCGAGGTCGGCCAGGGCGCCGTACAGGCCGTGGAGCTGGGCGGCGGACACGGGAAGGTCCGGGTCGGCCAGGCGGTCCAGCAGCTCGGCGGCGCCGCCCGGCTCGTCCAGCAGCGCGGCCACCGAGGTGCGGACGCCCAGCGCCCGCAGGACCTGCTCGTCGTCGAAGCCGGTGGCGTCGGCCTCGTCGTACAGGCCGTGCAGGAG
>NZ_LRTR01000298.1 GCF_001550375.1 Streptomyces europaeiscabiei | reverse complement strand
CGGCCGCGAGGAGGCCCGCCGGGCGGCGGCCGTCGAGGACCGGGTGCCCGCGCAGCCACCAGGCCGTGTAGGGGCGTACGACCTCGTGCGTGCCGTCCGGGAGCAGGATGCGCACCGGCTGGACGAGGGCGTCGCGCAGCGGGGGCCGGGCCAGCAGGGCGAGCGCCTCCGGCCAGCGGTCCTCGTCGACGAGGTCCAGGTCCCGCACGGCCACGATCTCCGTCGCGACGGGCGGCACGGGGCTGTCCGGGAACCGGTCGAGGATGTCCTCGGACCACACGTCCACCGCGTCGAGCAGCCCCGGGTCGTCGGGCTCGGCGAAGTCACCGTCGCGCGGCTCCAGTTCGTCCGGGTCGAGGACGACGTCGGTGGCGCGTACGAGGGCGAAGTTGGCCAGAACACCGCAGGCGGCCAGGGGCTGTTCGCCCCAGCGGTCGGCCAGTTCGCCGTCCACGAAGGCGAGTTCGTCCTCGCGGATGACCCGGGCGAAGGGGCTGCCGGGGAGGACGAGTTCACCGGCGGGCGCCAGTTCGCCGTCCTCGTCGGTCAGGGCGAGGGCGCCGAGCCAGGGTTCGTCGCCGGGGTCGAGGGCCGCGTCGCGGACCAGGGCGAGGACGAGGTCGGCCAGTTCGTCGGCGTCCGGCCGTCCGTCCTCCTCGTCCCAGACGCCGCCCTCGTCGTCCAGCGACGCGGCCACGGCGGCCCGTACCTGCGGGGTGGTGAGCACGGCACGCGGGGTCGCGGGCAGGGCGCCCAGCTTCTCCAGAAGCGGATGGGCGGCGTCCGGGTGGGCGACCTTCAGGCCGAGGCGGGCCAGGGTCTCGGGGGCTGTCTGCGGCCCGTCGGGGATCGGCAGGAGCACCTGGCGGGGCCCGATGGTGGTCCGCCCGTCCGCGAGCGGGACGGGGAGGCCGGACAACCGGTCCGGATCCACCCCCGCGAGGCTGTCGTACAGCCGCCGCCACCAGTCGGGCTCCTTCTCCAGGCCCGCGAGCCGGTCGATCGCGTCGCCCAGCGGAAGGCGCGCGACACCCAACGTACGCAGCTCCGCGCGCCGTTCGAGCCCGGCGGGCAGCAGGCTGGGCAGCACGTCGGCGAGGACCTGCACGGTCTCGGCGCCGGCCCCCTCGACGACCTCGGCGTCACGGGGGCGGAGGGCGGCGGGCAGGTCGTCGTCGGGCTCGGGTGCGACCGCGCGCGGCAGGAACGCGGTCCGCGGCAGCCGTTCGAGGATCGCCTGGCGCAGGGCGCCGTCCAGCTCGCCCTTGCCCAGCGGACCGGGCACGAGGTCGATGATGCCCTCGGTGACCGGCTCCCAGGCGGCGAGGAGACCCGCGTACGCGTCCGCCGCGCGCTGCACGAGGAAGTCGGTGAGCGGCCCGGCCGCGGCGTGCCGCCGGGTCGTGTCCAGGGGGAAGGAGGCGATGAGCAGCGCGGGTACGCCGAGGGCCTCCTCGCTGGGTGTGGGCGCGTGCACGACGGCGCTGGTGCGCGGCCGGACCGGCTCGCCGTCGGGTCCGGTGGGCACGGCCCAGGTGACGGACCAGTGTGGCCGCAGCCGCTCCTCGACGGGCCGGTCGGCGAGCAGCGCGCCCTCCAGTGCCCCGTGCTCGGCGACGGTGCGCCAGCGCGTGACCCCGTCCCGTGAGTCCTCGACGACGACGTGCGCCCCCTCCACGCTCCGTCGCAACGTCCGTACGTCACCGGTGCCGATCTCGATGACGACCTCTTCGAGGCCGGGCAGCGCGAGGAGCAGGGCGTCGTCGACCGCGTGCAGCATCCGCTCGGCGAGCTCGGCGGCGGCGGTGTCGCGCAGCGGCAGGATGACGACGGTGTCGTACGTGTCCGGGGCGGTCCCCTCGGCCGCGAACGGCAGCCGCAGCAGCGGCACATGCCCGTCACGCCGACGGATCTCGTCGCCCAGCCCCGGGCTGTGCCGGGCGGTGTCGGCGGCGAGCAGCCGGGCCTCGGCGAGCGACCAGCGGATACCGCCGTGCCGGCCGACGACGGCGGGCTCGTCGGTGACGGAGAGCACGGCGGCGAAACCGACGCCGAACCGGCCCACCGTGCCGTCATGGCCGCTCGTGGTGTCCCGCTTCGCGGACGCCCGGAGTGTGGACAGCGACTCGACGCCGCCCGCGTCCAGGGGGGCACCGGTGTTGGCGGCGACGAGGACGCCGTCCCGGAGGGTGAGCCGCAGCCGCCCCGACACCTTGGCCCGCGCGGCGGCGTCGGCGGCGTTCTGCGCCAGTTCCACGACGAGGCGGTCCCGGTAGCCGCCGAGGACGAGATCCTCCTCGGCGTTGGCATCCTCACGGAAGCGGGCCGGACTGGTGGCCCAGGCGTCGAGCACGCCCCGCCGCAACCGAGCCGTCCCGAACGGGTCCGCACCCTCGACCGCCGGCTGCACGAACTTGCTCACGGTTCACCTTCCATGTCGCCTGGTGCACGAAGGTACCGTGTCGCTGCGCTGCTTCGGCCGGGCGCCCAGGGGGGTGGGGGTGCGTGTGCGTCGGCGGGTACGGGTGGTGGGGGCTGGTCGCGCAGTTCCCCGCGCCCCTGAAAAGCAGGGCCTGCGCCCCGTACTTTTCAGACCCGCAACCCCTCGCCTCCAGCCCCGCAGGCCCGTCGCCTCCAGACCCGCAGCCCCTCGCCTCCAGACCCGCAGGCCTGTCGCCTTCAGACCCGCAGCCCCTCGCCTTCAGACCCGCAGGGCCACCGCTTCCAAGGCCGCGGGTCGCGGTCTTCCACGCCGCAGGGCCATCGCTTTCCACGCCCGCAGGACCGTCACCTTCAGACCCGCAGGCCCTCGCCTTCAGACCCGCAGGCCCGTCGCCTTCAGACCCGCAGGGCCACCGCTTCCAAGGCCGCGGGCCGCGGTCTTCCACGCCGCAGGGCCATCGCTTTCCACGCCCGCAGGCCCGTCGCCTTCAGACCCGCAGGGCCGTCGCCTTTCAGGCCCGCAGGGGCCTGGATCCTTCAGGGGCGCGGGGAACTGCGCGAGAAGCCCCACCGGACCCGCACCCGCCGACGCACCGAACCCCCGAGCTTCTCAGGCGAACCCGCGACCCAACGTCCCTACGCCCCTACGCCCCTACGAGTGCCCCAGATCCGCCTCGGACTCGGTCTCCTCCGACCCCACCGGCACCGACCCCGAGTCCGGCGACGGCCGCAGCGGGAAGGGGTCCACCCGCGTCTCGTCCAGCCGAGGCGGAGCCGGCCGAGGCGTGGCCGGCATGACCGCCGCCTCCGAGTGCCCCCCGCACCCGTACGTCAGGGAGACCATCCGCCCGTCCGCCGGGGCGAACTCGTTCGCGCACACCCCGAAGGCCTGGCCGAGCGACCCCCCGATCGCCACGAGGAACCCACAGCTGACGCACGCCGCCGGCGCGGCCTGGGCCATCGCGGTCTTCGCCCCGAACCCTTCCTCCCACCGGTCCGCGGCCGTGTGCAGCCCGTACCGGGACAGCACCCGGGCCCGCCGCATGCCCAGTTCCTCGGCGACCGCGGCGATCGACCCGCGGGTCGGCGCGAACGGCAGGTTCGCCGGCACCCCGGCGGTGACCTCGGCGTCCTCCGCCTCCACCAGCTCGGCCATGTCGTGCGAGACCGGGGAGTTCGGCAGCGGCTCGTCCTCGCCGGAGTACCCGGGCTCCAGCCGCAGGTCCTCGGCGTCCGTGGGCAGCAGGTCGCCGGGGCCCATGTCGCCGGGCCGGAGGCGCTCGCTCCACGGCACCCACTCCGGCGCGAGCAGCGCGTCGGGGCCCGGGAGCAGGACGACCTCGTCCAGTGTCACGAACTTCGCGCGTGAGGCCCGGGCGACGGTGACGGCCCAGCGCCAGCCGCGGTAGCCCATCTCCTTGCACTCGAAGAAGTGCGTCACGACACGGTCGCCCTCGGACACGAGCCCCGCGTGCTCACCCACCACGCCTGGCGCGGCCGCCTCCTCCGCGAGGCCGCGGGCGAGGTCGACGGCCTCGGCACACAGACGGTCGGGGGTGCGGCTTCGCGTTGTCGCTGCGCTCACAGGTATCGCTTCTCTCCTACGCCGTCTCACGAGTGCGCCTCCCTCGGCGGAGGGGTGCGGACGGAGCGGACCAAGGGGCCGCGTCGACGTCCGCGCCCGATCGCACTCGGGCGCACCTATGTCATCCATTCTGCGGGATGAACGAGAGGCGCGCGGCCGAGAACAACCGCCGCAGGCGCGCTATGCACGCTACCTTCTCCGAGGCTCTGCGCCCACACCGACGTAGCGGTTCCGCGATTCCGCTGCGCTCGGCTTCGGCCGGAGTGGGGTCCGAGGAGGCTGGACAGGCACCGTCAGTTGTTGGCGGGAAACCGCCGTGACCTGCGGTCCGGCGCCGCGTGAGGACTCGGGAGGCCAGGGTCGTCGGGCGGCTGCGGGTGTGTGGAGGCTTCGCGCGCAGTTCCCCGCTCCCCCCGAAAAGCAGGGGCGGCGCCCCATGCTTCTCCGCTCGCGGGGCCGTCGTCCTCCGGGCCCGCGGGGCCCAATCTTTCAGGGGCGCGAAAAACCGCCCGGCCGGCCCCCGCCCACCCGCGGCCGGCCCACCCACCGCGGACACCCCCTCCCGAACCGGGGCCATACGAGCGGTAAACGCACTACGCCCCCCTTTCTCGGGGCACTATGACGAGGTGACCGGCGCCGAGCGGGGCGGAGCGCGCGGATCGGGTCGGGTGACCGGCGCCGTCCGCTCGGTGGGCCGCGCCCTGCACCTCCCGTTCACCGGCCCCGCCCGAGGCATCCGCAAGGCCACCCACGCCCACGGCGCCGGCGAGTCCGGCCTCGGCAAACTCATCGAGCTGCACGGTGTGAACGGCGCGGGCGACGTGATGATCACCGTCTCCCTCGCCTCCACGGTCTTCTTCTCGGTCCCCACCGACGAGGCCCGCGGCCGCGTCGCCCTCTACCTCGCCATCACCCTCGCCCCGTTCGCCCTCCTCGCCCCCGTCGTCGGCCCCCTGCTGGACCGCCTCCCGCACGGCCGCCGCGCCGCGATGGCCTGCGCCATGCTGGCCAGGGCATTCCTCGCCCTGATCCTCGTCGGCGCCGTCGAGACCGGCCGCATCGAGCTCTATCCCGCCGCCCTGGGCGTCCTGGTCGCGTCGAAGGCGTACGGGGTGGTCCGCAGCGCGGTCGTACCCAGGCTGCTCCCGCCCCGGTTCTCCCTGGTGAAGGCCAACTCCCGGGTCACCCTCTGCGGCCTGCTCGCCACCGGCATCGCCGCGCCCATCGGCGCCGGACTGCAGGCGCTCGGCCCGCGCTGGCCGCTCTACGGCGCCTTCGTGATCTTCATCGCGGGTACGTTCCTCTCCTTCACGCTCCCCGCGAAGGTCGACTCGGCGAAGGGCGAGGACAGGGCCCTGCTCGCGGCGGACCCCGAGCATCTGCACGGCCCGCACCGCAGCGAGACGCTGAAGAAGCCGGGTCTGCGGACGGTCGGCCCGGCGGTGACCCACGCCCTCACCGCCAACGCCGCGCTGCGCGGCCTCTCCGGCTTCCTGATCTTCTTCCTGGCGTTCCTGCTGCGCATCCACCCGCTCCACGGGCAGAGCGCCGCCGTCTCCCTGGGCATGGTGGCCGTGGCGGCCGGTACGGGAAACGCGCTGGGCACGGCCGTGGGGGCGTGGGCGAAGCAGCGTTCGCCGGAACTGATCATCGTGACCGTCGTCGGTGTCGAACTCGCTGTGGCGATCACGGCGGCCCTGTTCTTCGGCTGGTTCTTCGTCGCCTTCCTCGCCGCGGTCGCCGGGTTCTCGCAGGCACTGTCGAAGCTGTGCCTGGACGCGCTGATCCAGCGCGACGTCCCCGAACTCGTCCGGACCTCCGCCTTCGCCCGCTCCGAGACCCTGCTCCAGATGTCGTGGGTGGTCGGCGGCGCGATCGGTATCGCCCTCCCCCTCAACGGCACCCTCGGGATGGCCGTGGCCGCCGCGATCGTCGCCGCGGGCTGGCTCACCACGGTCCGCGGCCTGCTCTCCTCCGCCCGTCACGGCGGCGCGCCCCGCGCCCGTGTGGCCTGACCGATTCCCGGGCCGGCCCGGCACGCCGTACCCCACGTAAGGGCGCCCCTGGACATGCCAGATAACCTTCGCCCATGACCTTCCCGCGTTCCCGTCGCGCCGCAGCCACTCTCGGCGCCGTTTCCGCCGGACTTCTCGTCCTGTCGGCCTGCGATGAGCCGACGCCGATGGCCACCGTCACGATCGGCACCGACTCGATCAGCGCCGAGGCCGAGTGCTACCGGACCCTCGACGCCGCCCAGGCCAAGGAGTGCGCGGAGGAGAAGCCCTCCAAGTCGATCGAGCTGCCGGAGGGCAAGGCCCTGCGCATCGGCGTCGACCCGGAGGTGGCGAAGACGGGCTGGGCCCTGTGGATCAACGGGGAGCAGGCCACCAGCGACACGTTCGACAAGACGTACTGGTCGTTCGAGAACCCGGGCCTCTTCGCCACCCAGCCCGGTCAGCCCGCCCAGAAGTCGCTGACGATCAGCATCGTCGAGCAGAACGCCTCGGGTTCGGCGATCAAGGGTGTCTGGAACTTCAAGCTGAAGAACCCGGACGCCTGATCCGCGGCCGCCGCCCATGCGCATCCTCGTAGCCACCGCCGTCCCCGCCGAACGGGACGCGGTGGCACGAGCGCTCCCGGGCCCCGCCGCCGAGACCCGGCTCCCGGCGGCCACCCTCCACTGCTTCCGGACACCCCCGCACGACTACGACCTCCTCGCCGCCGGTGTGGGCCCCGCCCTCGCCGCCGCCTCCTCCGCCGCCGCGCTGACCGCCGCGGCCCTGGAGGGCAGGCCGTACGGGCTGGTCGTGTCCGCCGGTATCGCGGGCGGGTTCCTGCCCGAGGCGCCCCTCGGCTCTCTCGTCCTCGCCGACGAGATCACGGCGGCCGATCTGGGCGCCGAGACGCCGGACGGCTTCGTTCCGGTCACCGACCTGGGCTTCGGCACCGTCACCCACCACCCGCCGCAGGACCTCGTACGTGCCGCCGCGACCGCCACCGGTGCCCGCACCGGCACCGTCCTCACCGTCTCCACGGTCACCGGCAGCGCCGAGCGCGCGGACTCCCTGCGAGCCCGCCACCCGCGTGCGCTGGCCGAGGCGATGGAGGGCTTCGGGGTCGCCGAGGCCGCCGCCGCACACACCACGCCCGTCCTCGAACTGCGCGCCGTCTCCAACCCCGTGGGCCCGCGCGACCGCGCCGCCTGGCGCATCGGCGACGCGCTGGCCGCACTCACCGAGGCCTTCGGGAAGCTGACGCCCGTACTGGAGAGTTGGGACCCCCATGAGCCCTACGAGTCCGACGAGCCCCATGAGCCCTACGAGTCCTGAGGCGACGCCCATGAGCCGCGCGACCACCCCCGCCGGGAGCGGCGCACTGCGGATGGCGTACTCGCCCTGCCCCAACGACACCTTCGTCTTCGACGCCTGGGCACACGGCCGGATCCCCGGCGCGCCCGCGCCCGACGTGACGTTCGCGGACATCGACATCACGAACGGTATGGCCGAGCGCGGCGACCTCGACGTACTGAAGGTGTCGTACGCCGTGCTGCCGTACGTCCTGGACGAGTACGCGCTGCTGCCCTGTGGCGGTGCGCTCGGGCGGGGCTGCGGTCCGCTGGTACTGACGCGGGGGCCGGGCACGGACCTCACCGGCCGTACGGTGGCCGTGCCGAGCGAGCGCTCGACCGCGTATCTCCTCTTCCGCCTCTGGGCGGCGGACACCCTGCCCGGCGGAGTCGGCCGCATCGTCGTGATGCCGTTCCACGAGATCATGCCGGCCGTGCGGGACGGCGAGGTCGACGCCGGACTCGTCATCCACGAGGCCCGCTTCACCTACCGGAACTACGGCCTCCACAAGCTCGCCGACATGGGCGAGCACTGGGAGGACACGACGGGGCTGCCGATCCCGCTGGGCGCGATCATCGCGAAGCGCTCGCTGGGGGCAGAGACGCTGACCGGGCTCGTGGAGACGATCCGCGCCTCCGTCCGCGCGGCCTGGGACGACCCCGCGGCTTCCCGCCCGTACGTCCTCGAACACGCCCAGGAGATGGACCCGGCCGTCGCCGACCAGCACATCGGCCTGTACGTCAACGAGTTCACGGCCGACCTCGGCGAGGACGGCTACGCGGCGGTCAGGGGCCTGCTCACCCGCGCGGCGGCCGAGGGACTGGTACCGCCCCTCGGCCCGGACGCACTCGCTTTTCCTTAGACACCCCGGGAGTTGTCGCGGCTACACGTCCAACTGGTCGGCCACGGCGCGGAGAAGACCCGCGATCTTCCCGCCCGCGGCACGGTCGGGATAGCGGCCCCGCTCCAGCATCGGCGTGATGTTCTCCAGCAGCGTCGTCAGATCCTGCACGATCGAGGCCAGTTCGTCGGGCTTCTTGCGCTGGGCGGCGGCGACCGAGGGGGCCGGCTCCAGGACCGTCACGGAGAGGGCCTGGTCGCCGCGCTGACCGGCGACGACCCCGAACTCGACCTTCTGGCCCGGCTTCAAGGTGTCGACACCGGCGGGCAGTACGGAGGAGTGGACGAAGACGTCACCGCCGTCGTCGCGGGAGAGAAAGCCGAAGCCCTTCTCACTGTTGAACCATTTGACCTTGCCGGTAGGCACGTCTGTCCTCGTCCTCGTACTCGTCGGAAAATGCGTCTGAAAAGTGTTCTCGGTGTGCGCAAACTGCTCTGGACAGCACTACAGCGGGTCGTCGGACCCGCCGGTCCCCAGCCTATTGGTCCGGGGGCGGGTGACAAGACGTCGGCCGACTGTTCCCTCGCGCTGGGAACTACCCTGGTCGGGTGCGTGACAAAACCCAACCGAATTCCGCCGAACCCGGTGACCGGCTGATCCGTGCCGGTGCCATCGTGTTCTTCGTCGGCGCCGTGGCCACACTCGTCACCGTGGCCCCGCTGTTCCTCGGAACGACTCCGTTCCCCACCTACATGTTCGTCCTCAGCATGCTCATGGGCGTCGGGTTCCTCATCGCCGGCGCGGGAGTCCTCCAGTCCGTGGCGGCGGGCCGCCGAAGGGCGCGCGAGGCACGTTCGTAGTCCTGCTGCAGTCCTGCCGATTTTCCGGGGCTACCGGGAGCGCGTCCGCCGGTGCGTGTCGAGCCACTCCGGGAACGCGGTCAGGTCCGTGAGGACGACGTCGGCACCGGCCTCGCTCAGCTCCCGTGCGTCGCAGGGGCCGGTGGCGACGGCGACCGCGTACGCCTGTGCGTTGCGGGCGCCGCGTACGTCGCCGGTGTGGTCGCCGACGTACACGCTCGCGCCGTGCTCGCGCAGCGCCGCCGCCTTGGCCTCCGCCCACAGGTCACCGACGAGTTCGTCCGGCTCCATGCCGAGGTGCTCCAGGTGCAGCTTGGCGTTGGGCTCGTACTTGGCGGTGACCACGATCGCCCGCCCACCGGCCGCCCGGACCGCCGCGATCGCCTCCGGCGCGCCCGGCATCGCGGGGGTCGCGGCGATCGCGATCGCCGGATACATCTGCCGGTAGAGGTCCGCCATCGCCGGGATCTCCGCCGCCGGGAACCAGTGCGCCAGCTCCTCCGCGAGCGGCGGCCCCAGCCGGGTGATCGTCAGATCGGCGTCTATGTACGTCCCCGTCCGCGCCGCCAGCGCCTCGTAACAGGCATGGATCCCGGGCCGCGAGTCGATCAACGTCATGTCGAGATCGAATCCGACGGTCAGTGCGCGAGAGTTCATGCCGTCCATTTTGCGCCGGGCGGGGTGGCGGGTCGGGGGCGGGTCGGGGGCGGGTCGAGGGCGGGTGCGG
>NZ_LRTR01000297.1 GCF_001550375.1 Streptomyces europaeiscabiei | reverse complement strand
GGGGGCGGGTCGAGTGCGGGTGCGGGTGCGTGGGGACAGGTCGCGCAGTGGGGCCGCTGAAGAGGCAGGGGCGCAGCCCCCTGCCTCTTCAGGGGCGTGGGGAACTGCGCGGGCAACCACGACGGACCCGCGCCGGAGGGGCTGGAGGGGGGTCGAAGGGGCGCAGCCCCTTGAGGATGGGACGGGTAGGGGCGGCGGGGGCGAAGCAAACCCCCTGGTCAGCGGGGGCGTTGGGAGCGCCAGAGGAGATAGAGCGCGGAGGAGACGGCGGCGATACGGAGCATCCAGGGCCAGGCCTCGGCGAGCGCGGCATCCATGTGCCCCCGAGCGACGGGCTCCCCCCAGCGCCCGTCCGTTCGCCCCCACAGCCAGACGATCCCCCCGGCAGCCACCACCCCCGGAATCCCCATGACCGCCCACTTCGACTCGGCGGGCGTCAGCCTCCGCGACAGATAGGCGATCAGCCACCCGAGCCCCAACGGCACCAGGCTCCCCATGACCGCCCCCGCGACCAGCAGCACGGCGGCCAGCAACAGCAGCGGATTGCTCCACCCCCCACCCGCGGGCCGCAACCGGGGCAGCGGCAACCGCCGCCGCCGGGACCCGGCCGCCTCCGTGACGACCGCCGAGGGGGTCTCCCTCTTCTCGGCCGCCCCCGCGGCGCCGACGGCCTTGTCGACCGCCCCGCTCTCCCCCTCCGCCTTCACCGCCGGCGGCTTCAACAGCTCGGGAATCTCCACACCGCCGACGAACCCCGGCACGGAGTCCCCGAGCCCGAACCCGAGATCAGCGCCCCCGGGGCCACCGCCTCCGCCGACCCGCCACCAGTCGGGCTGCGCGTCGCCGTCCCCCAGCTCGTGCAGCGGAGCGAGATGCGGCGGAGCGGCACCACCCACCACCGGC
>NZ_LRTR01000296.1 GCF_001550375.1 Streptomyces europaeiscabiei | reverse complement strand
GCTGCCCGTGCCGCTGGACCACGTGCTGCTGCAGGCGGACCTGACGGCCGTCGCGCCCGGCCCGCTGAAGCGGCCGCTGGCCGACACGCTGGGCGTCCTGGCGGACGTGGAGTCGAAGGGTGGCGCGACGGTGTACCGGTTCACGCCGGGGTCGGTGCGCCGGGCGCTGGACGCGGGCCGGAGCGCGTCCGACCTGCACGACTTCCTGACCGCCCACTCGCGTACACCGGTCCCGCAGCCGCTCGCGTATCTGATCGACGACGTGGCCAGGCGCCACGGCCATCTGCGGATCGGCGCGGCGTCGGCGTACGTGCGCTGCGACGACGACGGGATGCTCAGCGAGATCCTCGCCGACAAGCGGTCGCACGGCCTCGGGCTGCGGCGTCTGGCGCCCACCGTCCTCGCCGCCCAGGCGGACCCGGCGACGCTGCTCGACGGGCTGCGGGCGATGGGTTTCGCGCCGGCCGCCGAGTCCGCGCAGGGCGACGTCCTGATCACCCGGGCCCACGCCCACCGCACCCCGCCCCGCACGGCCCCCGAGCCCGTTCCGGAAGGCCCTCCGGCGCCGGACGACACGCTGCTGGGGGCCGCGATCCGCGCCATCCGCGCCGGTGACCTCGCCACCACCATGCCCCGCAGGACGACGCCCGGGGACCCGGCCCCGTCCGGTGCCCTGCCCCGCACCGGCTCCGCCGAGACCCTCGCGACGATGCAGGCCGCGGTCCTCACCGGCGAGGCCCTGTGGATCGGCTACGTCAACGCCGAGGGCTCGGCCAGCCAGCGCGTCATCGCCCCGGTCCGGGTCGAGGGCGGCTTCGTGACGGCGTACGACCACACGGCGGACGAGGTACGGACGTTCCCGCTGCACCGGATCACGGGCGTCGCGGAACTCGCGGACGACCCGTCCTGAGCAAGTGGATCAAACCGCTTCCCACCCATCACCCGTTCGGGTGCATGGGGGCGTTCATGCAGGCCATACCCGCTTTTCCCTCTCACGAGCGATGGAGGGGCGCCCGGCGCATCCCGCCCGGTGACGCGGGGCAGCCACCCTGTGTCCGATCGAGATCGACCCCTGCGCTCGAAAGGCCCACACCTACGCATGCGCCCCCTCGTCACGCTCGTCTCCGCCGTCGCCGCCGTCGCCCTGGTGGGCGTGCTCGCCTCCCCGGCCACGGCCAACCCGCCCCTGCCCCTTCCCGAACTCGGCACGCTGGTGGGTGAGGGCATCGGCGTGGAGGGGCCGTTGATCCAGAACGTCAGCCTCCTGAAGTAGTGCGGCGCAGCCGGTAGCTGTCCCCTTCGAGGCGGACGATCTCGGCGTGGTGCGCGAGGCGGTCGACCATCGCCGGGGCGGCCCCGCCGAAGATCTCCTCCCAGCGGCCGAGCGGGCGGTCGCTGGTCACGATCAGCGAGGCCCGCTCGTAGCGGTGCGCGATCAGCCGGAAGACGAGCCGGGCGGTGTCCGTGTCGAAGGGGAGGTAGCCGACCTCGTCGACGATCAGCAGGGGGCAGGCGTCGAGCGCGGACAGCTCCTCGGTCAGCCTGCCCTCGGCCCGCGCCCCGGCCAGCCGCGCGGCCCACTCCGTCGCGGTGGCGAACAGCACCCGGTGCCCGGCCTGGCAGGCCCGTACGCCGAGCCCGATCGCCAGATGCGTCTTGCCGGTGCCGGGGGCGCCGACGAACACCACGTTCCGTCCGGCGGCCAGGAAGTCCAGCGTTCCCAGCCGTGCCAGCAGCCGCCGGTCGAAGGAGCGCGGGTGGCCCGTGTCGAACTCCTCCAGCAGCTTCCGCGCCGGGAACCCGGCCGCCCGCACCCGCCCCTCGACCCCGAGCCCGACCCCGAGCCCGGCCTCGGCCCCGTGCGGCGGGCGTCGGGACTCGTGGATCGTGTAGTTCTCGTACGAGGTCGCCTGGGCCGGGATCGGCAGCGGCGCCCCCACGGGAAAGGAGGCGGCAGCGGCGCCCTCCGGCCGGTCCGGTGCCGTCGGACGGGCCGGTCCTGTCGGCTCCGCCGGTTCCCTCGGTACGTTCGTGGGTTCCGTCGCCGTCCGCGGGGCCCTCGGTGGCTTCGGGTCGTCGGGCGGGCCGTGGTGGGAACCGTGCCCCTTGTCCTCGCGCAGCATCGGCCCCGACATGTACGCGAGGAGCACCGCAGAGGCGATGAAGGCCATGTGGATCACCGTGCCCCACAGCAGCGCGTGGTGCGAGGTGTGGTGGACGTCCACGAACATCTGGAGCAGATGGACGGAGGAGATGCCCACAATGGCGGTGGCGAGCTTGACCTTCAACACGTTGGAATTGACGTGCGAGAGCCATTCGGGCTGGTCACGGTGGCCCTGGAGACCGATGCGGGAGACGAAGGTCTCGTAGCCGCCGACGATCGTCATGATCAGCAGGTTGGCGATCATGACGACGTCGACCAGCTTGAGCACCGCGAGCATCACGTACGTCTCGGTGGCACTCCCGCTCACACACCGGACGATTAACGTCCACAGCTCGTTGAAGAACTTGTAGACGTACACCCCCTGTGCCGCGACCAGTCCGAAGTACAGCGGCGCCTGGAGCCAGCGGGTGGCGAACAGGGCGTAGCCGAGCGTGGTGCCCTGCGGGGAGGCGGACGGGATGACCGGATCGGCGGGGTCGGCCGGGGTGGGTGGCTGCACGGTTCGCCATTCTTCGGAACCATTGCCGCAAATCTGAATTCCCGCCACTCAGGGGAATGAATAGACATCCAATAACACTGGTGAAGGTGGGCGGGATCGCACACGCGAGCCCGACTGAGGAGCCGAATGATCAGGCACACTGGACGTTTGGCCGAAGCGCCGAAGAGCCCACGACGACCTGGGGACGTTCACCACGCCTCCTCACTCCGGTCCGGGCCGAATCGAAAGGGTGTCGTGCGGTGAATGGTCCCCTCATCGTCCAGTCCGACAAGACGCTGCTCCTGGAAGTCGGCCACGAGCTGGCCGACGAGTGCCGTCGTGTCATCGCGCCGTTCGCCGAACTGGAGCGGGCGCCCGAGCACATCCACACCTACCGGGTGACCCCGCTCGGCCTGTGGAACGCGCGCGCCGCCGGGCACGACGCCGAGCAGGTCGTGGACGCGCTGGTGCAGTACAGCCGCTACCCGGTGCCGCACGCGCTCCTCGTGGACGTCGCCGAGACGATGGACCGCTACGGCCGCCTCACCCTCTCCAAGCACCCGGTGCACGGTCTCGTCCTCACCACCACCGACCGGCCGGTGCTGGAGGAGATCCTGCGCTCGAAGCGGATCGCCCCGCTCGTCGGCAACCGGATCGACCCGGACACCGTCGCCGTGCACCCCTCCGAGCGCGGACAGATCAAGCAGACCCTGCTGAGGCTGGGCTGGCCCGCCGAGGATCTCGCCGGATACGTGGACGGCGAGGCCCACCCGATCGAACTGGCCGAGGACGGCTGGGCACTGCGCCCGTACCAGAAGCAGGCGGTGGAGAACTTCTGGCACGGCGGCAGCGGGGTCGTCGTGCTGCCGTGCGGGGCCGGCAAGACCCTCGTCGGGGCCGGGTCCATGGCCCAGGCCAAGTCGACCACCCTCATCCTCGTCACGAACACCGTCTCCGCGCGGCAGTGGAAGCACGAGCTGGTGAAGCGGACGTCGCTGACCGAGGAGGAGATCGGCGAGTACAGCGGCACGCGGAAGGAGATCCGGCCGGTCACCATCGCCACGTACCAGGTGCTGACGACCCGCCGGAAGGGCGTCTACCCGCACCTGGAGCTGTTCGACTCCCGTGACTGGGGCCTCATCGTCTACGACGAGGTGCATCTCCTTCCCGCTCCGGTCTTCAAGTTCACCGCCGATCTGCAGGCGCGCCGGCGGCTGGGGCTGACGGCGACGCTCGTCCGGGAGGACGGGCGGGAGTCGGACGTGTTCTCCCTGATCGGGCCCAAGCGGTTCGACGCGCCCTGGAAGGAGATCGAGGCGCAGGGCTACATCGCGCCCGCCGACTGCGTCGAGGTCCGGGTGAACCTGACCGACTCCGAGCGGCTCGCCTACGCCACCGCCGAGCAGGAGGAGAAGTACCGCTTCTGTTCCACCACCGCGACCAAGCGGAAGGTGGCCGAGGCGATCGTCCGCCGCTTCGCGGGGCAGCAGATCCTCGTCATCGGCCAGTACATCGACCAGCTCGACGAACTGGGCGCCCACCTGGACGCACCGGTGATCAAGGGCGAGACCAGCAACGCGCAGCGCGAGAAGCTCTTCGACGCGTTCCGGCAGGGCGAGATCAACGTCCTGGTCGTGTCGAAGGTCGCGAACTTCTCCATCGACCTCCCGGAGGCCACGGTCGCCATCCAGGTCTCCGGCACCTTCGGCTCCCGCCAGGAGGAGGCGCAGCGTCTCGGCCGCGTCCTGCGCCCCAAGTCCGACGGCCACCAGGCCCACTTCTACTCCGTCGTCGCCCGCGACACCATCGACCAGGACTTCGCCGCCCACCGCCAGCGCTTCCTCGCGGAACAGGGCTACGCCTACCGGATCATGGACGCGGACGAGCTGCTGACGGAGGGCTGAGCAAGCGGTCACAGAGGGTGCCCGCGCGCTCGGTACGCTGAGTCGTACCAGCGGCGAGCCAGGGCGAGGAAGAAGGGCACCATGCCTCACGAGGACATCTACGCGGTGTTGTACACCGAGTCGGCGGCCCGTGACCGCGACCGGCTCGCCCCCGCGCGCCGGGCCTCCTTCGACAAGGCCATCGAACTGCTCGCCCGCGATCCGTACACCGAGCTCTCCCGCACCATAGGAGTGGGCGACCAGGACCGCGAGATCCGGCTCACGTCGCAGATCGTCGCGGAGTACCTGGTCTCCCGGGGCCGACTGCTTCTGGTGATGCTGCGGATCTTCGACGACGCGGACATCCTGCTGCCCGAGGAAGACTGAGGCCGCCGAGGTCGGAGCGGGGCTGAGGGGCTGGGCGGGCAGACGGGCTGGGCGGGCAGGACAGCCGCAACGCGGGACAGCCGACGCGCAGGGATCAGAAGGGCATGGTCGGTCGCGCGGCGCCGGGGACCTGTTGTTCGGCAGGGGCGATCGCCCCATGAGCCCGCCATGGGCTCAGCAGGGTGGGCGGCGCCTCACCGGCGGCGTATGCCCGCTTCCTCCGCGTACTCGCCGAGGACGATCACGCCGAAGGCGGCGCTCGCGAAGACCTTGACGGCGCGGAGTGCGTCGCCGAGGCGGTGGCGGTTGTGGTGGTCGTCGAGGCCGGTCGCGCCGGGCGGCGGACCGGGTCGGCCGGAGGCCGAGGCTGGGATGAACGTCGCTGCACTCATGACTCCATGGTGGAACGTCCGCCTTTGGATTACGTCGGTCTGGGGAGTGAACCCGCTGAGCCCCCGGCTCACCCTCAGGTGTCGCCCACCCGTAGTACCCGCGAAGTACAGACCCCCTAGGGGTACGGCGAGGGCAGATCAGGGACCCACGAGGCCGACGGGCACTCCGTCCGTGGAAATCGGTTGGCCTCCGCCCCCTCACCTCACCTACACTCTCCGCTCTTGCCCGCCTCCCGTTCGTGGAGCGCCGCCGTCCGGACGGAAACCGGTCGGCCACCGCCACTAGTGCCGCGGCACTAAGGCAGAACCCGCTCTCAGGCAGACCCCCACAGGTCCCGTAGGCCACCGGAGGCACCCCCTTGTCCGCGCACCCCGACGACCCCGCCACCGGCGCCGTCCTCGATCCCGTCGCCCCCAACGACCCCCTCTCCCGAGAGCGCTCCCACCTCTCCGCCTCCCGTTCCGCTCTCCGCGCCATGCGGGAGGACGTGGAGGCGCTGGACATCAAGGACGTCACCGCGAACTGGGTGAACGCGGAGGTGCTGGCACGCCAGATCGGCGAGCGGATCAAGTCGCTGGCCGACCTGAGCCACACCCCGCTCTTCTTCGGCCGCCTCGACTATCTGCACGCCCCCGGCGCCGACCGGGCCGAGGGAGCGGACGGGGAACGGTTCTACATCGGACGTCGGCATGTGCACGACGCGGACGGCGATCCGATGGTCATCGACTGGCGTGCCCCCGTCTCCCAGCCGTTCTACCGGGCCTCCAAGACCGATCCACTGGACGTCGGACTGCGGCGCCGCTTCGGATACACCGGCGGCGACCTCACCGCGTACGAGGACGAGAACCTCTCCGACCCCGCCGAGGCGGCCGCCACCAGCAAGCTGCTGCAGCAGGAGATCGAGCGCCCGCGCGTCGGCCCGATGCGGGACATCGTGGCGACGATCCAGCCGGAGCAGGACGAGATCGTCCGGTCCGACCTCGCCGGCTCCCTCTGCGTCCAGGGCGGCCCCGGCACCGGCAAGACCGCCGTCGGCCTCCACCGGGTCGCCTACCTCCTCTACGCCCACCGCGAGCGCCTCGCCCGCACCGGCACCCTCGTCATCGGGCCGAACCGCTCCTTCCTCCACTACATCGAGCAGGTCCTCCCGGCACTGGGCGAGCTGGAGGTCAAGCAGGCGACCGTCGACGACCTCGTCTCCCACGTCGAGGTGCGGGGCGCGGACGAGGCGCCGGCCGCCGTCGTCAAGGGCGACGCCCGGATGGCCGAGGTCCTCCGCCGGGCCGTACGCTCGCACGTCACCCTCCCCACCGAGCCCGTCATGGTCGTCCGGGGTTCGCGTCGCTGGCGCGTACCGGCCTACGAACTGGCGGACATCGTGCAGGAGTTGCTGGACCGGGACATCCGCTACGGGGCCGCCCGCGAGGCGCTGCCGCAGCGGATCGCGCACGCGGTGCTGGTGCAGATGGAACGGTCCGGGGAGGCGCCCGACGACCGGGTGCAGGACGCGGTGGCCCGCAACACCGCGGTGAAGGCGGCGGTCAAGGCGATCTGGCCGTCCGTCGAGCCCGCCAGGCTCGTGCTGCGCCTGCTCTCCGACGCGGACTTCCTCGCCGTGCACGCGGACGGGATCCTCACGGACGACGAGCAGAAGACGATCCTGTGGGTGAAGCCGGCGCGGAGCGTGAAGGCGGCGAAGTGGTCCGCCGCCGACGCCGTGCTCATCGACGAGACCACCGACCTGGTGCAGCGCACGCACTCCCTCGGGCATGTCGTCCTCGACGAGGCTCAGGACCTGTCGCCCATGCAGTACCGGGCGGTCGGGCGCCGTTGCACCACCGGTTCCGCGACCGTGCTCGGCGACCTCGCGCAGGGCACGACCCCCTGGGCGACGCGGAGTTGGGAAGAGGCGCTGACCCACCTCGGCAAGGCGGAGGCCCATGTGGAGGAGCTGACGGCCGGTTTCCGCGTGCCGACCGACGTGATCACGTACGCCTCCCGTCTCCTGCCCCACATCGCGCCCGGCCTGACACCGGTCGCGTCGGTCCGTGAGAACCCGGGCTTCTTCGACGTACGGCCGACCACGGACGACTCCCAGGTGATCGCCGCCTGCGAGGAGTCGCTCCGCAACGAGGGTTCGACCGGGCTCATCGCCGCCGACGCCCGCGTCCCCGCGCTCGCCGAGGCGCTCACGGCCGCGGGCATCGGTTATCTGGCGCCGGGTGAGGAGACGACGTACGAGACCCGCCTCACCCTCGTACCGGCCTCGCTCGCCAAGGGCCTCGAATACGACTACGTCGTCCTGGACGAGCCACAGGCGGTCGTCGACGGCGAACCGGACGAACGCACGGGCCTGCGCCGCCTGTACGTGGCCCTCACCCGCGCGGTGTCGGGCCTGATCGTGACGCACACGGCACCGCTGCCGGAGCAGTTGGCCTGAGGCGGAACGCGGCCCCCGGCGACCGAGGTCACCGGGGGCCGATCACACGCGAGCCGGGGCTACTTGAACTTGTTGCTCGTCGCCAGGTAGACCTGCTTGGCGTTCTTGCCGAGGCGCGGCCCGGTGATGAACGTGGAGCGGTCGCTCAGGGAGTTGTTGGAGACCAGGTAGGTGCGGCCCTTGTAGGTCGTGAACCAGGGGCCGCCGGAGGCGCCGCCGTTCATGGTGCAGCCGACCATGTACTGGGCCGGGTAGTCGCTCGGGTAGCTGTGGCCGAGGACGAAGCGCTTGGTGGCGCCCTGGCAGTGGTACATCTTCGCGCCGTCGTACGGGGCCTCGGCCGGGTAGCCGCGGACCTTCATGTTCTTGACCTTGTTGGCGGCGGGCGCGTTGAACCACACCGGCAGGGCCGAACCGAGGCGTTCCTCCAGCGACTTGGAGCCCTTCTCCGGCTTCACGTGGAGGACGGCGTAGTCGTAGGCGGCGGCCACGGTGCCCTCGCTGGCGCCGCCGCCCTTGATCCAGGTGCCGGAGGTGGTGGCCCAGTCGGCCCAGGTGAGGCCGTAGGGGGAGACGTTGCCCGCGCGGTAGTCCTTCGACGCCTGGGCGATGTTCAGCTTGCCCGTGTTGTTGAAGGACGGCACGAAGGCGATGTTGCGGTACCAGCCGCCGCCCTTGCCCGCGTGCACGCAGTGCCCGGCGGTCCACACGAGGTTGGACCTGCCCGGGTGCGCCGGGTCCTTCACGACCGCGGCGGAGCAGACGCTCGACCCCTGGGGCGTGGTGAAGAAGAGCTTGCCGACCGGGGCGGCGTTCTTGTGGTAGGTCGCCTTGACCTTGGTGGCCTGCTGCTTCTTGACCTTGCCGTCGGGCAGCCAGACCTGGGTGGTCTTGCTGCCACCGGCGGCCGTGTTGCCCGCCTCGGCGACCGCCGGCAGCTCCGGGAGGTTCTCCTCGGCCTCGGCGATGCGCTCCGGCGTCCAGAAGTCCTCGATGTACGGGTTGGCGAAGTCCTCCGCCCTGGAGGGCCAGTCTCCGCCGAAGTCCTGCCAGCCACCGTCCTTCCACTTTCGCAGCGCGTCACCGGTGAGGTCGGTGGGCACGCCCTCGGGGAGCTTGAAGCCGCCGACGGTCGTGTCACCTCCGCCCTCGTTCTCGCCGGTGTCGACGCCCGCGCCCGCCTGGGCGGTCGTCGAGTCCGAGGCCTTGGCCCCGCTCTCCTCCGTCTTGCTGCAGGCAGTGGTGGTGACCATGACCGCGATGATCACGGCGGCAGCGGCCGTGAGTCCGCGGCGGCGTATGAATGACATGGAGCCTGTCCCCCGTGCGACTGAAACTTGTCATGCCCCCGCTTGGCTGGAGGCGGGCACAACTATGCCCCCGGGCGGGCGCGAAATGATCTCCGAGACTGCCTTCGCGGCGACTTCGCACACAACAACTACGTGGCGGATATCTGCCCGTGATGTGACACCGGGTCGCGGCGTCCTGCTCGCGGCGGCGCCCCACAGGGGCAACTCGCAGGACTCACAGGATCTGCACATTGATTGATTCTTCATCACTCCGACACCTCCCGCCTCTTGTGCACTACCCGCGAGTAGGGCGAACCTGACCTGCGCATGCCACCTCGCACGTCGGCATGCCCCCCACCCCGGCTCCCGGCCGTCCCTCCGCGCCGCGGTCCATCAGGAGGTCGCAGTGAAGACAGGTTCACGCACGCGCACTTCGCGTCGATTCCGCAGATCCGCAGTCACCCTCGGCGCCACCGTGGCGCTGGTCGTCGGCGTCGCCGGCAGCGCGTACGCGGCTCCGCCCGCCGCGCTGCCCGCCAACGCGGAGGCGCTGGAGACGACTTGGCAGCCGGCCTACGACTACGACACGGACGGCTGCTACTCGACCCCCGCGATCGGCCCCACGGGCACGGTCAACGGCGGCCTGAAGCCGACCGGTTCGCTCAGCGGCGACTGCCGCGACCGGTCCGACCTGGACAACACCAACGGCTACTCGCGCTACAAGTGCAACAACGGCTGGTGCGCGATCATGTACGACCTCTACTTCGAGAAGGACCAGGCGGTCTCGGGCAGCAGCATCGGCGGCCACCGGCACGACTGGGAGCACGTCGTGGTCTGGGTGCAGAACGGCACGGCCCAGTACGTCTCGACGTCCAACCACGGCGGCTTCACCGTGCACGCCGCTTCCTCGGTGCGCTGGGACGGCACCCACGCGAAGATCGTCTACCACAAGGACGGTATCCGGACGCACTGCTTCCGCCTCGCGGGCTCGAACGACGAGCCGCCGGAGAACCACGAGGGCACCTGGCAGTACCCGCCGCTCGTCGGCTGGAACGGCTACCCGTCCGGCGTCCGCGACACCCTCGTCGCCTACGACTTCGGCAGCGCCAACTTCGGCCTCAAGGACGGCAGTTTCGCCTCCAACCTCACGAAGGCGATGCCGTCGGGGATCTCGTTCGACCCGAACGCGTAACGGCCGCGGACCGCCAGACCGGCAGACCTGCGGACCTGCGGACCGGCAGACCGGCAGACCGGCAGACCGGCAGACCGATGGAAGGCCACCTCGGGGAGTTCGCCGCCCCGAGGTGGCTCGCGACTGTGGGCGCGCCCCGGAAGCACGACCGCCCGGCCCGCTCACCCTGTGCCGCCACGGCGCCGGCGCCGGCGCCAGGCACCCCACCGGATAGGCGGCCACGAAGAGCGGTGGCACCCGCTGTTCCAGGCGGGGCGGGTCAGGGGCACGTATCGGCGCCAGTCCTCGCCCTCCCTCAGTTCGGTCCATTCGGCGCGGCAGTAGGCGTAGGCGGGGAGCCGTTTCTCGAACGCGCCGATCACCGCCCCCTACGAGGGGCGTATCCGCAAGATGACCCGCACCCCCAGCTGATGCCACTGATGGCGCAGTTGCACGACGGCCTCGACGGCCCTGACGGGGCCGGTGGTGGCGAAGGCCGGCTGGCCACGCTTCCGGCGGACCCTCAGCGACCTGACGGGAATCGCCGGACGGAGTTGCCGGACAGACCTTGGCCCGGCCGGCCCGAGGTCCTGGTTCCCGCGCGGGCGACGCGGGTGTCCAGTGCCGTACGCCATTCCCGTACGGCGTCGGCGGCGACCGGCGCGGTCCAGCCCTGGGGGCGGGCCGCGCCTCCGATGTGGAAGGCGTCGACGCGGGCGGCGCGCAGGCGCGGGACGTGGCCGAGACGGAGACCGCCGCCGATCATGAGGTGCTGGGTGTAGCCGGGGTCGCCGCGTCGCGCGGCCTCGGCCAGCAGCACCGGGAGGCCTTCGTCGACACCGGCGCCCGAGCCCGCCGTGAGGTAGGTGTCCAGCCCCGGCAGGTCCGCGAGCTGCTTGCGCAGGGCGTCCCGGTCGGCGGCGCGGTCGATCGCCCGGTGGAACGTCCACGACCGCCCGTCCAGCTCGGCGACCACCCGCTCCACGGCGTCGAGATCCAACCCGCCGTCCGCCCCCAGGAACCCGAGCACGAACTCCTCCGCCCCGGCCGCCCGCAGGTCGCACGCCACCCGCACCAGCGCGTCCACGTCCCCCGCCGCGAACCCGTCCGCGAGCCGCAGCATGACCCGTACCGGGATGTCCACGGCGGCCTGCACCTCCGCGAACGTCGCGACCGCCGGGGCGAGGCCGTCGGCCCCCATGTCCGCGACCAGCTCCAGCCGGTCGGCACCTCCAATCTGGGCGGCGACGGCGTCCTCGGCATCGAGGGCGATCACCTCCAGAAGCGCGCGCGTGGTCATGGGGCCCCTTCCATCGGGCTTCACGTGACGACAACAGGTCTAGTCCAATTTAGCAACAACCCGGAGCGTTGGACGCGATCGTCACGAGGGACATCCGGACGACAGCCCTCCGCATCCACCCTCGTTCGGGCACGCTTCAACAAGACCGGCCGCGCGAGAGGGCACCAGCGCCGAGTGCGTCGAGATCAGCGACGGCCTCCCCGGCCTCGTCCCCGTCCGCGTCCGCGTCCGCGTCCGCGTCCGCGTCCGCGTCCGCGACAGCAGAATCCGGGCAGCGGGGTGCTGGTTTTCGAGGCCGGCGCCTGGGCGAGCTTCGTGGCGGCGGCCGGCAGCGTGTTCCGCGAAGTCGCTGCCAGGTAGTCGAGACAGGCGAGGCAGGCGAAATTGTGGGGGATTTGTCAGCGAAGTCCCCGCAAGCTGCAGTAGATTCCGTCCAGTTCGCAGCAGAGGGACGGGACGGGGGATCCATGTCACTGATCAAGCGGATGTCCACTGCCCGCTCCCTGCATCGGGCCATCTCCCACGCCTCGGCGCTCTATGACGCCCAGCAGTACGAGCATGCGGGCGAAGTCGCCGGGGAGGCGGCGGAGCTGGCCAGTTCCGTCGGCCGCGCCAACCGTGCCGCGCTCGCATGGACGTTGCAGGCCAGGGCCTGCCAGGCGCTGCGGAGCCCCGGGTGGCGTGAGCCGCTGGACCGCGCGCTGGGCGAGTTACCCCGTATCGGCTCGGAAGAGCGGGCCCTGATCGCGTGGGAAGCGCGCATGGTCGAGGCCTCGGGCCTGGTCTCCGAGCAACTGGTGGACGAGGCCGCCCGCGCGTACTCCGACGCCATCAGCGCGGTGTCCGAGCTGATCAGCGGCCTCGGCGGGCTGTTCGCGAACCAGGCGTACCACCGCATCGACCAGTCCCGGCTCAACCTGGCCACTCTGGAACACTGGAGAGGCGACGTCAGCAAGGCCCTGGCGACCTACGCCGACGTGATCGATTCATCGCGGCGCCGCAAGGACGGCCCGGTGCTTCTGGGCGCCCTCGTCGCCCGCGCCGCGATTCAACTGCTCCTCGACGAGTACGACGACGCGCATGACTGCCTGGAAGCGTTCTTCCACTACTTCCCGGAGACGGATTTCAGCAGTACCCACCCCATCGCGATCATGACGTTGGTCCTGCGGGCAGCCACGGAGTACGCCAAGGGCCAGGCACTCGCCGGATCGGTGGACGAGGCGATCGACAACCTCGAACAGGCCTGCGAGTTGGCCGAGCGGGTTCCGGAAGCCGCCACGGCCAGGGCGGAGGCCCTCGGCATGCTGGGCCGTGCCCACCTGGTGTCGGGGCGCGCCGAACGCGCCGCCGAGTGCGCGCGGGCCGCGGCGGACCTGGCTTCCGCCGATCCCGTGATCACGGCGGACGCCCAGGCGGTCCTGGGCACGGCCCTCTTTTCGAGCGGGCGGTTCGAGGCCGCCCGGCAGGCGGTGCGGGCCGGGCTGGACGGTGTGCGGGGAGTGGACGCACCGCTGGCCCGACTGGAGCTGCTGGCACTCGACGCGGAGATCTGTACCGCTGTCGGCCGTCACGACGAAGCCGTGGCACTGATCCGCGACGCGGTCGGTCACCTCGTCCTCGCCAGTGGGCGGACCGGCACGACGGGCCACCGCCGGCGCCTGCTGTCCGCCCAGAAGAGCTATCACCAGCGTTTCCTCGACATGGCGGTGATCGCGGCCGAGCAAGGGGTCCGTCAGGCCGGGCTGGCGGCGCTGGAAGCCTCCGAGGCGGCGCGCGAGGACACCCTCGCCGCGCTGCTGAGGCAGACCTCCGGCACGCTCCGCCCCCAACTCGCCGAACTCCTGGGCCAGATCGACCGGCTGCGCGTGCTGTGTGTCGAGCGACCGGCCTCGTCCACCGCCGAGACAGCGCGATTCGGGCCTCCCCTGTCCTACTGGGAGAAGCGTCTCGGCGAACTGCAGAGCGAGCTGGGCCAGATGGTGTCCGGTGAGTTCTCCCGTCTCTACGTCCCCGTGCCGTTGGACGCCGAGGCCCTCATCGCCGCTTCGGGCACCGCCGCGATCCTGTCGGTCACCGCCACGGACGACGACTCGGAGGGCCTGTCCGGAGTCGTCACCTGGTCGATTCCCGGGTCTGCTCCGGGCGCCCGTCGCTTCGAGCTCTCCGTCAAGGAGACCCGCATCCTGCACTCGGTCATGTCCAACGACCGAAGGTTCGGTTCCCGCTGGGATCAGGTCCGTGACGGGGTCGCCGCGCAGCTCATACCCGCCCCGCTGCGCGACTGGCTGCTGACGGACACCTCGGTCCGCGAGCTGAACGTCGTCGCCGACCACACCCTGCGGGCGCTGCCGGTCGCGGCGCTTCCCCTCTCCGCCGACACCGTCGTGGCCGACCACGCCGCGGTGAACCGGCTTCCGCTGCTCCGTCTGCTCCTGCACAAGAGGGCGGTCTCCGCTCCGCGCGCTCCGGCCGCCGCGACCCGCGTCGTCGCCTACTTCAATCCGGAACTGCCGGGAAGCATGCAGGAGTTGAGGGCGCTCCGTGATCTCGCCGCCACCGGAGCGGTGGAGCTCACCCTGATCCACGGGGCGGAGGAACTGGCCCCGGCCCTGGAGCGGACCTCGCCCGACGTCCTCGTGCTCTCCACCCACGGCAGTGGAGAGGGGCTCGCATACGCGTTCCAGTTCGTCGGCGGGCGCCCGCTGGTCTGCGCGGACCTGCTCGGGCTCCCCCTTCCGCCGTTCTTCGTCGCCGCTGCCTGCAGTTCCGGTTCCGACGCGGGTGCCGACCCGACCGGATTGATCGCCACCGCCCTGGCGACCGGCTGCTGCGCCCTCGCCGCCGGGGCGTGGGACCTTCCCGACGCGTCGACGGCGAAGATCCTCAGGGCCGTGTACGGCGCCATCGCCCCGTCCGGCCGATTCACGGTGCGTATCAACGACGCGGTGAAGTCCGTGTACCGGTCACTCCCCCGGGAAAGCCCGGTCGACTGGGCCGGGCTGATGGTCACCGAGCTGCCGGAGCCCAAGCACCCCACAGATGTGTCCCACCGATGAATCCGACGAAGGCGAAGGGGAATGACGGCGTGAGCATCCTTGAGGTCAGAACCGAGACCCCGGTCACCGAGACCGACCGGACGGCGCTGCGTTCCCTCTTCGCCGATCTCGGCCTCGATGCCGAGGTGTCGGTGGACGGGGACCAGCGCAGGGACGTGTCGTCGTGGACCCTGTGCATCGGGATCCCCTTGGCCTACCTGCTGGTCAAGTTCGCGGACGGATACGTGTCGAAGCTCGGCGAACTGGCGGCCGAGGCGAGTGTCGAGCCCGCCGCCACCGCCGGCCGACGACTCCACGGGTGGCTCCAGCAGCTGCGCGCCACCCGCGCCGACCGTGAGATCACGCTGGTCGTGGAGGATCCCGAGACGGAGGTGACGGTGGAGATTCCCACCGCACTCCCGCCGGAGGCGTGCGAGGCGCTGTGGCAGATCGACCCCGACCGCGACGGCGGGGAAGCCCGCTACCTGACCTGGACGGCCGACAACGGCTGGACCGCCCCCTTCTGAAACTCCCCGGCCACGGCACAATACGCACATGCCCGACCCTGACACCTCCGGCACCTCCGACGCCCCCGGCACCTCCGAGACCCCTGGCGGCTCCGCCGCCCCCGGCGTCGACGAAGCCCGCCGGGAAGCCCTCCGCTACCGCTGGCTCCCCGCGCTGCTCTCGGCCCGGGACGGGGCCTGCGATCCCTCTCCGGTCCCGTATGCCGACAACCTGATCGGGCGATGGTCCGAGCCGCAGCGGAAGTACCACACCCTTGATCACCTGACGGCGGTGCTGGACCGTGTCGAGGTGCTGGAGGAGTACGCGGCGGACCCGGACCTCGTGCGGCTGGCGACCTGGTTCCATGACGCCGTGTACCTGCCGGAGCGGTCCGAGAACGAGGAGCGGTCGGCCCGGCTCGCCGAGCGGGCGTTGGCCGAGGCCGGGGTCCCGGAGGAGAAGGTGGCCGAGGTCGCCCGGCTGGTACGGCTGACGGTCACCCATGACCCCGCCGACGACGACCCGAACGGGCAGGTGCTGTGCGACGCGGATCTCGCGATCCTGGCCTCGGCGCCGGACGCGTACGCCGCCTACGCCGCCGCCGTGCGGGAGGAGTACGGGTTCGTGCCCGACGAGGCCTTCCGAGCGGGCCGGGCGGCTGTGCTGCAGCAACTCCTCGATCTGCCCAGGCTGTTCAGGACGCCGTACGGGGAGCGGGAGTGGGAGGGCCGGGCACGGGAGAACCTGCGGGCGGAACTGGCCGGACTGGCGGAGGGCTGACGGCGGGCCGAGCCGGTGGCCGGTCCGGGGCGGGAGCGGGGGCGGGCGGGGCGGGGCGGGGCGGGGGAAG
>NZ_LRTR01000295.1 GCF_001550375.1 Streptomyces europaeiscabiei | reverse complement strand
GGGGGGGGGGGGGGGGGGGGGGGGGCGCCGGGGAATGCGACCCCACGACCGCCTGTTGCCCATGGATATGTCCTCACCCGCCCCCGCTCCCGACCATGCCCGCTTCCGTATACCCCTGTCCGTCTACGTCCTCGGCCTCGCCGTCTTCGCACTCGGAACCAGTGAGTTCATGCTCTCGGGGCTGCTGCCGCCCATCGCCGAGGACATGCACGTGTCCATTCCACGGGCAGGGCTGCTGATCTCGGCGTTCGCGATCGGGATGGTGGTCGGGGCGCCCCTGCTGGCGGTGGCGACGCTGCGCCTCCCCCGGCGTACGACTCTCGTCGCACTGATCACGATCTTCGGGTTCGGGCAGGTCGCGGGCGCCCTCGCACCGAGCTACGCCGTCCTCTTCGCCTCCCGGGTCGTGAGCGCGCTCGCCTGTGCGGGGTTCTGGGCGGTCGGGGCGGCCGTGGCCGTCGCGATGGTGCCGGTGAACGCGCGGGCACGGGCGCTGGCCATCATGATCGGCGGGTTGTCGATCGCGAACGTGCTCGGGGTGCCGGCGGGGGCGTTCCTCGGGGAGCACTTCGGGTGGCGGTCGGCGTTCTGGGCGGTGGCGGTGGCCTCGGCGGTCGCGCTCGTCGGGGTGGTCACACTGGTTCCGGCCATTCCCCGGCCCGAGGAGCGGCCCCGGCCGGGGCAGGAGGTCCGGATCTACCGCGACCCCCAGGTCTGGCTGTCCATCACGGTCGTGGCGCTGGCCGCCGGAGGCGTCTTCTGCGCGTTCAGCTACCTCGCGCCGCTGCTCACGGATGTGGCGGGGCTGGACGCCGGGTGGGTGCCGTCGGTTCTCGCGCTGTTCGGGATCGGGGCGCTGATCGGCACGGCGATCGGGGGACGGGTCGCGGACGCGCACCTCTTCGGGGTCCTGCTCAGCGGTATCACCGCCTCCACGGTCTTCCTCGTCGCCCTGGCGCTGCTCGCCGAGTACGCCGTCGCCGCCGTCCTCCTCTCCTTCCTCCTCGGGGTGTCCTGCTTCTACACCGCCCCGGCCCTCAACGCCCGGCTGTTCAACGTCGCCGGCGCCGCCCCGACCCTCGCCGGCGCCACCACCACCGCCGCGTTCAACCTCGGCAACACCGGCGGCCCCTGGATCGGCGGCGTCGTCATCGACGCGGGCTTCGGCTTCGCCTCCACGGCCTGGGCGGGCGGCGCCATCACCGCGGCCGCCATCGGCGTCACGGCCGTGTCGCTGCGCCTCGACCGGCGTACGCGGGCCTCCCGCCGCGTGGCCGGAAGAAGCCACAGCACCGGCAAGGACAACACCGACAGCACCGTAAATCCGGTACGTACTGACGTCTGATCTCTCCTATCCTCGCCGCCATGCGACCAATGGGTGGGGATCAGGTACAGGAAGCCGTCGAACACAGCCTCGCGGTGCTGGGGACGGTGGCCGGCCAGGACTGGGAGGGCGTCAAGGCCGGTCGGCTGGAGTGGAGTTGCCGGGGGACCGCGGACCACATCGCGTCGGATCTGATCGCGTACGCGGGGCAGCTGGCGGGGCGGCCGACGGCCCGCTACGTACCGTTCGAGATCGACATGTCGGAGTGCGAGGAGAACACCGACGTACTGGAGGTCATCCGGACGACCGGCGCCCTGCTCACCGCCGTCGTCGGCACCGCCCCCCGCACGGTCCGCGCCTTCCACCCGTATCCGTTCCGCGCGGCCGACCGCGAGGGCTTCGCGGCGATGGGCGTCGCCGAGGTGCTGCTGCACACGTACGACATCGCGGAGGGCCTCGGGCTCCCCGCGTCCGCGTCCGTGCCGCCCGTCGGACTGTGCGAGTCCGTTCTCGCGCGCCTCTTCCCGCAGGTCAGGCCCGGTGACGACCCCTGGGCGACGCTGTTGTGGGCCACCGGCCGGGGCGAGCTGCAGGGGCGCGCGCCCGTCACGGAGTGGCGTTGGAGCAACCCGCTGCACATCGACGCCGAGCGCGTCGTCCTCCAGGGCATCCACCCGGCGGCCGCGGCCGACCTCGCCGAGGGCGGCACCGGTGGCTTCGACTGGATCGTGGGCGGCCCGATCGAGGGGACGCGGGTCGGGGCGGGCCTGGTGTTCCAGGCGTACGAGGCGGGGGTGCACCGGCCGGAGTGGGGCATGTTCGTGCTCGTCCGCAAGGAGGACGGGCTGGCCGTCGGCGCGCTCGGCTACCACGGCGCCCCGGACGAGGAGGGCCGTGTCGAGGTCGGCTACGACCTGGTCGAGGGGGCACGCGGCCACGGCTACATGACCGAGGCGCTGGGCGCGCTGGCCGGCTGGGCGCGGGAGCGGGGCCGGGAGCAGGGGGACGTACGGTCGCTGTTCGCGGTCGTCGAGAAGGCCAACATCCCTTCGCAGGGCGTCGTTTCGCGGACCGGATTCGAGAAGGTGAGCGACGACTGGGGCGACGGGGAGCACGGGGAGCAGTTCGCGTACGAACTCCGTCTGCGCAGCTGACGTACGCCGGGCCTCAGGCCGTAGCTCCCCGCCGCTTCGGCCTGCGCAGCCCCGCCTCCGTCAGCCTGCGCAGCAGTTCCTTCGAGCCCACCTCCACGGCCCCCGCCCGTACGACCTCCTCGTAGCGGTGGGACGGGATGTCGTAGTGGTCGCGCTCGAAGGCGCGCTCGGGGATGCCCGACCGCCGTGCGAACGCGTGCAGTTCGTCGAAGGACACGTCGCTCACCAGGTGGGACCACATGTGCCCGTGCCCCGGCCAGGTGGGCGGGTCGATGTAGAGGGTCACGAGGACGGCGCCTCTCCGGAGGCCTCTCCGGACACGTCCCCGGAGGCCTCTCCGTACGCTGCCCCGTACGCCGAGCCCAGCGCCCCCACCGCGGCGACCCGCACCCCCGCCTGGTGGCACACCCACCGCGGATCGGGCCCGAGCTCCGGCTCCACGTCGAGCGCGTGCGGGTCGCCGTCGCCGCAGACCGGGCAGAGGGGCCAGCGGCCGTACCGTTCGAGCAGGGCGTCCTGGACGTCCTGGGCGACGAGCCCGCCGACGTACGCCACGCCGTCCGGCCACTGCTCGACCCACCAGCGGCGCTGCACGACCGAGTCCTCGACCATGGACACGACATCCGCCTCGGCGACCTTCCCGGCCGCCAGATCGGCGAGCACGAGGGCGCGGGCCGCGTGCAGCGCCTGCTCAAGCGGGCTCACGGGCTCCATGGGGGGCTGAACGGGGTCGCTGCTGGGACTCATGCATCCATTGTGCGGCCCTTGACCATATGGCCGGAAAGAAAATATCTTTCAAGATGTGAGCGATGACGTGAAGGAAATTTTCGCACCTGCGGAGGGACAGGCCCCGGGCCGCCCGGCCGGAGGGCGGAGCGGCGCCGCGACCACACCCCCCACGCCTCCCGCACCCGCCGCCCTCGCGGCGAAGGTGCGGACGCTGGCCCCTTCCATGACCCGTTCCATGCAGCGGGTCGCGGAGGCCGTCGCGGGGGACCCGGCGGGCTGCGCGGCGCTCACGGTCACCGGCCTCGCCGAGCTCACCGGCACCAGCGAGGCGACGGTCGTCCGCACCGCCCGCCTCCTCGGCTACCCCGGCTACCGCGACCTGCGCCTGGCCCTCGCCGGCCTCGCCGCCCACCAGGAGTCGGGCCGCGCGCCCTCGGTCACGGCCGACATCGCGGTCGACGACCCGCTCCCCGACGTGGTCGCCAAGCTCGCCTACGACGAGCAGCAGACCCTGGCGGACACGGCGGCCGGACTCGACATGGCCCAGCTCGGCGCGGCGGTCGGTGCGCTCGCCGGGGCCCGCCGCATAGACATCTACGGCGTCGGGGCGTCCGGGCTCGTCGCCCAGGACCTCGCGCAGAAGCTGCTCCGCATAGGGCTGATAGCCCACGCGCACAGCGACCCGCACCTCGCCGTCACCAACGCGGTGCAGCTCCGCGCGAAGGACGTGGCCATAGCGATCACCCACTCCGGCTCGACGGGCGACGTCATCGAGCCGCTGCGGGCCGCCTTCGACCACGGGGCCACGACGATCGCGATCACCGGGCGGCCGGACGGACCGGTCTCCCAGTACGCCGATCACGTCCTGACGACGTCCACGGCCCGGGAGAGCGAGCTGCGCCCGGCGGCGATGTCGTCCCGGACGAGTCAGCTGCTGGTGGTGGACTGCCTGTTCATCGGGGTGGCGCAACGGACGTACGAGTCGGCGGCGCCGGCGCTGTCCGCTTCGTACGAGGCACTGGCGCATCGACATCGGACCGGGGGCCCGTCGCGGTAGTGCGTCCGGGAGCGAGCGTCCCGTCAGGGGCGCGGGACTGTGCCGTCCGCGGCTCCACCGCGGGGCGCGACCGACCACGACGAACCCGCAGACAACCACGGCGTCCGACCTGAAGGCACAGCCGCACCGGACCGGACCGCACTGTACGGAATGAGTCGCCATGCCCCCCTCCTCCTCCAACGCCTCCGCCCTCCCCCACCACCTCTCCGTGCGCGCCGAGTTGGAGTCGCTGACGACCGAGGCGTTCCGGCCGGAGCTGGCCGACATCGATCAGCTGCCGACGCTCGACATCGCGAAGCTGATGAACGCCGAGGACGCGACCGTGCCGACGGCGGTCTCCGCGCAGTTGCCGCTGATCGCGGCGGCGATCGACTCGATCGCGGAGCGGATGGCCCGGGGTGGCCGGCTGATCTACGCGGGCGCGGGCACGGCGGGCCGGCTGGGCGTACTGGACGCGTCCGAGTGCCCGCCGACCTTCAACACGGCACCCTCGCAGGTCATGGGCCTGATCGCGGGCGGCCGGGAGGCCATGGTGACCTCGATCGAGGGGGCGGAGGACTCGGCGGAGCTGGCCCGGACGGACCTCGACGCGCTCGGGCTGACGCCCGACGACACAGTGGTCGGCGTCTCCGCCTCCGGTCGCACGCCGTACGCGGTGGGCGCTGTGGAGCACGCGCGCGCGGCCGGGGCGCTGACGGTCGGCCTGTCCTGCAACGCGGCCAGCGCGCTCGCCGCGGCGGCCGACCACGGCATCGAGATCGTCGTCGGCCCGGAACTGGTGACGGGCTCGACCCGCCTCAAGGCGGGCACGGCCCAGAAGCTCGTCCTCAACATGCTCTCGACGATCAGCATGATCCGCCTGGGCAAGACCTACGGAAACCTGATGGTCGACGTCCGCGCCACCAACGACAAGCTCCGCGCCCGCTCCCACCGCATCGTCGCCCTCGCCACGGGCGCGACGGACACCGAGATCGAAACGGCCCTCACCGCCGCGAACGGCCAGGTGAAGAACGCGATTCTCACCATCCTGAGCGGCGTGGACGCGCCCACCGCGGCCCGCCTGCTGACAGCGAACGAGGGCCATCTGAGGACGGCCCTGGCGGCGGCGATGACGACGGGCTGAGCTGCGCGGGCACAGGTGGGGAGCTCCCGGAGCAGGCTCCGCGTCAGCTCTACAGCGGTGCTTGGTGCACGTTGAGCTGTCGAAGTTCGACCGCCAGGCGAGCGGCTGTCACAAAGTCCCTGTCGTCGTGCAGGACGACAAGACCGTGGTGAGCGGCGGTGGCACAGACCTGCAGATCGACAGCGGACAGCGCCTGATGCTCTCCCCGCCCGGCGGCCCGCAGTTGCAGCCCACCGATCCAGTGGGGCGCGCCCTTCGGGACGGAGACGTCGTCGTAGAGCTCGGCGAACATCGCGCTGTAGGCCTCGTACTCCTTGAGGCCGCGTGCCGAGCGCAGGAACTCCGCCCGCTGCGGATAGCACGACCGGACGTCGCCGTCCATGACGACGGGGCGCCACACCTCGTGGAGACTCCGGTCCCGAAGCAGGCGCCACAAGGCCGACGAGTCCAACAGGTAACCGCTCACGCGCGGTGGGCCTCCTTGTCCGCACGGTGCGCGGCCTCGGCGCCTTCGATGTCCCACTCCTGGGCAAGCTCGAAGTACTTGTCATGGGCGGTAGCGCGCAGAAGCCGCATGTTGTACTCCTCCAGCGCCTTCGCCACCGCGGCGGTCTTCGTCCGGTGCCCGCCCAGGCGCTTGGCGGTCTCCAGCGCCTCATCGTCGATGTCGATGTGTGTCAGAGACATGCGGCCTCCCGCGATGTACAGAGTTTCCGCCAATACCCTCGTCGAGTGTACATACCCCTCCGAGGTCGAGCCTGGCCTTCGGGGACTGTCAGTGGTGTGTGGCACGGTGGTGGGGATCAGCTGATGTCAGGTGGGGGTCGCTGATGCCACCCATGTCACCCACGTCTCCCACGTCTCCCAGGGAAGGACCGAGCACGTGAACCACGCGCAGCTCACGGCCCTCGGCCGCGCCCTGCGTCTCCTCGGGGAGCACGGCGACGCGCTGAACGCCGACACCCCGGACGCCCGGCTGCACGAGGTGAAGGCGGACCTCAGACGAGCCCTGGAGCTGCTGGACGAGACGGTCACGGCGGCCGCGCCGACGACCCGCTGCGCCGAGCATCCGAACGGCCCGGTCGACGAGGAGGCCCCCGACCGCTGTCTCCTCTGCGAGACCCGCCGCCGCGCCGCCCGCCGCACCCAGCTCAACGACAGCTACGGCCCTCCCCGGCCCACCGGCCCCGCCACCCCGCCCCCCTCCCGCTACGGCGTGCGGGACGAGCGCCCCCAGGCCCAGGAGCGCTGGCTCCCGGAGGCGTGGAACGGCCAGGTCTGGCAGCTCTGCGGCACCCCCCGCCGCGACCCCCGCGAGGCCGAGCTGTATCTCGCCGCCCAGCGCCGGGGCCCCCGCCCCGCCATCGCCTACCGCCTGGTCCAGGAGTTCACCGACTACGACGTGACGCGCATCTGGGGCGAGCCGGTCCGGATGGACATCGAGCCGCTGGGAAACCTGTGAGCGGGCGCCACCCCCAGCCAGCCCCAGCCACCGGGCGCGTCGTCACGGAGGACACCGTCAGGCGTACCAGGAGGGAAGGGGGCGCCTTCGCGGCACCTGTGTTCAACACGGCAGCCGCCCCTCCCCGTTGACCTGCCGCACCCGGGCCCGCAGCACCTCCCCCGGGGCGGCCTCGCGCAGCGTGTCCGGCGGACAGTCCCACTCCCGCCCGCCCCCGACCGGCCGCAACTGCACGTAACCGCCCTCGCGGCCCATCACCTCGCCGAGCCGCCCGTCCCGTACGTCCACGGCGTACGACCGCTGCGGCGTGGTCACGTCTTTGCCGCGTCACGCAGAACGGCGGCGAGGTCGGCGGCGACCTGGAGGTTGCAGCACCCCAACTCGACCAGCGGGTAAGGCAGTTCGCTGGCCCCGGTCACCGGGTCGACGCGCAGCGACGGCAGCACGATGCCGACTCCGCGCAGTGCCTGGTCGAGCTGCTCCACGGCCTCCTCGGTCGTCCGCACCGCGCTCCGCCCCTTCGCCGCCGCTCTGTTCTTCACGCCCACACCCCTCCACGCTGGGTTGCCGATTCACGACACAGCGTGGCCGAAGGGCATCTAGCCTGGCCAGATACGACGCCCCAACAGGGGATCTGCTGGACAGGGAGCGGTAGCCATGCCAGGACCGAAGGATCTGGACCCGTCGTCGTCACCCCGGGCGCTTTTGGGCGCGGAGCTGCGCCATGCGAGGGAGAGGGCGGGGCTCAGTCAGGAGGATCTGGGCCAGCGGTTGTTCGTGAGCGGGTCGTTCGTGGGGCAATTGGAGGCGGCCGTACGGCGCATGCAGCCCGAGATCGCCCGCCTCATCGATGTCGCCCTCGACACGAACGACTTCTTCTCGCGGAACTGCCTAGCGGCCTCCAAGTCTCGCTACCCCGAGCACTTCGCAGCGGCTGCGGAGGCGGAAGCAGAGGCCACTGCGATCAGGCAATACGCACCGATGCTGATCCCCGGTCTGCTCCAGACGCCCGCATACGCACGGGCCGTGAACCGTGGATTCGCCCCCACGGCACCGGAAGAGACCATCGACGAGTGGGTGGACGGCCGGGTCGCCCGAGCTCGCTTGCTCGATGATCCAACAAAACCGATGCTGTGGGTGATGCTTGACGAAGCAGCGTTGCGCCGAGAGACCGGTGGCCGGGCTGTGATGGCGGAAGCCCTGACCCACGTAGCCGGTCTGGCCCGCAGGAACCGAGTCATCGTGCAGGTGCTGCCCTTCAGCGCGGGCGCCCACACTGCGATGGGAGGTTCGTTCAGGCTTATGGACTTCGACGACGCCCCTTCGCTGGTCTACTTCGAGGGTCCCCGTGTCGGACGGCTGGAGGACGACCCGGCCCTTGTCTCGCAGCTCAAGCTCACCTTCGAACTCCTCGCGGCCACCGCGCTCCCGCCTGAGAAGTCCCTGGCCCTGGTCGAGGAGTTGGCGCAGGATTACACCCATGAGGAGCATCCCTGACCACGTCCTGAGCAGCGCCGTATGGCACAAATCCAGCTACAGCGAAGGCGGCGGCGGCGAATGCCTCGAAGTAGCCGCCAACCACCCCACCCACATCCCCGTACGCGACTCCAAGACCCCCCTCGGCCCGAAGCTCGTGTTCCGGGCCGAGGCGTGGTCCGCGTTCGTCGAAGACCTCAAGTCGCGCTAGGCGAACGGGTTGCCGTGACCCGGTAGCTGTCTGCCCGGCGGCACATACCGCAGCCGCCCGACCTGGTCGGTCACCGGCGTGAACCCGGCGGCCTCAAGCTGGGCGGTGTACTTGACGTGGCGACGTCGACCGGCGACGAGCCCGACGTACACCAGGCCCATGCACGCGGCCCAGCTGCCGACGGCGATGACGACGCCGGTCGGGCCGTTCGCGAACCGGTACGCGATGCCCACGACCATCCCGGTGATGGTGATACCCGCGAGGGCGAACCGCTGCTTGTCGGTGAACTGGCGGCCGAGGTCGAACAGCATCCGGGCCTTGAGAAGTCCGGCCTCGTCGGGCGGGACAGGCGGCAGCGAGCCCCCGTTCCCGGCGTCGGGATACCGCTCCCGGTTGCGCGCGGCACGCTCCCGGCCCTCCGGACTCGGGTCGGGCACGATGTGCAGCGCGAAACTGTTCTCGACCTGGTTCAGGTCCGCGTACTCGTAACCGAACTGCTGGGCGACGAAGGCGAGTCGGACGAGTCCCTTCATCGTCGTCATGCTGACGACGAGCCGAACGGACTCACCACTCTCCATCTTCCGCAGCATCTTCCGTACATGCTTCTTGCCCACCAGTGCCCCCGTCCCTCAACAACACCTACTGATCGAACAGCATTTCACCGAGGCGGCCGATCTGGCCGGGGTCCGAGGACCAGCAGTACAGGATCACCTCGTCCGCCCCGATCCCGGCGAACCCGGCGACAGCCGCCCGTACTGCGTCCGGCGTGGTCAGCAACCCCTCCGCCATGTACTCCGCGCGCCCGGTGAAGGCGTAGTAGCGCAGCAGGCTGGCACGGGCGTCGGCGATCACGGACGGCGCTCCGGCCGCGACGTTGACCTGGGCCACGAGCTTCGGGCGCCCGGGCCGCCCGTGCTTCTCCCAGGCGGCCTCGACGTCACGGAACATCCGGTCCATGTACGCCGGAGGCAGCGCCGCGCCGAGGAAACCGTCGCCCCAGCGCGCGACACGTTCGAGGGCGGCGGGGGCGAAGCCGCCGAAGAGGACTTCGGGCCCACCGGGGGTGGCGGGCAGCGGCCCGACCGCCCCGACCCCCTCCCCGTACGGCTGCCCGGACCACGCCCGACGCAGCTGCTCCATCTGCTCGTCCAGCCGACGCCCGCGCCGCCGGATGTCGATCCCGGCGGCCCGGCAGTCGTCCTCACGCCCACCCACCCCGATCCCGAAGGTGAAGCGCCCGCCGGAGAGCCGGTCCAGCGTGGCCGTCTGCTTGGCGAGGATCGCGGTGTTGTAGTGCGGCGCGAGCAGGACTTCGGTCTGGACGCGGATACGGCTCGTGGCCCCGGCGAGGGCGGCCAGGGTGACGAGCGGGTCGGGGTTGTCGTAGACGAGCCGGTCGAGCAGGCCCAGCGTGCTGAACGGGCTCTCCTCGGCGAGCCGGGCCCAGGCCGGCAGGCCGGCGGGATCGTCGACGGGCAGACCGAGCCCGACGGGTATGCGTGCGGGTACGGCTACGGAACTCATGGCGGATCACTCCTGTGAGCGGAAGCGGAAGAAGGGCAGGGCAAAATCACTGCCGCCCGCTTCGTTGGCCACGCACGGAAGGCCGCAAACCGACCGTCGTGCGCGTCCGCTCCCGTTTCTGCGGCGTCCTTCTGGAGAGCGTGATCGTCGAAGTACGACCACGCTACTCAGCCGCCCCGCCCCCGGCGACCGATTTAACGCCCCGATCACCGCCCCGAAGCTCAAGCCCCCAGCTCCGAGCCCTCTTTCCAAGGAATGGGAGGTGGGCCTCAACCCACCCTCCCACCCGGCGAGTTGACTTGACGCGTTCGAGTTGCCACGCACGGTGACGATGCTGATACCGTGCCCGCAGACGAAACAGCCCCCGCCAGGTGCTACCAACACCTGCGGGGGCTTGACCTACGAGATCGAAAGCACTCGATCCCCATGGCTACTGCCAACCTTAGTGTTGCCCCCCTGCCCGCGCACGCGGACCCGCACCCTCCGCGCCCCCACCCCATGGCCAACCCGGGCTACGGCAAGCGCACCGCCCCCGGCCAACACCCCCGCACGGCCCACGACTTCGCGGACCTCCCACCCCGCGAAGCGGCGATCGCCGCGTACATCGACCGCCTCTCCGAGGGCGCCGACATCTCCGTGAAGACGCTGGCCAAGACCCTCATCTACGGGCAGTGCGCGCTCCGGACGGCCCTCAACAGGCTGCAAGAAGCGGGCCACTTGCGCCGGGGCCGTGAGTCCGTGGAGACCGAGTCGGGCAGTTCCCGCTGGATCACCCGATCGTGGTTCTCCCGAACGGCACGGGACGACGACTGGTGGGCGGGTTTCACGCGGGGAGACGTGCCGCAGGAGCAGGAGCACGGGCAGGACCCGAAGAGATCCCCCACCCGCTCCCGCGCCCACATCCCCCTGGCCGCCCTGGGCCGGGCGACCCCCGCACTCTCCCTCTCCAAGGCGGAGTGCGCGGCGCTGGCCCCGCTCCTGCTGCCGTGGTTCGAGCGAGGCGCCACCGACGAGTCCATCCGCCAGGCCCTGACCTGCGGCCTCCCCACCCCGGTCCACAGCCCGGCGGCCCTCCTCCGCACCCGCCTCCTCACCAAGCTCCCCCCGGAACCGGCGCCCACTCCCGACCCCGTACGCCCGCCCCTCCGCATGCTGGAGTGCGGCGAATGCGGCACCCCGGGCCCCCCGGAGGCCCTGCCGGGCGGCATGTGCAGCGCTTGCCGGGGCCAACACGCCCCTGCTCAACCCAACACGCCCCTGTCCGCCGCCGCAGTTCACATCCACGCGGCCCAGATCCGTGCGGCGATGTCACAACAGCCACGAGAAAGGACACCCGCATGACCGCTCCTACGGTCCGCAGGCATCACCCCAGGGCACGATGGAGGGGAGGAGGCGACGCCATGACCCCCAGCACCGCCGAACGTCCGCAGATGCCCGTCGAGGACTTCGAGGAACTCGCCAGCGTGGCACCGGAGCACGTCCGGCTCGAATTCGTCGACGGGCGAGTCCGGACCAGGGACCCACTGAGCGTCGAGGACTTCGAGGAACTGGAGCGGCGGGCACCGGAGACCGTCCGGCTTGAGTACATCAACGGAAAACTTGAGGTCAAGGCCATGCCGGACGGCAACCACAGCGAGATCTTCATGTGGCTGCTGGAGCAGTGCCTGCAGCATCGCCCCGGCCTGCGTCTTTACCACGAGCGCGGAGTCAGGACCGAGGCCTACCGCAAAGGTCGCGCTCGCACGGACGGAGCTCTCGCGCAACGGGGTCACTTCAAGGGCCACGGGGAGTGGTCCGCTTCCAACGGCGTCCTCATGGTCGTCGAGATCACCTCACACGATCGCGACACCAATCAGCGAGACCGCATCGACAAGCCCGTCGGCTATGCGGCAGTCGACATCCCCGTCTACCTCCTCGTCGATCGCGACAAGGAGACCGTCGTCGTGTACAGCGAGCCGAAGGACGGCAGCTACCAGCAGATCACCCCATCCCCCTGGGGAACCCCGGTGGAGCTGCCCGACCCCCTCGGCTTCACCCTGGACACGGAAGAACTGAAGGACTACGCCGACTGACCCGCCCCCCCATGCCGGGCCCACCGGACTCGTGGGCCCGGCACCACCTCAGCTGAGCGAACCCAGCGCCGCCGGCTCGAACGCCTTCAGCTCGCCCAGGCGGCCGTCGAGGACCTTCGCCGCCCACTCCGGGTCCTGGAGGAGCGCGCGGCCCACGGCGACGAGGTCGAACTCGTCGGCCTCCAGGCTGTTCAGCAGGTCGTCGATACCCTTGAGCGTCGCCCCCTCACCGGCGAACGCGGCGAGGAACTCGCCGTCCAGGCCGACCGAGCCGACGGTGATGGTGGGCTTGCCGGTGAGCTTCTTCGTCCAGCCCGCGAGGTTGAGCTCGGAGCCGTCGAACTCCGCCTGCCAGTAGCGGCGCGTCGAGGCGTGGAACGCGTCGACCCCGGCCGCCACGAGCGGGCTCAGCAGCGCCTCCAGCTCCTCCGGCGTCTCGGCGAGGCGCGCGTCGTACGCCTCCTGCTTCCACTGCGAGTAGCGGAAGATGACCGGGAAGTCGGCGGACACGGAGTCCCTTACGGCCGCCACGACCTCCGCCGCGAACTTCGTACGGGCGACGAGGTCACCGCCGTAGGCGTCCGTACGGCGGTTGGTGCGCTCCCAGAGGAACTGGTCGATCAGGTAGCCGTGGGCACCGTGGATCTCCACGCCGTCCATGCCGATGCGCTCGGCCTCGGCGGCGGACTTGGCGAAGGCGGCGACGACCTCGTCGATGTCGGCCTGGGTCATGGCCCGGCCGCCCTCCGCCTCGGTGCCGTCGGGCCGCAGGCCGGAGGGGCCGAACACGGGGGCGTCCGGGAAGAGCTTGCCCTGCTGGCGGACAGTCCCGATGTGCCAGAGCTGCGGGACGATCGTGCCGCCACCGGCGTGCACCGCCTCCACGACCTTCGCCCATCCGGCGAGCTGCTCCTCGCCGGCGAACCGCGGCACCCCGTCCAGGTCCCCGGCCGTCTCGTGCCCGACGTAGGTGCCCTCGGTCACGATCAGGCCGACCCCCGCGGCCGCCCGCCGCCCGTAGTACGAGGCCACGTCCGCCCCCGGGACACCGCCGGGCGAGAACACCCGCGTCATGGGGGCCATGGCGATCCGGTTCGGAACGGTCAGACCGTTGATCGTGACGGGTCGGGACAGTACTTCGGCGGCACGGGAGGTGGAGGCGGTGGTCACGTGGGGACTCCTCGGAGAGGTCGGCTGGACATCAAGGGGACGTTGACGGTGGGAAGATGCGATATGCACTAGATGCGCACGCATCTAGCATCCTTTCTCCCAACCGCCCCACCCGGCACGGAATTCCGCCGCCGCACCCGCTTCGGATGTGACCCCGGACACGCCCGAGGGCGGCACCCCCTGCGTCCAGGGAGTGCCGCCCTCGGTACTGAAGGACGGTGATCGACCGGGGTCGATCAGAAGTCCATGTCACCGCCGGGCATACCGCCACCGGCAGGCGCGGAAGCCTTCTCCGGCTTGTCGGCGATGACGGCCTCGGTGGTGAGGAAGAGCGCGGCGATGGAGGCGGCGTTCTGCAGGGCGGAGCGCGTGACCTTCGCCGGGTCGATGATGCCCTCGGCGATCATGTCGACGTACTCACCGGTCGCGGCGTTCAGGCCGTGGCCGACGGGCAGGTTGCGCACCTTCTCGACGATGACGCCACCCTCAAGGCCACCGTTGACGGCGATCTGCTTGAGCGGGGCCTCCAGGGCGAGCCGCACGGCGTTGGCGCCGGTCGCCTCGTCACCCTCCAGGTCCAGCTTCTCGAAGACCGAGGAGGCCTGGAGCAGGGCCACGCCACCACCGGCGACGATGCCCTCTTCGACGGCCGCCTTCGCGTTGCGAACGGCGTCCTCGATGCGGTGCTTGCGCTCCTTGAGCTCGACCTCGGTCGCGGCACCGGCCTTGATGACGGCCACGCCGCCCGCGAGCTTCGCCAGGCGCTCCTGGAGCTTCTCGCGGTCGTAGTCCGAGTCGCTGTTCTCGATCTCGGCGCGGATCTGGTTGACCCGGCCCTGGACCTGCTCGGAGGAGCCGGACCCGTCGACGATGGTCGTCTCGTCCTTGGTGATGACGACCTTGCGGGCACGGCCCAGGAGGTCGATGGAGGTGTTCTCGAGCTTGAGACCGACCTCCTCGGAGATGACCTCGCCGCCCGTGAGGATGGCGATGTCGTTCAGCATCGCCTTGCGGCGGTCACCGAAGCCCGGGGCCTTGACGGCGACGGACTTGAAGGTGCCACGGATCTTGTTGACGACCAGGGTCGACAGGGCCTCGCCCTCGACGTCCTCGGCGATGATCAGCAGCGGCTTGCCCGACTGCATGACCTTCTCCAGGAGCGGGAGCAGGTCCTTGACGTTGGTGACCTTGGAGTTGGCGATGAGGATGTAGGGGTCCTCGAGCACGGCCTCCATGCGCTCCATGTCGGTCGCGAAGTACGCCGAGATGTAGCCCTTGTCGAAGCGCATGCCCTCGGTGAGTTCAAGCTCAAGCCCGAAGGTCTGCGACTCCTCGACGGTGATGACGCCTTCCTTGCCGACCTTGTCCATCGCCTCGGCGATGAGCTCGCCGATCTGGGTGTCGGCGGCGGAGATGGAGGCCGTGGAGGCGATCTGCTCCTTGGTCTCGACCTCCTTGGCCTGGTCGAGCAGCGCACCGGAGACGGCCTCGACGGCCTTCTCGATACCGCGCTTCAGGGCCATCGGGTTGGCGCCGGCGGCGACGTTGCGCAGGCCCTCGCGGACCAGCGCCTGGGCCAGGACGGTCGCGGTCGTCGTGCCGTCACCGGCTACGTCGTCCGTCTTCTTCGCGACTTCCTTGACCAGCTCGGCGCCGATCTTCTCGTACGGGTCCTCGAGCTCGATCTCCTTGGCGATGGAAACACCATCGTTGGTGATCGTGGGGGCGCCCCACTTCTTCTCGAGGACGACGTTGCGGCCCTTGGGGCCGAGCGTCACCTTGACGGCGTCCGCGAGCTGGTTCATGCCGCGCTCGAGGCCGCGCCGCGCCTCCTCGTCGAACGCGATGATCTTGGCCATGTGAAGTGGTCCTCCCGGACAGGGGGTGGATTTCTCCGGACCGTGCTGGCGCCCGCGACGGACGGCTCGCCGGCCTCGTGGTTCCTTGCCCCACATGGCCTGCGGGCCTCACCGACCCGATCCTCGTTGTCACTCTCACCTTCAGAGTGCTAACGCCAATGATTAGCACTCGGCATGGTCGAGTGCAAGCGGCTCTCGATGATCCGCAGGTGAACGCACCCCCGCGCGCCCATGCGCGACCCCCGCCCGCACCCCCGCCCCGGACCCGTGGGCGACCCCGCCCGGTGAGCGCGCACACAAGAGGGCTCGCACCCCTTACGGGATGCGAGCCCTCCCATGAAGAACGAAGAACGTCGCTGCGTTAACCCCGGCGCGTTACTTCAGCCGACCGCGAGTCGGACCATGTCCGCCTGCGGCCCCTTCTGACCCTGCGAGATCTCGAACTCGACCCGCTGGCCCTCTTCCAGGGTGCGGTAACCGTCCATCTGAATCGCGCTGTAGTGGACGAATACATCCGCACCACCGTCGACCGCGATGAAGCCGTACCCCTTCTCCGCGTTGAACCACTTGACGGTGCCCTGAGCCATGCCTAACTCCCCTATTACTGGCCCTTGCACAGATCCACACTTCGCGGATCCGGGTCAGACCTCACCCCCCAACGGTTGGGGGTGTGCGCCGGAACGCGTCGACCGCGGCCGAATGTATCTGTCCAACTGCCCTCTGCAACAGGTCAATCGGACGAGAATTCTGGACACGACCGGTCGGGAATGTACGAACAATTCGCCTGAATTCAGGGCAAGTCGGGCCCCGCAAAAGGGAAGAAATACGCAAAAGGCCTGCACACTTTGGCTACTTCATATAGGGCGTGCGGCTCAATCAAATATGCGCCCGGCATGGAATCACTACGCCGATCGGACCGGGTTCCCCAACTGTACCGTGCTCAACCATAGAGAATTGCCCCCTCCGCTTCTCTCGCGGAGGGGGCAATTCGATGAACTCTCGGTAATCAAAGTTACCGACGGTTACTACCGACCGGTACGACCGGGGGTCAGCCGCCGGCGACCGCGGGAATGATCGACACGCCCACACCGTCCGGCGTGGCCGTCTCCAGCCCCTGCTCGAACCGGACATCGTCGTCATTCACGTACACATTCACGAACCGCCGCAACTTGCCCTGATCGTCCAGAACCCGGGCGGCGATCCCGTTGTGGTTCTTCTCGAGGTCGGCGATCACCTCGGCGAGAGTCGCACCTTCGGCACTCACCTCGGCCTTGCCGCCGGTGTAGGTGCGAAGGATGGTGGGGATGCGGACGTTGACGCTCATGACTTGTGACCTCCGGTCGGGACGGCGGGGTTGGGGGCGCGGGGAACTGCGCGGCCGGCCCCCACCGGCCCGCAGACGAACGACTGGCGAGTCTTACGCGAGACCGGCCTCACGGAACGAATCAAGGTTGGGGCGAATGGTCGCGGTGAGGCCGGTCCCGGCCACCGCGTCCAGCGTCTTGAGGCCGTCACCGGTGTTCAGGACGACCGTCGTCAGCGTCGGGTCGAGAAGCCCGTCCTCGATCAGCTTCTTCGCCACCCCGACGGTCACCCCACCGGCGGTCTCCGCGAAGATCCCTTCCGTCTGCGCCAGCAGCTTGATCGCCTCGACGACCTGCTCGTCCGTCACGTCCTCCACGGCCCCACCGGTGCGCCGCGCGATGTCGAGCACGTACGGCCCGTCCGCCGGGTTGCCGATCGCGAGCGACTTCGCGATCGTGTTCGGCTTCTGGGGCCGCACCACGTCGTGCCCGGCCTTGAAGGCCACCGACACCGGCGAGCACCCCTCCGCCTGCGCACCGAAGATCTTGTACGGCTTGTCCTCGACGAGCCCGAGCCTGATCAGCTCCTGGAGCCCCTTGTCGATCTTCGTGAGCTGCGACCCGGAGGCGATCGGCACGACCAGCTGGTCGGGGAGCTGCCAGCCGAGCTGCTCGCAGATCTCGTACGCCAGGGTCTTGGAGCCCTCCGCGTAGTACGGCCGCAGGTTGACGTTGACGAAGCCCCAGCCCTCGCCGGCCGGGTCGCCGATCAGCTCGGAACAGAAGCGGTTCACGTCGTCGTAGTTGCCCTCGATGCCGACGAGCTCGCCGCCGTAGATGGCGGCCATGACGACCTTGCCCTGCTCCAGGTCGTGCGGGATGAACACGCAGGACCGCAGACCGGCGCGGGCGGCGGCGGCGCCGACGGCACCGGCCAGGTTGCCCGTGGAGGAGCAGGAGAGGGTGGTGAAGCCGAAGGCGCGGGCCGCCTCCAGCGCCTGGGCGACGACGCGGTCCTTGAAGGAGTGCGTCGGGTTGCCGGAGTCGTCCTTGATGAAGAGCTTGCCGGTGTCGACGCCGAGCGCGGCCGCCAGGTTGTCGGCCTTGACGAGCTGGGTCCAGCCGGGGTTGATGTTCGGCTTGGTGGCCACGTCGGCCGGGACGGGCAGCAGGGGCGCGTACCGCCAGATGTTCGCGGGGCCGGACTCGATCCGCTTGCGCAGCTCTTCGGTTTCGTAGGCGGAGTAGTCGTACGCGATCTCCAGCGGCCCGAAACACTCCTCGCAGGCGAAGACCGGACCGAGGGATACGCGGTGACCGCATTCGCGACAGCTCAGGGCGGCGGCGGGGCCGAGGTCTACTGTGGAGGTGGAGTCGGTGGTGCTTGCAACAGTCTGCGCAGCCATGGAGGCGAGGCCCTTTCTCCTCATCTTCCTCACGACGCACTTCGCCGTGAGACGGATTTGGCACCTTCCCGAGCCGGGAGCCTCGCGGAACGATCAGCGGTGGCGCGCCATCGCGCTGCGCCGTCGATCGGTACGAGACCGGCTGGAGGGTTGCCGGGGCTTCATCGGGCCGTATCCCTCTGCCCCTCTGGATGAGCGGTATTTGGTTGTATACGCGGACGAGCACCGACATGCGATGGTCACCAGCGTTGTCCAAGACTGTAACCGAAGGCCAGGACAGTTGAGAGAGCCGTCCGAACCGCGAGATGAACGCAGAGGAGCCGCGCACCGTGCTGAAGGAAGTCGAGCGTTGGCTGAGTACCCGCTCCTGGTCCATGGCCGACCGCCCGCTCCACAGGATCATGGCCGCGAAACGAGCGAGCGGCCAGTCGGTCAGCGTCGTCCTGCCCGCGCTGAACGAGGAGGAGACGGTCGGCGACATCGTCGCGATCATCCGTCATGACCTCATGCGGCAGGTCCCGCTCGTCGACGAGATCGTGGTCGTCGACTCCGGCTCGACCGACCGGACGTCCGAGGTCGCGGCGGCGGCCGGGGCGAGAGTCGTCCACCGCGACGACATCCTGCCCCGCATCCCGGCCGTGCCCGGCAAGGGCGAGGTCCTGTGGCGCTCCCTGCTCGTCACGACGGGCGACATCGTCTGCTTCATCGACGCGGACCTCAAGGAGTTCTCGTCCGACTTCGTCTCCGGGATCGTCGGCCCCCTGCTCACCGACCCCGGTGTCGACCTCGTCAAGGCGATGTACGACCGCCCCCTGGGTTCCGCCGCCGGCCAGGGCGGCCGTGTGACGGAGCTCATGGCCCGCCCCCTCCTCAACATGCACTGGCCCCAGCTGGCCGGCTTCGTCCAGCCGCTCGGCGGCGAGTACGCGGCCCGCCGCTCCCTCCTGGAGCAGCTTCCGTTCCCCGTCGGCTACGGCGTGGAGCTGGGCATGCTGGTCGACGCACTGCATCTGGTCGGCCTCGACGCCCTGTCCCAGGTCGACGTGGGCGTCCGCAAACACCGTCACCAGGACGGGCAGGCGCTGGGCCGCATGTCCGCGGCGATCTATCGGACCGCGCAACTCCGGCTGGCGCGGGGCCACCTGATCCGGCCCGTCCTGACGCAGTTCGAACGGGGGCGGGACGGGTTCGAGCCGCGGACGCATTCGGTGGATCTGGAGGAGAGGCCGCCGATGGCGGAGATCGCGGAGTACATGGAGCGGAAGGCGGCGTGAGGGGGTGGGGGGTGCGCTTCGTGGGCGGGTTCGGGTGAGTGGGGGCTGGTCGCGCAGTTCCCCGCGCCCCTGAAGAGCAGGGGCTGCGCCCCATGCTTCTCGGCCCGCAGCGCCGTTGCCTTTCGGGCCCGCAGGGCTGGTCTTTGAGGCCCGCAGGGCCTGGTCTTTCAGGGGCGTGGGGAACTGCGCGAGAAGCCCCACCGGACCCGCACTCGCCACACCACCCGCACCCCCACCCCCCATAGGCGCTCCTGTATACGGCCGAACCGCACGTTTGACCGCCGAACCCCCGGGCTAGGTTGAGCCGTATGGCATCAACGCACCGCGCGGCTCAGGTACTGGTCGCGTCCAATCGGGGTCCCGTCACCTACACGCTGGACGAGAAGACCGACACGCTCAGCGCGAAGCGCGGCGGCGGCGGTCTCGTGTCGGGCCTCTCCGCGATCGACCCGGACTCCGGCGCCGTCTGGGTGTGCTCCGCACTGGGCGACGGCGACCGCGAGGCCGTACGACGCGGCGTCGCCGAGCCCGGCGTACGCATGCTCGACATCCCCGCCGACGTGCACCACGACGCCTACAACGGCGTGGCCAACTCCACGCTGTGGTTCGTGCACCACATGCTCTACCAGACCCCGCTGGAGCCGGCCTTCGACGCGGAGTTCCGGCGCCAGTGGGCGGCGTACGAGACGTACAACCGCGCCTTCGCCGAGGCGCTCGCCCAGGAGGCGGCGGACGGCGCGGCCGTGCTGGTCCAGGACTACCACCTGGTCCTGGTCCCCCGGATGCTGCGCGAACTCCGCCCCGACCTGCGGATCGGCCACTTCTCGCACACCCCGTGGGCGCCCGTCGACTACTTCCGGCTGCTCCCCGACGACATCGCCGCGCAGGTGCTCGACGGGATCCTCGGCGCCGACCGGGCCGCGTTCCTCACCCAGCGGTGGGCGGACGCGTTCACCGCGTGCTGCCGGGCGGTCCTCGGCCCAGGCAGCCCGTCCGGCACCCGGATCGGCGTGCACGGTCTGGGCGCCGACGCGGACTTCCTGCGGGCCCGCGCCCACCAGACGGACGTCGACGACCGCATGGCCGTGCTGCGGGAGCAGATCGGTACGGCCCCGGACGGCACCCCGCGCCGCACGATCGTCCGCGTCGACCGCACGGAACTCTCCAAGAACATCGTGCGCGGCCTGCACGCCTACCGGCAGCTCCTCGACGACCGGCCGACCTGGCGCGAGCGCGTCGTGCACGTCGCCTTCGCGTACCCGTCGCGGCAGGACCTCGCGGTGTACCGGGACTACATGGCCGAGGTCCAGCGGGTCGCGGACGACATCAACGAGCGGTACGGGACGCCGGACTGGACCCCGGTCATCCTCCACCTGAAGGACGACTTCGCGCGCTCCCTGGCGGCGTACCGGCTCGCGGACGTGGCCCTGGTGAACCCCATCCGGGACGGCATGAACCTCGTCGCCAAGGAGATGCCGATCATCTCCGACGAGGGGTGCGTGCTCGTGCTGTCGCGGGAGGCGGGGGCGTTCGAGGAGCTGGGGGACGACTCGATCGTGGTGAACCCGTACGACGTGGTGGGTACGGCCAGGGCGTTGCATGAGGCGCTGTGCCTGCCGGCGGCTGAGCGGGCGGAGCGTACGAAGCGGCTCGCGGCGGCGGCCACGGCGTTGCCACCGACCCAGTGGTTCCTGGATCAGTTGAGGGCGTTGGAAGAGTGAGAGCCCTGCGCCCCTGAAAGAACCGGGCGCCCTCTCTCTTCCTCTCGTTACCTCGTTACCTCGCTATACGTGCTCGGCGATCGCCGACAGCAGGTGTACGACCCCCGCCGGGCCGTCCACCACCAGGTCCGCTCGCTCCGACAGCTCCGTGACCTCTGTGCTGCCGCTGCAGACCAGCAGGCCCGGGGTGCCCTCGGTGCGGAGTTTTTCGACGGCGGCGAAGGCGGGGAGGTCGCCGAGGTCGTCGCCGGCGTAGAGGACGGATCCGGCGGCGGTTTCCGCCAGGTATTCGCGGAGGGCGACGCCCTTGTCCATGCCCGGGGGGCGGAGTTCGAGGACCAGGCGGCCGGGTTCGACGATGAGGCCGTGGCGGGCGGCGAGGTCGGTGAGCGGGGCGCGCAGCGCTTCGAAGGCGGCCTGCGGGTCGGTGGCGCGGCGGGTGTGGACGGCGACCGCCCGGCCCTTCTCCTCGGTCCAGGTACCCTGCCACGCGCCGACGCCGTCCAGGAGGCCGGGCAGTTCCGCGCGGACCGCCGCGACACCGGGGTGCGGGGCGGGGGCGGTGACCGTGCCGGTGACGGCGTCCCAGCGTTCGGCGCCGTAGTGGCCGAGGACGACGAGGTGTTCCAGGCCGGGGACACCGGCGAAGCCGCCGTGACGGACGGCGACGCCCGCGGGGCGGCCGGTCACCACGGCGACGGAGGCGACCTTGGGGGCGAGCGCGGCGAGCGCGGCGACCGCGTCGGGGTGGGCGCGGGCCTGTTCGGGGTCGGGGACGATCGGGGCGAGCGTGCCGTCGAAGTCCAGCGCGATCACCGTACGGCCGGGACGGTCGAGGATCGCGTCCAGCGCGTCCCGCCCGGCCGGGGTCACTGGTGTCGGCAAGGTGGCCTTGAGGTTCTCTGCGTCCTTGTGGCTGCCCATGCCTGCGACCCTATCCGTCATCGCTCGGCCCGGCGCCCTTCCCGGACTCTTCGCAGCCGGTTGACCGTGACCGGGTCGTGGGCGAGGGCGCGTGGGTCGTCGAGCAGGGCGTTGAGCAGCTGGTAGTAGCGCACGGGAGCGAGGCCGAGCCGCTCCCGGATGGCCCGCTCCTTGGCCCCGGGCCCCGCCCAGCCCTGCCGCTCCACGGCGAGGATCGCCTGTTCCCGGACGTCCAGCTCTTCCATGCGACGACGGTAACGGACGGGTACGACATCGCGCCGTACGGCTGCGGGGTGCATGGTCGGCTGCGGGTGGGTGGGGCTTCTCGCGCAGTTCCCCACGCCCTGAAAGGCCAGGCCCCGCGCCCTGAAAGACCACGGCTTCGCGCCCTGAAAGACCACGGCTTCGCGGGCCTTAAAGATCACGGCTTTGCGGGCCTTAAAGATCACGGCCCGCGGGGCCGAAAAGCACGGGGCGCAGCCCCTGCTTTTCAGGGGCGCGGGGAACTGCGCGACCAGCCCCCACCGGCCCGCACCCGCCGACGCAACCGCAACCGCCCGGGCGACAACGCGCCCCTCAGCCCGCCCGATCCGCAACCGTCGCCGTCTGCTGCAGCTGCTGCAGCACGACCCCCGGCTTCACCCCAGGCCGTACCGCCCGCCCTATCTGCTCCTTGACCGCCGCGCTGACGTCCGCCCAGGACGTCTTGCCGACGGGGTAGAGCTCGGCGTTGGGCAGCTCTTCGAGGAAGGGACCGAGGTCCGCGTCGTCCTTGTCCGCGCCCATCGCCTCGGACGCGGACGCGGTCACCGGCAGCAGGTCGTACTCACGGGAGAAGTCGAGAACGTTCTCGTCGCTGTAGACGAAGTCGAGGAAGTCACCGATCTCGTCACCGTGGCCGTTCTGCTTGAAGGCCATCATCCAGTCGGTGACGCCCATGGTGGCGTGCTCCCGCTCGTCGCGCCCCGGCATGGCGGCCGTGCCGTACTCGACCCCCTGGTCGGCGGCCATCCGCATCAGGCTGGGGTGCCCGTTGAGCATGCCGACCTCACCGCGCGCGAACGCCGCGAACGCGTCGGCACGGTTGAGATCGGCGGGGGCGGTGGGCCCGGTGAGACCCTTGTCGACCAGGTTGTCCTTGAGCCAGGTGAAGGTCCGGACGTTGTCGTCGGAGTCGAGCCGGTAGGTGCCGACGTCGTCGGTGTAGCCGCCCCCTCCGCTGAGCAGCCACTGCATGGTCTCGGCCTGCGCCTCCTCGGACCCGAGCGGCAGCGCGTACGGGGTCTCGGTACCCACCCGGTCGAGGGCCTCGGCATCGGCCGCCAGCTCGCTCCAGCTGCGCGGGGCGCTGTCGATGCCCGCCTCGGCGAAGAGCTTCTTGTTGTAGAAGAGGACGCGCGTGGACGCGGCGAACGGCATCCCGTACGCGATCCGCCCCACTTGGCCCGAGCCGGCGAGCTGGGGGAGGAAACCGGCCTGGACGGGGATGGAGAGCAGCTCGTCGACCTTGTAGAGCCGGTCGGCCGAGGCGTAGTCGGCGTACGTACCCGCCTGTGCCAGGTCGGGGGCCTCGCCCGCGGCGACCATTTCCTTGATCTTGCGGTCGACGTCGTTCCAGGAGTAGACGCTGACGTCGACCGTGACGCCCGGGTTCTTCTTCTCGTACGCCTTCACGACCGCGTCCCAGTACTTCTGGGAGCTGTTCGCCTTGGAGTCGCCGTAGTCGGCGGCGACCAGCTTCAGGGTGACGCCGGAGCCGTCGGCCTCCGAGGCGCCGCAGCCCGCAAGCGTCGCCATCAGTCCCAGCGCGGACAGGGCGGCCAGTGCCGCCGTTCCGTTGTTCCTGTTCCTGCCGCCGGTCTTCGTCCGCCGCTGCCGCTGTCCCACTCGTACTGCCCCAACCTGTCGCACGGCCCCGCGCACAACAGCCTGAACCACAGGCCCCGCGTTCAAGGCCGTCAATCTCTCAACCGCTCGAACTTCTCGAACTTCTCCATGAGGTCTACACCATAAGGTCTACACCACGTAAGTGGACTAGACCTCTAGTGGGTCGAAGGGCCACACTGTTCTCCGTGAGACACGTCATCGCCCTCGATGTGGGCGGCACCGGGATGAAGGCCGCACTGATCGGGGCGCGCGGCGAGCTGCTGCACCAGGCGCGGCTCGCCACCGAGCGTGAGCGCGGACCGGACGCCGTCGTCGCGTCGATCCTCGGCTTCGCCGCCGAGCTGAGCGCGTACGGCGAGCAGCGCTTCGGCGAGCCCGCGGCCGCCGCCGGGGTCGCCGTGCCCGGCATCGTCGACTCCGGCCGGGGCATCGCCGTCTACGCCGCCAACCTCGGCTGGCGCGACGTCCCGTTGCGCGCGCTCCTCGCCGAGCGCCTCGGCGGTGTCCCGGTGGCCCTCGGCCACGATGTGCGCACCGGCGGGCTCGCGGAGGGGCGCGTGGGCGCGGGCCGGGGCGCGGACCGCTTTCTCTTCGTGGCGCTCGGCACCGGGATCGCCGGCGCGATCGGCGTCGACGGCCGGGTGGAGGCGGGCGCCCATGGCTTCGCGGGCGAGATCGGCCACATCGTCGTACGGCCCGGTGGCATCCCGTGTCCCTGCGGGCAGTACGGCTGTCTGGAACGGTTCGCCTCCGCGGCGGCCGTCAGCCAGGCCTGGGCGGAGGCCTCCGGCGACCCCGGGGCCGACGCGGCGGACTGCGCCAAGGCCGTCGAGTCGGGCGACCCGCGCGCCGGCGCCGTCTGGCAGCACGCCGTCGACGCCCTCGCCGACGGCCTCGTCACCGCCCTCACCCTGCTCGACCCCCGCACCCTCATCATCGGTGGCGGTCTGGCGGAGGCCGGTGAAACCCTGTTCACACCGCTGCGCACCGCCGTCGACCACCGGGTCACCTTCCAGAAGGTGCCCACCATCGTCCCGGCCGCCCTGGGAGACACAGCGGGCTGCCTCGGCGCCGGCCTGATGGCCTGGGACCTCATTACCCCCACGCACCCCTCGGACCCCTCGGACCCTTCGGAGGAAACCACCTGATGGCCCCCACACTTTCCGGCACCGGGTCCGACAGCACCCTGAAAGGGGCGCGGGGAACTGCGCAACCAGCCCCCACACATGCGCAGTCGCCGCCCAAGGCGCACCCTTACGTCCTCGAAGGCGCCAACGTCGTCCTCCCCACCGGCACAGTGAGAAACGGCCGGCTCGTCATCAACGGCACCAGGATCGCCGCCGACGCCCCCGAGAACGCCCCCACCATCGACATCGGCGGATATTGGGCGCTCCCCGGCTTCGTCGACATCCACAACCACGGCGGCGGCGGAGCCTCCTTCACCTCCGGCACGGTCGACGACGTGCTCCACGGCATCCGCACCCACCGCCTCCACGGCACCACCACCCTCGTCGCCTCCACGGTCACCGGCGACATGGACGGCCTCGCCCACCGTGCCGGCCTCCTCTCCGAACTCGCCGAGCAGGGCGACATCGCCGGCATCCACTTCGAGGGCCCGTTCATCTCCCCCTGCCGCAAGGGCGCGCACGCGGAGGAACTCCTCCGCGATCCCGACCCCGCGGAGGTCCGCAAACTGATCGACGCGGCGCGCGGCCGGGCGAGCATGGTCACACTGGCCACCGAACTCCCCGGCGGCCTCGACTCCGTACGCCTCCTCGCCGAGCACGGCGTCATCGCGGCGATCGGGCACACGGACGCGACGTACGAGCAGACGGTTCAGGCCATCGACGCGGGTGCGACCGTGGCGACCCATCTGTTCAACGCGATGCCCCCGCTCGGCCACCGCGAGCCCGGCCCGATCGCGGCGCTCCTGGAGGACGAGCGGATCACCGTCGAGCTGATCAACGACGGTACGCATCTGCACCCGGCCTCCCTCCAGCTGGCGTTCCGTCACGCGGGCGCCGACCGGGTCGCGTTCATCACCGACGCCATGGACGCGGCCGGCTTCGGCGACGGCCTGTACACGCTCGGCCCGCTGGCGGTCGAGGTCGTGGACGGCGTGGCCCGCCTGGTGGAGGGCGGTTCGATCGCGGGCTCGACCCTCACCCAGGACCGCGCCCTCAAACGCGCCGTCACCATCGACCGCCTCCCGATCGAGGACGCCGTCGCCGCCCTCTCCGCCAACCCGGCACGGCTCCTCGGCCTCTACGACCGCATCGGCTCCCTCGACCCGGGCAAGGACGCCGACCTCGTCCTCCTCGACGCGGACTTCGAGCTGAAGGGGGTGCTGCGGAAGGGCGAGTGGTTGACATCCTCCCCCTCTTAAAAGAGGGGGATTCCAGCCCATTCGGGCTGAGGTTCACGGACGTTCGACCGCTGGTTGGGCGGTGTCGTCCCTCCGGCACCGGCTGTGCGCCGGGGGCGGGGGATCCCGCCCTGTCCTGCCGCGATGTTGATACTGGCGTTGGTGTCGGCGTTGCAGGTGAAGCCGCAGGAGGAACAGACGAACTCGGCTTGGCTCTTGCGCGAGTTCTTGTCGATCCAACCACAGGCACTGCACCGCAGACTCGTGTAGGGGGCGGGAACGTCTTCGACCCGGCCGGGGGCTTTGTGCCCGGTGCGCTGCCGGAGCAGGCCCCAGCCCTGGGCGAGGATCGCCCGGTTCAGACCGGACTTCTGCGCCACGTTCTGGCCGGGCCGCTCCACGGTTCCCTTCGCGGAGCGGGTCATCGTCTTGATGTTCAGCTTCTCGAACCGGACAAGGTCATAGCAGCGGGCGAGCATGGTGCTGGTCTTCTCGCACCAGTCCTTGCGCCGGTCGGCTTCGCGCGCCTTGAGGCTGGCGGCCTTCGCGTACTCGGCGGTCTTGGCCTTGCTGCCCTTGGGGGCGCGAGCAGCCCGCCGCTGGTGCTTGCGGATCTGCGCCCGCTCGCGGGTGGTGAGCTGGGGACAGTTCAGCTTCCGTCCGTCGGAGAGCGCGGCGGTGACGGCGACACCCCGGTCGATGCCGATCACCTCGCCCGTGCCCGGCCCCTCGACCGGGTCGGGGACGACGGCGAACGCGATGTGCCACTGCCCGTTGCGGAAGGTGACCCGGAACGTCTTCGCGCCGGGCAGCTTCGCACCCTTGCCCTTTGCACTGAGGCGAAAGCGGACCCAGCCGCAACCGGGCACCCTGACCTGAGCCCACCGCCCATTCAGCCTCTGCACGACCACCGACCGGCCCATGACCTGCCTGCCGGTCTTCGCGTTCAGCTTCGGCGACCCGTCCGCCTGGTACTCCGGTACACGGTCGGTGCCGATGACCCGGAAGCCCTCGTGCACGTGCTTCCTGCGCCAGGTCGGCTCACCGAACCCGGACGTGAACCTGGCGTTCTTGGCCCTGGCGAAGTCCTTCAACGCCTGCTGCTGCACGTCCGCGTTCCCCGAACCCAGCCACTCGTTCTCCCGCCGGGCTTCGGTGAGCTGACGGCACTGCTCCGCGAAACCGGGCGCGGACTTGCGCCACCGGCGCCAGTGCGCGTGCTGCTCGACAGCGAGATTCCACACGTATCTCGCGTGCGCGCAGTGCGTGAGCAGCTGCTCTTCCTGCTCGCGCGTCGGGTACATCCGGAAACGTGACATGCCGCGAACCTAGACATCCCGTTCCCCTCTCGCGCACGACTTCGATCAACATCACCCGTGAGAGTGACCGGCACGCTTTCGCCTTACCGGACCGTCCCCGCCCACCGGACCCTCAACCTGTCGCCACCACCAACGGCTCCAGGCCATCCTCACCACCGTCTCTCCCGAGACGCCGAATCGCCCTGACGGCGACTCGGCTTTCCCCTGCCCCGCCACGCGGGAACGGGCATTCACCCCGGCCCCGAAGGACCGGGCACCCCGCCCGGCAAGCAAGGTGGACTGGCCTATGGGCTGATCCACAGGCGATCGATCCCCAACCGGCCTGCTCCGTCCGGTCGTTGGCATGTGGTGCGGAGTGCGGCGGTCGGCCCCGGGGGACTGGGCCGACCGCCGCTCATTTGGCATGATCGAGCCTCCGCGCAGTCGAGACGCAAGGGGGTAGGTCCAGGTGATCCTCACGGTCACGCTGAACACCGCTCTCGACATCACCTATCGCGTACGGGACCTGAGGCCCCACACCACGCACCGGGTGACCGACGTGACCGAACGCCCCGGCGGCAAGGGCCTGAACGTGGCCCGCGTCCTCGCGGCGCTCGGCCACGAGGTGACGGTCACCGGCTTCGTCGGCGGCGCGACAGGCCGGGCTCTGCGGGATCAACTCACGCACACACCGGGCGTGGTGGACGCGCTGGTCCCGGTGAAGGGTGCGACGCGCCGGACGGTCGCCGTGGCCGACGCGAGCGGTGACACGACTCAGCTCAACGAACCGGGCCCGCTCATCGCACCCGCCGAGTGGTCCGCCTTCCAGGAGGCGTACGTCGATCTGCTGCGCTCCGCCTCGGTGGTGGCCCTGTGCGGCAGCCTGCCGCCGGGGGTGCCGGTGGGCGCGTACGCGGGCCTGGTCCGTACCGCCCGCACGCTGTCCGTACCGGTCCTGCTGGACACCAGCGGCGAGCCGTTGCGACGCGGGGTGGCGGCCCGCCCCGACCTGGTGAAGCCGAACGCCGACGAACTGGCCGAACTCACCGGCTCCCACGAGCCGTCCCGCGCGACCCGGGACGCCCGGCGCCGCGGCGCCCAGGCAGTCGTCGCCTCTCTCGGTCCCGAGGGCGTCCTCGCCCACACCCCCGAAGGCGTCTGGCGCGCCACCCCGCCCCGCCGCTTCCGCGGCAACCCGACGGGAGCTGGCGATTCGGCGGTCGCGGGCCTGCTGTCGGGCCTGGTCGACCGCCTCCCCTGGCCCGACCGCCTGGCCCGAGCCGTCGCCCTGTCGGCGGCGACCGTACTGACCCCGGTGGCGGGCGAGTTCGACCGTCAGGCGTACGAGGAACTGGTGGGGCAGGTGACGGTGACGGGGGAGGTCACGGCGGCGTGAGCGAAGGCTCTCAGCCTTCGGCGTCCTCGTCCTTGCCCGCCAGGTACATCTGGTCGATGTTCACGTCGCAGGAGTTGCCCTGCTCGCACGAGATCTTGATCTCGTTGGTGCCCTTGTTGAGCTGGACGATCGAATAGCTGTACGTCCAGCCCTTCTCGTAGTCGCCCTCCGGGGCGTTCGAGAAGTTCTCGAGGTTGAGCGGGCGGCTCAGGACCGTGCCGTTGACCGTGAGCGTGGCGTTGGCGTTCTTGCCGGGCACGCCGTAGACGACGTACAGCCGGTACGAATCGGCCTTCGGGACGTCGTCGGCCTTCCACGTCACCGACGAGCCCACCGAGTTGAAGTTACCGACGTAGAACCCGCCGTCCGACCTGGCGCCGGGGACGTCGGAGGCGATGGCCGCGTTGCCGCCGAGGAGGAGGGTCTTGGCCTCGGCCTTGGGGAGGTCGCCGGCTTCCGCCTTCTTCGACTTGCTGGCCGACGGGCTGGGGTCCTTGCTCTGCTCGGCGGTGGGGGTGGTGGAGGCCCCGGTGTTGTCGCCGGAGGTGTCCTTCGAGTCGTCGCTGAGCATGGCGACGCTGATCCCGATCACCACCGCGGCCACGACGGCGATCGCGCCGATGAGGAGGCCCTTGGTGTTGGGGCCACGGCCGCGGCCGCCGCCCCCGCCGTTGCCGTGCCCGTGCTGACGGGTCGTCGGGGCGCCGCCGGAGAAGCTCTCGGGGGCCTGGTAGTGCGTGTTCTGCTGGCCGGGGCCGCCCTGCTGCTGGCCGTACCCCTGCTGCGGGACCTGCCCGTACTGCGCGGTGGGGGCCTGCGGAGCCTGCTGGGTCTGCTGCCCGTACTGGCGTTCGCCGACCGGTCGCGCCCGGTTGACCGCGTTCGGGTAGCCGTAGCTCGCGCTGGGCGGCTGAGCTCCTCGGGCCTGCCCGTCCTCGTAGAGGTAGCCGAACGGGTCGTCGTCCTCGGGCGTGCTCGCGCCGTTGTTGCCGGGCGTCATCCCTAGGTCTCCTCAGCGGTGCGGTACATACACGTACGGGTGGCGGGTCATTGCGTGGGGGTGTAGGAGAGCGAGCCTACCCGCTCGTGGTGGCCCAAACGGGTGACTCGGACCTCATCGCCTCGCCGACCCGCCACCCACCAGGCACTTTCCAGCCGTCGCCCGGCTCTGACCTGGTCTTATCCCTACATGTCGCGGGTGTCACTCCGGCCGCTATCCGGCCCGCCTGTGCTGCCTGGGACGAGATCGTTTCTCGACGTACATCCGCTCGTCAGCTGATTTCAACACCTCGTCCGCCGTCATTCCGCAGTGCGCCCAGCCGATGCCGAAACTGGCGCCGACGCGCATCGCGCGGCCGTCGACCCGAATCGGCTGGATGATCTCGTTGCGGAGGCGTACGGCGAGGTCCTGGGCGTCCGCGCGGCCGAGGCCGTCGGCGAGGACGACGAACTCGTCACCGCCGAGCCGGGCCACCGTGTCGCCGTCGCGCACACCCCGGCTGAGCCGCCGGGCCACCTCGATGAGGACGGCGTCGCCCGAGTTGTGCCCGAACCGGTCGTTGATCGACTTGAACCCGTCGAGGTCGCAGAAGAGCACCGCGAGCCCCTTGGTCCCGTCGTCCCGGTCGTCCTCGGGCGCGACGGTGTGCACATGGTGGTCGAAGGCGTCGTACGGTCCGCCGGCCCTGTGGAAGTCGAAGGCGTGCCCGCTGTGTCCCGCGGCCTCGTAGTCGTCGAACGACGGGTGCGGCAGCCGCGCCGAATGCTCGGCGGCACCGTGCTCCCCGAACTCGCCGTGCCCGGCGCCGGACTCCCCCGGCACCCCGAACTGCCCGAAGGCCGCGTTCATCGAGTCGGCCGCCGCGCCGGCCGGGAGCGACTGCGGGCGCTGACAGAGACGGGAGGAGAGGCGCGAGCGCAGCTCCGCGGAGTTCGGCAGCCCGGTGAGCGCGTCGTGCGAGGCCCGGTGCGCGAGCTGCAGCTCACGCCGCTTGCGCTCCTCGATGTCCTCGACGTGGGTGAGCAGGAAGCGGGGCCCGTCGGCGGCGTCCGCGACCACGCTGTTGCGCAGGGACACCCATACGTACGTCCCGTCGCGCCGCCCGAGCCGCAGCTCCGCGCGCCCGCCCTCGGCGGAGGTCCGCAGGAGGGTGCCTATGTCCTCGGGATGGACGAGATCGGAGAACGCATACCGCCGCATCGCCGAAGCCGGCCGCCCGAGCAGTCGGCACAGCGCGTCGTTGGTCCGCAGGATCCGGCCGTGCTGATCGCCACCCATCTCGGCGATGGCCATGCCGGAGGGGGCGTACTCGAAGGCCTGCCGGAAGGATTCCTCGCTGGCGCGCAGCGCCTGCTGCTCCCTTTCGAGCCTGACCAGTGCACGCTGCATGTTGGCGCGCAGGCGAGCGTTGCTGATCGCGATGGCGGCCTGGAAGGCGTACATCTGGAGCGCTTCCCGTCCCCATGCGCCCGGTCGGCGACCGTTTCGCGGCCGGTCCACGGACACGACGCCGAGCAGCTCGCCACAGGAGGCGCCAGGGGCGCCCGGGGTGTACATCGGGGCGAAGAGCCGGTCGGACGGATGCCACTCGTCCTCGAACCGGGGAGCGGGACCGTCGGTGTACCACTGCGGTACGTCGTCCTCGTCGAGAACCCAGCCCTCGGTGTGCGGTATGAACCGCAGGTCGCCCCAGGCCTCGCCCATGTTCAGCCGGCGGTCCCAGGCGTCGCGGGAGCCAACGCGGCCGGTGATCAGGGCTTCGGCGGCGCTGTTCCCGGCGAGGGCGGCGACGACCAGGTCGCCGTCGGGGCGGACGAGGTTCACGCACGCCAGTTCGTAGCCCAGGCCGTTGACCACACCGTCGGCGACGGTCTGCAGCGTGTCGGCCAGGCTGCGCGCGGTGTTCATGTCCGCCATCACCTGGTGCAGCTGCCGCAGTGTCGTCAGACGGACGTAGGGCTCCGAATCGGTTTCCATTCGCCCTCCCCCCGAGATCTCGTGGCAGCTCCAGGCTCCAGGTAACCTGCTTAACTCGCGGGCTTACTACCGCTTACAGTTCCCGCTTACAGCTTGCAGCGTCCCCGCCACTGAATCACAGCGCGAAGCCCACTCGGTACACAGGGTCAACAAAATATGGCTCCTGTGACTCAAGTCACAACAGAAGATGAGCAATTGAGTGGAGTTTATGCGTTTCCCGCGTGCGCTTCTTGAACAGAATTCAGAACTCTGTGTAGGCGCTGTGCCCGGGGTTGATCGGGGCTGATCAGGGCGGCCGAGCAGGGCCGACTGGGACCGACGGGGACTGCGTGAGACCGAGCAGGGCCGAGTGGGACCGACGGGGACTGCGTGAGACCGACCGGGACCGAGTGGGACCGACCGAGACCGAGTGGGACTGAGCGCGGCCGGGCGGGTCGCCCTAGCCTCGATCTTTCGTGACGGTCGGCCGACGGAGTCGGCGGACCGTTTCGCTTTCGGTGGCTGAGGATGGGCACGCCGACAGCCCGAGTGTCGTGTCGGGTGGGCGCCGGGTTCCACTTTCCCGGTGTGGTGGTGCGGATCGTTGGGGTGGTCGGTGTGGCTGGTCAGCCGGGGCTCGGCAAGGCATTGAGCCGGTCGATTGCCCGGGTGATCTCGTCGGTCCAGGGCCATCGCGCAGTGAAGCGGAGCCAGCGGCGGCGGCCGGTGCTCACGAGCTGGGCGGCGGCGCAGAACAGCCTCAGACGGAGCTTCTTGGGTTCCCAGCGGCGGGCCTCGCCGGTCAGCGCGAGCATCGGCATCCAGGCGAGGAGGTCGAGTGCGAGGGAGACGATCTCCAGCCAGATCCAGTTCTGTGCGGTGTCGTGCAGGGGCAGATTGCGCAGTCCGGTGTCGCGGGCGCCTCGGATGCGGTCCTCACAGCGGGCCCGGCGGCGGTGACGCAGTTCGAGGTCGGCGAGCTGGCCGCCTCTTGTGTTGGTCGCGAAGCAGGTCAGCCGTAGCCCGTCAAGGTCGGTGAAACGCAACTGGGCGCCGGGGTGCGGCCGTTCCTTGCGGACGACCAGCCGCATCCCCTTCGGCCACGTACTCAGGTCGGGCATGTCCGTGATCTCCGCGACCCAGGCGCCGGGCCGCTCGGTGCCGCCCGCGTCATAGGCCGGCGTCCACGCCTTCTTCGGAATCTTCAGCACAGCCTGGTGGATGGCGTCGGTGATGGTCATTCCGACGGAATACGACAGCCACCGGCCGGGCCTGGAGAGCCAGTCGAGGAAGGCGTGGGTGCCGCCGGCGGAGTCGGTGCGGATCAACGTCTGCCGGCCCCGCCGCAGGTGTCGGGGCAGTTGAGCCAGGGCGAGCCGGGTGGTTTCGATGTGATCGGTGGCGGTGTTGGAGCCGGCGTTGCCGGGCCTCAGCAGCGCGGCCACCGGCTCGCCGGAACCAGCCTGGCCGTGGTCGACGAACGCCACCAGCGGGTGATGGCCGAAGGTCTTCTTCCAGGTCGCGGTGGCATCTTGCTTCTCGGAGTGCGCCAGGACCAGCACACCGTCGATGTCCACGATCACAGTGCCGTCGACGGCCGGACCGTCCGCACCGGCCAACTCCCAGACCCGCGACCGTACTTCTGCCCGCGCCGACCGGATCGCGGTGAGGGCCTTCGGGCCGGCTGCGGCCAGAGCGTCGACGAGACGGGAGACCGTCGGATCGGAGGCCACGGGGCCGAACACGTCAGGCTCGGCCCGCAGTATGCCGATGTCGGCCAGGCAGTCTCCGCCGAGTGCGACGGCCAGGGCCACATCCAGCAGGATCTTGCCCGGATCGTGCACCGTTCGCGGCTTGCGCCACGGCGCCATTGCCGCCGATACCGCGGTGTCCAGGCCGGACGTGCGGACCGTCTCGACCAGCAGCACCGCCCCGGCCTGAGAGACCGTCCCGCGGCCACCGCCCTCGACGCGGACACGCGGGTACAACCCGATACGCTTACTCACCTGGAAAGTGCCTCCGACGGGCGCGGGAACGAGGGCCTAGACAATCCTCATTCTGGCTGGTCAGGGGCATTTTCCGCTCTTCTGACCAGCCGTCGGACAACGTGCTCAGGAGACTCCGCGAAGTTGGCTACGCGGATTCCATCACGCGATGGTGATGAGGCAAACGACCCTGACCGCACCCCGGGTCCCGTTCTTTACCGTGCGGGCGACCTCATCACTGCGAGCATAGACGGACACGCGACGGCGATCGGGGAGTGCTCGGGGCAAGATCGTACGCCCGCTTCACCTGAGGGGTGCTTCTCTCCTCGCACCCAACCGGACCCTCGACAAGTTCCGATGCCGCTGGTCAGGAGTACTTCTCCCAGCTGTGATCAAGTCGCGGACCGCCCAGTTCGTGAAAGCCCGAGGCTAGTAGTCCAGCGGATTCGGCTCGATGTCCACCCGATCCGTGTCGAACCCCCTGCCCTTCCGCGTCGGCGGACGGACGATCACCGCAGCGAACAGGAACCGGTAGATCGCGTTCATGCGCGCGTGGTCCTCCGCCTCCTCCAGCCTCTTCCAGTTGGTTTCGGCGTCCGGTCCGGCGATCCCCTCCAGGACGGCGATCGGCCGCTTGACGGTCTTCCGCTGACGCTCCTTCATCCGCTTGAGGATGGGCGCGCGCATGGACTGAAAGTCGGCGGTCGTGAAGTCGTCATCGTTGAGCCAGAGTTCTTTCAGCTCCCCCAGCTTCGCGCGGTCCTTCTCGTCCGCGAGCACGTCAGCCTCTGGGCGCGTGGTCGCGGCCGGCTCGTAGCCAGCGGTGTCGAGCTTGGTCAACACCTTGATCGTCACGTCCCGCACGAACGCCTCCAGCGGCACGGCCGAGACGGAGCGGTTGCACTTGTCCTGGTCGGTGTTGTCGGCGCGGGTGCACCGGTAGTAGGGATACCGGACGCTGTTCGAGCCGCTCATGCGTGCTCCGCACGCGCACGTGACGACACCGCGCAGGATGTAGTTACGGAGCGGCCGTTTCTTCGTGTCCCGGTGTTGCTGAGCGCGGTACTCCTTGAGCCGTTGCACCTCGTCCCACTGCCCCCGGTCGATGATGGCGGGCCACGTCCCTATGGCCACTTCCTCCCCCAGGTGGAACCGGAGTCCGGCCACGAAATGGGACGCCAGCAGATGACGAACGTTCTCGGGGTTCCACGTCTTGCCCTTCGACGTGGGGATGTCGCGTGCTGCAAGGTCCTGGGCTATGCGGTTCGGTGACTCACCGTCCAAGAAGCGGCGGTAGACCTCGCGAACGATCTCCGCTTCCTTCTCGACAATCGCGCGGCCGTCGCGGGTGTAGCCGTACGGTCGGTTGCCCACATGCGGCCGGCCTTCTCGGGCGTGCTCCTTCAAGGCATCCTTGAGACGGCGCGACGTGTCATCGGAGGAGCGGCACGCGTGCGCCACCTCGATGCGGAGGATGAACCGGTCGTCTGGGTCCGACAGATCGCGCCGGTTCGCCTCGCCATGCAGAAGGACGCGCTTGTCGTCGGCTATGGAGAGCAGTTCCTCAAGATCCTTCGGCTGCCTCATCAGGCGGTCGGGGTGGTAGACGATGACGTGCCTGATCTCCCCCTCCCCCATCGCCCTCAGCATCTCCTCCCACCCCGGTCGCTTCCGGTTGCGCTGCCACGCCGACCGGTTGTTGTCCACGTAGATGTGCGACGACTCGACACGGAGCTGTAGGCGCTCGGCGATCTCCCGGCAGATGCGTTCCTGGCGGTCGACGCCGGTCTGATCCTCGTCCCTGGTGTGGGAGATGCGGCAGTAGATCGCTGCGGGCTCGCCCGGCGTGATGGCGGCCTTGGGTAACTTGGATCGGCTCATGACAAACACTGTATGAGCCGGATATGACATCGATCATCGTGGGGGCGGCGATCGGGGCGGTGTTCTTCAAAGAGCGGTTCGGGGCGCCGCGGATCGTGGCCGCGGGGCTGCTGGTCGTGGGGATCGGGCTGATGCTGCGGGCCGGATAGGCGGGACGGGGGCCGGGCAGGCCGTGCGTCCACGGGAGAGGAGGAGCACTCTGGAAAGAGCGATTCCGGAGGTGATCGTCATGATGAAAACCGCTGTCGGATGGCACATCGAGCTGGAGTTCCAGGAGGACGATCAGCGCACACGGGCGGCGGCCCTCGTACGGCTCCCCGACGGGAAGGAGGTACGCGCGAACGGTTACGCCAGCCGCCACCGGACCGACTCCCATCAGCCCCGGGTCGGCGAGGAGATAGCCGGGGCCAGGGCCCTGAACGAGCTCGCCATGAAGCTCCTCACCAAGGCCCACGACGAGATAGACGAGGCATCGGGCCGCACGTCGCACCCGATAGCGCTCTGACCCAGGACGCCGGCAACCGCC
>NZ_LRTR01000294.1 GCF_001550375.1 Streptomyces europaeiscabiei | reverse complement strand
GCGCCGACGCCCGGCGGCGGGTGCGCCGGAGCGCCCCGCCGTGCCCACGACAGGGATGCGCGCGGCGTCCTCGCCGGTGTTCAAGTGCCGTGCGATGCGCGGGGACGCCCGCGTGGAGACGCCCAACTGCACGCGGAAGCTCGCGTGGTTGACGATGACCTGCGCCGGATCGCTCGGCACCTTCACCATGCTCAGCGCGGGAGCGTCGTCGAATCCCGAGTCGAATCCCGACGAACGGTCCCCCGTGGGTGTGCGGGGTGTTCTGGTGTCCACACTCATCTAACCGAGTGACGTGTCGTTAGGACACTGCTTTGACCGCCCCGATCTGTCCGGACCCCGTCAAGGTGATCCAGAACATCCCGAACCCCCAGTTGAGGGCCGGTTCACACCCGTCGCGGCAACGGGACCACGTCCCGCGCCGCGCCGCCTCGTACAGCACAACTCCCGCCGTGACACCGGCGTTCGACGACCGGGCCCACCCGGCACCGGAACGCGCACCCGGTAGTCGCGGGACGGCTCCCGCCCGCGACCCCCGCACCGCTCCGCGGGCTTCACGACGCCGCGTCGCCCGCCGGACTCCGGGCTCCGCCCGTCCGTCCGCCGACCACCACGGTCAGGCCCGACGCCGAGCCGCCTCGTACAGCACGACCCCGGCCGCCACGCCCGCGTTCAACGACTCCGCGCCACCCGGCATCGGAATCCGCACCCGGTGGTCGCAGGTCTCGCCGACGAGGCGGGAGAGGCCCTTGCCCTCGCTGCCGACCACGATGACGACCGGGCCGCCGAGGGCCTCCAGGTCGCCGATCTCGGACTCGCCGTCCGCGGCGAGTCCGACCACGACGATGCCGGCCTTCTTGTACGCCTCCAGCGCGCGCGTGAGGTTGGTGCAGCGTGCGACGGGCGTACGGGCGGCCGTGCCGGCGGACGTCTTCCAGGCACCGGCGGTCATGCCGGCCGCGCGCCGCTCGGGTACGACGACGCCGTGGCCGCCGAACGCGGAGACGGACCGGACGACGGCACCGAGGTTGCGCGGGTCGGTCACGCCGTCGAGCGCGACGATCAGCGGGTCCTCGCCTCCGTCGTACGCGGCGTTCATCAGGTCCTCGGGGTGCGCGTACTCGTACGGCGGGACCTGGAGGACGAGCCCCTGGTGGTTGAGCCCGTTGGTCATGCGGTCCAGCTCGGGACGCGGCGCCTCCATGAGGTTGATGCCGCCGCGCTCGGCCGCGAGCTGCAGCGCCTCACGCACCCGCTCGTCGTTGTCGATGAACTGCTGGACGTAGAGCGTCGAGGCGGGCACGCCCTCGCGCAGCGCCTCGACGACGGGGTTGCGTCCGACGACCATCTCGGACGTGCCCTTGCCGCCCCGGCCACGCGGTGCGGGGCGGCGAGCGGCCTGCTTCGCCTTGGCGTTGGCGACGCGGTTCGCCTTGTGCTTCTTGCGCATCTCGGCGGGGGGCGTCGGACCCTTGCCCTCGAGACCCTTGCGCCGCTGGCCGCCACTGCCGACCTGCGCGCCCTTCTTGCCGGACATGCGGCGGTTGTTAGCGGCCATGACCTACCTGTCTGTGTGAAGCGTGCGTGTGTACGTATTCGTATGTGCTCAATGCAGTGTGCCGCCCGGACGGCCGGGCGGCACAATCGATCAAGGTCGATCGATCAGGATGACCGGAGGACTCAGCGTGGGCCGAGCGTCCAGCGCGGACCGTCCGGGCTGTCCTCGATGACCAGACCCGACTGGTTGAGCTGGTCGCGGATGGCGTCCGCGGTGGCCCAGTCCTTGCGGGCGCGGGCGGCCTCGCGCTGCTGGAGGACCAGCCCGACGAGCGTGTCGACGACCCCGTGGAGGTCATCGCCGCGGTCGCCGCCGTCACCGGCCCAGTGTGCGTCCAGCGGGTCGAGGCCGAGCACGCCGAGCATGGCCCGCACCTCGGCGAGCCGCGCCACGGCCTCTTCCTTGTCGTCGGCGGCCAGCGCGCTGTTGCCCTGCCGGACCGTGGTGTGCACGACGGCGAGCGCCTGCGGTACCCCCAGGTCGTCGTCCATCGCCTCGGCGAACGCCGGCGGCACCTCGGCCGCGGGCTCGACGACCCCGCCGGCCTTCTCGACGACCCGCTGGACGAACCCCTCGATACGGGCGAACGCCGACTCGGCCTCGCGCAGGGCGTCCTCGCTGTACTCGATCATCGACCGGTAGTGCGGGGTGCCCAGGTAGTAGCGGAGCACGATGGGGCGCCAGCGCTTGACCATCTCGCTCACGAGCACCGAGTTGCCCAGCGACTTGGACATCTTCTCGCCGCTCATGGTGACCCAGGCGTTGTGCACCCAGTACTTGGCGAAGGCGTCGCCGAAGGCCTTGGCCTGCGCGATCTCGTTCTCGTGGTGCGGGAAGATCAGGTCGAGGCCGCCACCGTGGATGTCGAAGGCGCTGCCCAGGTACTTGTGCGCCATGGCCGAGCACTCCAGGTGCCAGCCCGGCCGCCCGCGTCCCCACGGCGTCTCCCACGTCGGCTCCCCGGGCTTCGCCGACTTCCACATGGCGAAGTCACGGGGGTCGCGCTTACCGGTCTCGCCCTCGCCGGAGGGCTGGAGGAGGTTGTCGAGCGTCTGGTTGGACAGCTGCAGATACTCGGGGAACGACCGCACGTCGAAGTAGACGTTCCCGTCGGCCTCGTAGGCGTGTCCGCGCTCGATCAGCCCGCGCATCATCTCGACCATCTCGGTCACATGCCCCGTGGCACGCGGCTCGTAGGTCGGCGGCAGGCAACCGAGCACGCCGTAACCGTCGTTGAACGCGCGCTCGTTCTCGTACCCGATCGACCACCAGGGGCGGCCCTGGTCGGCCGCCTTCGCGATGATCTTGTCGTCGATGTCCGTGACGTTCCGGACGAACGTCACGTCGTATCCGCGGTACTCGAACCACCGGCGCATGATGTCGAAGTTGAGCCCGGACCGGATGTGCCCGATGTGCGGGGCCGCCTGCACCGTGGCGCCACACAGGTAGATCGAGACACAACCCGGCGTGAGCGGGGCGAAGTCACGAATCTGCCGGGCGCTGGTGTCGTACAGGCGAATAGTCACGCTTCCCAGGGTAGTGGGCCAGCGGCCATGCCCCGAGCCCTTGTCCTCAAGGACAACGGATTCGTGACGTACACCCGCCGAGCCCCGCTCGATGGGCCGCAGGCCCAACAAGGGGCGCGGGGAACTGCGCGAGCAACCACGACACTCCGGCAGCCGTCAACACAGCGGCCCGGGGGTCCGGGGGCGCAGCCCCCAGGGATGGGACGGGCAGGGGCGGCGGGGGCGACAGACCCCCGCCGCCCCTGCCCGTCACCCCACCCGCACGACCAGCGCCGTGGCCACCGCCATCAACCCCTCACCCCGCCCGGGAAACCCGAGCCCGTCGGTCGTGGCACCCGACACCGAGACCGGCGCCCCCACCACCTCCGAGAGCACCTTCTGAGCCTCGTCCCGCCGCTTGCCGATCTTCGGCCGAGCTCCGACCACCTGCACCGCGACATTGCCGATGGTGAACCCGGCAGCCCGCACGATCCGCGCCGCCTCCGCCAGCAGGGTCGCCCCCGAGGCCCCGGACCACTCGGGCCGCCCGGTACCGAAGTGCTGCCCCAGGTCCCCCAGCCCGGCGGCGGAGAACAACGCGTTGCAGGCGGCGTGCGCCACGACGTCCGCGTCGGAGTGCCCGGCCAGCCCCGGCCCCTCCCCCTCCCACTTCAGCCCGGCGCACCACAGCTCCCGTCCCTCCTCGAAGGCGTGGATGTCGGTACCGATCCCGACCTGCGGCAACACCACGGAACCCGGCACAGACCCCACCGGCGCGGGCCCGGCTCCCCCGGAGCTCTCAGAACCCATCGTTCAGCCTCCTGCGCGCCAGAACCGCCTCCGCGAGCACCAGATCCAGCGGCCTCGTCACCTTGAACGCCTCCTCGTGCCCCGGCACGACCACGACCCCGAGCCCGAGCCGCTCCACCATGCTCGCGTCGTCGGTGACCTCCCCGGTGACCGTCTCGTGCGCCCGGACCAGCGTCTCCCGGTCGAACCCCTGCGGCGTCTGCACGCCCCTCAGCCGTGCCCGCTCGGGCGTGGCGACGACCGGCTCCGGCGCACCCGGCTCGTCCGCCGGCTCGACCTCCTTGACCGTGTCCGCGAGCGGCAGCGCGGGCACCACGGCCGGCGCGCCGTCCCGTACGGCCTCGATGACGGCGTCGACCGTGTCGACGGGCACGAGCGGACGGGCCGCGTCGTGGACGAGGACGATGTCGTAGCCGGGCGGGAGCGCGTCGAGGCCGTGCTTCACCGACTCCTGGCGCGTCTCACCTCCGGGGACGACGAGGAAGTCCGTCCGCTCGGGCAGGGCGTGCGCGTCGAGCAGGGTCTTGACCTCGGGGGCGCCGTCGGGCGGGGCCACGACGATCACCAGGGAGACGCCACGGGACGCCGCCATGGCCCGCACCGCGTGGATCAGCATCGGAGTGCCGTTCAGCGTGCGTAGCGCTTTGGGAGCGCCCGGACCGAGGCGTACGCCCCGGCCGGCGGCCGGAATCACGGCCGCCGTACGGGTTGCCGCAGCGGGTCCGGAAGGCGAGGGGCGCGAATCGTCAGACATCGGTTCCTGTCAGGTTTGTGTGCTCGGCCTACGTGGGTATGGCCACAGCGTGCCGCGCGCGACACCTTGACCGGACCCTTCCGTGACATCTGGTCGAGCCAGCTGCCCGGGCCCGGCACGCCACGTACGAATAATCGGCACTGACGAGCACTCAGCGCCGAAGAGCACCGGGGCATGCCAAGTATCGCCGAGTATCGGGGTCCCCATTCAGGCGTTCGGCATCCGGGTACGAACATGCCGCAGCGCCCGGCGACATGAGTACGTCATCGGGCACCGCGGCATTTCGATGTGCTGCGCTGAACGGCTGAGCGGGCTGGCTGCCTGCCTCAGGAGTCAGTTCAGGACGCGAGAACCTCGTCGAGCAGGGCCTCGGCCTTGTCCTCGTTCGTGTTCTCCGCGAGGGCGAGTTCGCTCACCAGGATCTGGCGTGCCTTGGCGAGCATGCGCTTCTCACCGGCGGACAGTCCGCGCTCGCGCTCACGACGCCACAGGTCGCGCACGACTTCTGCGACCTTGATGACATCGCCGGAGGCGAGCTTCTCCAGGTTTGCCTTGTAGCGACGCGACCAGTTCGTGGGCTCCTCGGCATACGGTGCGCGCAGCACCTCGAAGACCCGGTCCAGGCCGTCTTGACCGACCACATCACGTACGCCGACGAACTCCGCATTGTCCGCTGGCACACGCACTGTCAGGTCGCCCTGAGCGACCTTGAGCACCAAGTAGGTCTTGTCCACGCCTTTGATCTGGCGAGTTTCGATGGCCTCAATCAGCGCGGCCCCGTGATGGGGATAGACCACGGTGTCGCCAACCTTGAACGTCATGTGACAGGTACCCCTTCCGTGGCTATCCAGGGTAACACGGAAACTGCGTGTTCTGAATGGCGTTTTCGCAGGTCAGGGCGCATCTCGGGGCTTGACAACTGCAACAGGAACGTGCTGCGAGGGCCGAACGGAAGGGGGTATCCGCAGGTCGGAGCGGCTCTCCGGGCGGAGTGAAACGCGTACGGTACACGCATCCGAAGGACTCCACGAGCGACCGAACGTCCCGCTTTGTCCTCAACCAAGTGTGCGACTTACGCTACTCCGTTCGATGAGCGGAGTCGGGTACGAGACGAATCCGGAATTGATCAAGGAGTTCGATCTACGGGCACTGTTCCGCCGTTACCAGTTCGTGTTCTGACGCTGTTCCGGCGGGTGTTCCGGGGTGCGTTGCGTTCCCGCGAGTGTTCCGGCGGCTGATCGATTTCCCGTGCCGGCCCACATTCCTTGGCGGAAATCCAGGGCACGGCGGTGACGAGTTCGACGGAGGTTATGTGAATGCCGGACAGACGTGTGTGTGACGCGTCCGCCAATTGCCTCCGGCGACTTGTCGGGGACTTGGGGAGGGTCGGGTGCGGCGGCGACGGGACGGCTCGGTAACCTAAGGCCGCTACCGACCACGTACCGCCCACGTTCTAGGAGTTGCCGCCGCCGTGAGCAGCAGCCTTCGACGCGGCGGCCTCGCCGCCGCCGCCATCGCGTTCTCGATCGCCTCACTCGCCGCGTGCGCCGCCGGCAACAACGCCCAGACGCTGGAAGTCAAGCCGGACAACGCGGCCACCAGCGTCGGCGACATCAAGATCCAGAATGCGATCGTGGTCACCCAGCCCAGTACCGAGACCGAGGGTCCCGCCGTGGTCTCCGCGACGGTGTTCAACGGCGCCACGACCGACCAGACCCTGGATTCCATCACCGTGGACGGCGCCGGCACCGCCGAGCTCACCCCGGCCAAGGGCGAGGGCAAGGGCGGCAAGGTCGTCATCCCCGCCGGCGGCTACGTGGTCCTGGGCGGCGAGAACAACGCCTCCGCGGTCCTGACGGACGTCACCGACGCCGTCAAGGACGGCAACGCCCAGCGGGTCACCTTCAACTTCAGCGAGACCGGCGAGGTCGGCCTGCGCGCCTTCGTGGTCCCCGCCGAGCACTACTTCGAGAAGTGGGGCCCGAGCGACATCCCCGAGGCCCCCGCCGCCAGCGCCTCCCCGTCCGAGTCGGCCTCCGGATCCCCGTCCGCGTCCACCTCGGGCACCCCGGCGACCGGCGAGGGCACCACCGAGGAGGAGGGCACCGCCGCCGGCTCGACGGCCTCCCCGTCCACCTCGGTCTCCGAGGAGACCGCCGGCCACTGAGGCCCGTACGCCTACGCCGAAGGGCGGCGCCCCTGGAGGGGTGCCGCCCTTCGGCGTACGGCGATGGTGCGACCGCCGGTCTACGGCTCGAACTTGTAGCCGAGCCCCCGCACCGTCACCAGGTACCGCGGCGCACCCGGGTCCGGTTCGATCTTGGCGCGGAGGCGCTTGACGTGGACGTCGAGGGTCTTGGTGTCGCCGACGTAGTCGGCGCCCCAGACTCGGTCGATGAGCTGCATGCGGGTCAGGACGCGGCCCGCGTTGCGCAGCAGCATTTCGAGCAGGTCGAACTCCTTGAGAGGGAGGTCGACCTTGGAGCCCGAGACAGTGACCACGTGACGGTCGACGTCCATACGGACGGGGCCTGCCTCCAGCGCGGCCGGGCTGACCTCCTCGGGCTCGCCGCGGCGGCGCAGTACGGCCCGGATACGGGCGACGAGTTCGCGGGAGGAGAAGGGCTTGGTGACATAGTCATCGGCTCCTATTTCCAGGCCCACGACCTTGTCGATCTCGCTGTCCTTGGCGGTCACCATGATCACCGGGACGTTGGAACGGCCGCGCAGCTGACGGCAGACCTCGGTGCCCGGCAGGCCGGGCAGCATCAGGTCGAGGAGGACGAGGTCGGCTCCGTTGCGCTCGAACTCGTCGAGACCGTCGGGCCCGGTGGTCGCGATGGCGACCTCGAAGCCCTCTTTGCGGAGCATGTAGGACAGGGCGTCGGAGAAGGACTCCTCGTCCTCGACGACGAGCACTCGGGTCACGGAAGGACCTCCGGGGCGGGAAGCGGTTCGTACGGTCCGTACGGGGATGGGTCGGGGTGAGGCTGTCCGTCCTCGTCGTCGAGGTCCGGGTGCTGGGCGGCGCGGTCGCGGGCCGCGCCCGCCTCCGGCAGCCTGAGGGTGAAGGTGGAGCCCTGTCCCTCAGAGCTCCACACCGTGACCTCCCCGCCGTGCGAGGCGGCCACGTGCTTGACGATCGCGAGACCGAGACCCGTACCGCCGGTCTGGCGGGATCGGGCCGGGTCCACGCGGTAGAAGCGCTCGAAGACGCGCTCCTTGTCCTTCTCCGAGATGCCGATGCCCTGGTCGGTCACGGCGATCTCGATATGGTCCCCGCCGGGGGCGGTCACCCGGCGCGCGGCTATGCCGACGCGGGTGCGGGCCGGGGAGTAGTTGACGGCGTTCTCGACGAGGTTGCCGAGGGCGGCGGCGAGCTGCCCGCGGTTGCCCCAGACACGCAGCTCGGCGGTGCCGCCCGCCGCCCGCGCGCCACCACCCTGTTCGAACCCCTCGGGCGTTCCCGTGTTCGAAGCCATGGTGATCTGCTTGGTGCCGGCCTGGTGGCGGCAGCGGTCGACGGCCTCGGCGACCAGTTCGTCCACCCGGACGGGCTCGGCGTCCTCCAGCGGGTCGTCGTTCTGCACCCGGGAGAGGTCGATGAGCTCCTGCACGAGGTTGGTGAGCCGGGTGGCCTCTATCTGCATGCGCCCGGCGAACCGTTCCACCGCCTCGGGGTCCTCCGACGCCCCCATGACGGCCTCCGAGAGCAGCGACAGGGCGCCGACCGGCGTCTTCAGCTCATGGCTGACGTTGGCGACGAAGTCACGTCGTACGGCCTCGATCCGGCGGGCCTCGGTGAGGTCCTCAACGAGGAGCAGCACGAGCCGGGAGCCCAGGGGAGCGACGCGCGCGGAGACGGCGAGCGCCTCCCCGCGTCCCGTGCCGCGCCGGGGCAGGTCCAGCTCGACCTGTCGTATCTCGCCGTCCCGCCGGGTGTCGCGGGCCATCTTGAGCATCGGTTCGACCGCGAGCTTCCCGCCGCGCACCAGCCCGAGGGCATACGCGGCGGAGCTGGCCTTGACGACGCCGTCGGCCTCGTCAAGCACGACGGCGGAGGAGCGCAGCACGGACAGCACGGTGTCGACGCCGGGCGGCAGTACCGGGTCCGTGTGCAGGGAGGTCCTGGTCGGACGCTTCTGCTCGCGCTCGCTGACGCGGAACGCCAGCATGGCGATGACACCGGTGAGCACTCCGGCGATCGCTGCCGCTGCGGCGACAGCCGCGTTCACGTCCATGCGTCCAGGTTAGGCATGAGGTCGGACTTCCCCACAGCGATCGGAGGGCGACCTCGAACACTCGTCGCCCAGAGTTCACCTTGGAGCCAGTATTGGTTCATTTGGGATGGCTGAAACGGACGCGTACGGGTCGGAACGTGGGAGCGTGGGGTTCGTCCGGGCCGCCGGTCGCCGTTCATTCGGTCGTCCTGGCCTGGCGGAACGGCTTTCGGCAGGGCTTTTCTGGTTACCCACGAGCAGACGTACGTAAGAAAGGGACACCCTGATGCGGGACGCGTACCACGAGGAACTTGACTCGATCGGTGAGGGCCTGGTCGAGATGGCCCGACTGGTGGGGTCGGCCATCGGTCGTGCCACGACGGCGATGCTCGACGCCGACCTGAAGCTGGCCGAGAGCGTGATCGAGGCCGACCAGAAGGTCGATGACCTGCAGCACGACCTGGAGGCACGCGCGATAGCCCTGCTGGCCAGGCAGCAGCCGGTGGCGACGGATCTCCGGATCGTCGTGACGTCGCTGCGCATGTCGGCCGACCTGGAGCGCTCCGGCGACCTCGCCCAGCACGTGGCCAAGCTGACCCGGCTCCGCTTCCCCGAGCACACGGTCCCGCGTGACCTGCACGCCACGATCCTGGAGATGGGCCAGCTCGCGCAGCGCCTGATGGCGAAGGCCGCCGAGGTCATCATCACCAAGGACGTCGACCTCGCCCTCCAGCTGGAGAGCGACGACGACGCGATGGACCTCCTCCACCGCACCCTCTTCCAGCACCTCATGGACGACCGCTGGAAGCACGGCATCGAGACCGCCGTCGACGTCACCCTCCTCGGCCGCTACTACGAGCGTTTCGCGGACCACGCGGTGTCCGTCGCCAAGCGCGTGGTGTACCTGGTGACGGGTGAGCACGCGGACGAGCTGCAGGCGGACATCCAGCCGGTCACGGGGGTGGAGGGGGCGTAGGGCTCTCTGGCTGGCGCGGGGAGGGCGGGGCTCCGGTTGCGGGGCTCCGGCGCCTGATGGTCCGGCGGGGCGTGTGGACGCCTCCGTGCGCCGTTGATGCGCCCGGCTGAACGGGCCTGCAACGGGGCAACCAATGGGCACAGGCACGAGCCTTCGCTGCCTCAGCAACCTTCGCTGCCTTCGAGGAGGGACCATGACCGAATCCCCCGCCAGCCCCAGCACTCCGGACCCGACACAGGTCCGGGACAGCCATCAGCCCGCCGACGTCAAAACCCTGCCCCTCTTCGGCGCCTGCGGCTGCGGCTCCGGATGTGCGTGCGGGTGCCAGTCCGGCAACCCGTGCCAGTGCGGCTGACCGGCTGACCGGCACGCGGTCGCCGTTCGTACGCGTTCGTACACGTTCGTACGCGTTCGTACGCGGGAGAAGGGGGTCCGTCGCTCGTGACGGGCCCCCTTCGCTCTGTCCGGGGCGGGAGAGCGTTCGGTGAGCGTTCAGGTTCGGTGAGCGTTCAGCAGTAGGGCTCGGAGGGCTCGCGGGTGGCGATGATCTCGACGTCGAGGACCCCGTCCGCGGGCCCGTCGATGGTCAGGTACGCGGTGGTCCCGTCGATGCTCTTGCTGAAGCAGCCGCTCGACCGGTACCGCCAGCCGTGCACCTGCGCGGCATCCCGGTAGTGCGCGAGGACGCTCTCGTGGACCACGACGTCGCTCTCCCGGCCTCGGCCCTGCCCCTCGTCGTACGTGTACGACTTCCCCGCGACCACGAACAGATCGTCGTCGTCGCACCCGTCGTACGCCTCCCCCGCCCCGGCCCCGTCCGGCTCGTCGTCCAGCACCGTGTCCCCGGCCAGCGCCTCCCCGAGCCGGTCCTCCTCGTCTCCGCACCCGTACTCCATGAGGAACGCCACCTCGGGAATCGCCACGACCGCGCCCTTCACGGCCGCGATCCCCAGGAGGGCCGTGATCCCGACGGCCGGCAGCCACACCTTCAACACGCGCATGACGGGACGTTAGCGCACGTCCGTTCGACCCCCGGGGCACTTGCAACGGGTCGCCCGCGCGGCCGTACGGGAGCAGCATGAAGGAAGAGGGCAGGAAGGGAGAGGACAGGAAGAAGGAGAAGGCACGAGAGAAGCGGAACAGAAGGAGGTAGGAGGCCATGACCAAGTTCATGGACGTGCACCACGGGATGAAGGGCATCACCGCGGACCAGCTGCTGGCCGCACACAAGGCCGACCTCGACATAGAGAAGGACGAGAACGTCCACTTCGAACGCGCCTGGGCCGACCCCCAGTCCGGCACCGTCTACTGCCTCTCCGAGGCTCCCTCCGCCGACGCCGTCCAGCGCATCCACGAACGCGCCGGCCACAAGGCGGACGAGATCCATCCGGTACCCCTGACGATCTGAGCGTGCGCGGGCCTCCGGCAGGCGCCGGTACGCCTCCGCACGCGCTGTCCGGCGAAGCTCGTGGGATGAAACCATTCCCATGCCGAACGCCTCGCCCCCGCGATCCAGAAAGCCGCCCTCACGGGCACCCCCGAAACCACCATCAGCCCACTGCACCGCCGCTTCATCGCCCCCGACATCACCGGCGCCGCGACCTGGACACCCCCACACCCCACACGACGCGCCCCACACAACGAGCCCCTCACCCGCGGCTGAACTGGCGGGTGAGGGGCTCTTGTTCAGCTCTGGTTGAGGGGGTGCCTTGCCCCGGAGAGGGGTCGGCTGCCACATGGCGGCCCTCGCCATCGCAGCCCGGCGCTGCCGGTATCGTCGCCCGCACTCGATCTCGATCACGTGCGCGTCCGGGTCACCGGACGGTGAAGTCGGCCGCCTCGGTGTCCAGGGTGGTGGTGCCGTCCTGCGCGGTGGCCAGGACAGCGACGTGCCAGACACCGCGCGGGGACGACGCGGCATCCGCACTGCTGACCCCGACGGTGTAGGTACAGCGCACGGTGTCCTCACCGGAGGGCTTGCACACGGCGGACTCCACCGCAGCCATGTCCTTGGCGGTCAGCCCCTTCTTCGCGAAGGAGGAGCTCGTCGGCCATGCCAGCACCTTCACGCTCTTCACACCCGACGACGCCGTGACATCGGAGACGAAGGTCAACGAACCGTTCCGGTCGCCTTCGGGAGCGGTGTAACGGGCGGCACTGTCCGCCAGCGCCGGAGGCTGCTCCCCGGCATGGGCGAGAGCGAAGGAACCAACGCCACCAAGGACGACGACACCGGCGGCCACGGACAGGGCAATACGTCGGGACATGGGCTTCTCCGCAACAGTCTGAGGTGGATCGGGTCCGGCGCCCATCGACTGCGCCGCTGCGTTTGATACTCGCTTTGCGAGGGCCTGCCGGACATGAGCGCACCTACTCAACTCAGCCTGAGTAGACCCACCGGATCCCCCGGGCTCCCCAAAGCCCTGGGTAGGCGCGGATGTCACCCGGCCCGACACGTGACGCCGCTGGGGCGGACGCCCTCTGCCCCACGCGGTCTGCCCAGGAACAGGGCCGATGTCTCCGGCACATCACTAACCGACCCGCTGCATCGCCTTCCGGTGCCGTTCCGCCATCGCGGCCCCGGACTCGCGGCGGGCCATCCTGCGCAGGACGGACGGTGCGAGGAGCAGCCCGGCGACTGCCCAGGCACCCAGCACGCCCGCTGTCTCCAGGTGTCGCCAGGATTCGTCGATCTCGGCGGCGACCGCTTGGGCCGGCAGCAGCGCGGCCCGGAGGCCGAGGCCGATCCAGTACACGGGGAAGATCTGCCCGACGGCCTGCAGCCACTCGGGCAGCTTCGACAGGGGGAAGTAGATTCCGGAGATCACGATGAGTCCCATCACCGGAAACATCAGCAAAGCGATGGCGCGCGGACTGTTCACGAGTGAGCCGATGACGGCGCCCATCGGCAGTGTTGCCAGGAGCCCCAGCGGCACCACCCACACCAGCGTCAGCAACGCTCCGCCGCCCTGCCGGGCGACGCCGTCCACCAGAAACATGCCAACGGCAAAGGGGAGTGCCATGGAGACGAGGGCAGTCCCCGAGACCATGATGATCTTGCCGATCAGGTGGCCGACCATGCCGTGAGGCACGGCCTTGGCTCGCAGCAGTGTGCCGTCCTCGCGCTCGGTCGCGAGGAGCTGCGCCGTGGTCATCATCCCGGTGAACGCGAGGGTCATCCCCAGCATGCTCGGCAGCATGAACGCGCCGGCCGAGATGCCGGCGCCCTTCAGCGGATCGTCCCTGACAAGGAACAGCGGAACGATGAGTATGACCGTCCAGAGCACGTACCCGAATACGTCCTGGCCGGTGGTGAAGGTCTGCCGGAGTTCCGTCCAGCCGCGCCGCACCCCTATCCCCGCCGCGTACCACACCGGACTCATCGCGATCCCTCCCCGAAAGCGTGGGCCGCCCGCTCATCGGGAACGCTCCCCGCCTCAAGCTCCCGCACCATCGTCAGGTAGGTGTCCTCCAGGTTCGCCCGGCGCACCTCCAGCCCGCCGATCGCCTCGCCGTGCTCCTCGAACAGCCGACGGACGAACCGGGTCGGCTCGGCCGTCGCCTCCTCGAAGGGCCGCCCGTCCCGCGTCCAACGCACGGTGGCCTCGGCCGTTGCCTGCCGGGGCAACTCCTCGGCCGAACCATCGGCCACGATCCGGCCACCGGCCAGAATGAGGATCCGGTCGGCGAGCCTTTCCGCCTCGGCAAGGTCGTGCGTGGTCAGCAGAACAGTGGTGTTCTCGTCCGCCAGCCCGCGTACCAGGCCGTGGAACTCGTTCCTCGCCTCCGGGTCCAGACCTGCCGTCGGCTCGTCCAGGAACAGCAGCTCGGGTCTGCCCACGATGCCGACGGCCACGTCGAAGCGCCTGCGCTGCCCGCCCGACAGGGTTCCGACGCGCTTGTCCGCCTTCTCGGTCAGTCCCACAGCGGCGATGAGCTCATCGACGTCCCACGGCCGCCGCACGAGGGCGGTGGAGTACGGCGCGTAGTACGAACCAAGATGGGCCAGCAGTTCCCGTACCCGCCACTTGCCGTGGTCGCGCCAGGACTGCAGCACGATGCCCAGGCTTGCGCGCCAGCGCTCATCCCCGCGTGCCGGGTCGGTGCCGAGGACGGTCACGTCACCGGCAGAGCGCATCCGGAAGCCTTCCAAGACCTCGATCGTGGTCGTCTTGCCCGCGCCGTTCGGGCCGAGCAGTACGACGACTTCGCCTCGCCGGGCCGTGAAGCCGACCCCCTTCAGCACGTCCTGGCTGCGGTAGCGCATCCGCAGATCCCGTACGTCGATGACCGAGTCGCTCTCCGGCGGTGGGCTGCCCCCAACCCCGGATAAGGCGTGAGTGGTTGCCATCGGTGTCCCCCGTCCGTCTCGTGGTCTGTCCTCTGGGATCAGGGACCGGAGGCTGTGCCGACGTCCGTGGTCATGGGACGTGTCTACGGCTTGTGGCTGCCGTCGCCGCCTGGCAGCAGCTGTTCGGGCCCTTCCCGGACGAACACATTACCGAACGGTTCAGGTACCACACGCTGTTCCATCGCCCCGGCGAACGTTCCCGGTCAGAGCCCTGGAGAGTTGAGGAAAGACAGCGTCCGCAGCGCCCATCGGGCCTCCCCGTCAGCGAGTACCCGGGGCACTCCGACCCGGGACTAAAGCGAACTGGGCTCTTGCTGGTGAGGGGCAGTGGTGCCGTGCCCCTGGCGGTTGTTGTCGGTCGTCCTTGGTGGCTGATGAGCGGCGCCGGACGGCCCCGGGACGGCCCGGCCATGTGCCCGCTGCCGGGCACTCGCACCACCTCGAAGATGCGGCGGTCACGCGTAGAGCGTGGCGGCCATAAGTGCCTGAGCGAAGCACGTCCAGTTGCCACCCGGCGGCGAGGTCCAGCCCTGGTATCGCTCGTACCAGGACGGCCCAGCGTCGGCCACCCACGCAGCCAGCGCTTCGAGAAACTGCTCCGAGTGAGGGTCTCCCGCTCCTTCCCGCGTTGACGGTAGTCCTCCGTGAGCATCGTCAGGAAGGCAACGAAAGCTTCCTGGCCGGCGATTGACTCGTCTGCTCTCAGCCGCGATGACATGCGGCTCACCATGCGAGTCGACCATCCGCAGACCTGGGGAAACGGCAGGTACCCGCGTGGCACAGCTCTGGAGCGACCGCTTCGTCCCGAACTCTCGGCAGGGAGGCCCTTGAGGTCTGGTGGCCATTGAGGTCTGGTCGGCTGGTCAGTCGGCCATCGAGGGGTGCGGGCGGTCAGCTGCCGTCGCGCTAGTTGCTGTACTTCGCTGCTGTACAGCGGTCACGGGATCAGGAAAGCCGCCCGGCCTCGTGAAGCGCGTCGAAAGCCATCTCGTCGACGGCCGAGACTCGGTCCCGATCGGCGTAGCGGAACCACGCCTTCTCGGCGATCTCCCTCGACGGGGTCAGCTCACCCCGGTGATCGGCGCTGTAACAGATCATCCGGAAGGGGCCGTGATCCGGATGGCCCTCGCCGATCTCGAAAGTGCCGAAGTGCACCATGGAACCGGGGTCGATCGCCGCCCGCAGTTCCTCGTCGATCTCCCGCACCAGGGTCTCGCCGTCGGACTCGCCCGGCTCACGATGACCACCCGGGAAGTAGAAGCGATCTCTGCCGTGACTACGCGTCACCAACACCCGGTCGTCCCGAACCAGGATCCACGCCACCTTCTCCGGCACACCGTTGCCATTCGTCATGGCTCGCGACCGTATCGGAGGGCATCGTCTGCGTCAGCACCGTCCGCACGCTGAGCTTGGGAAGCTGCGATCATTTTGAGGCGAGTTCGGGCGCTGACCTGGGCGAAAGCCTGCGCCGAGCAGGGCGAACCCGGCCTCGCAGGCGACAAGGCCTAAACTCGGCGGCGCGGCCACCGCTACCACATCAGTCTTCACACACCGATGATCAGCGGTGGCCGTTTCGTCTCTTCAGCTACCTCAGTCACACACGTCACGATGAAGGGGGACGGGGTAACCGGGTCGGGAACGACACCGCGCCTCTGACTGTCGATGCCAGAGCTTCAGTTGATCCGTCTCGACCACGCGCCGGCCCTGCTTGAATTCGAGCGGCAGAACCGCGCCTACTTCGCGGCGTCAGTGCCGGACCGGGGCGAGGAGTTCTTCGCCGAGTTCGACGCACGGTTCGCGCAGCTGCTTGCGTGGCAGGCCGCCGGGACGGATTACCTCCATGTGCTGGTAACCGAGGGTGGCGAGGTAGTGGGTCGGGTGAACCTGATCGAAGCGTCGGACGGATGGGCGGAGCTCGGGTACCGGATCGCGCAGAAGGCCGCCGGGCAGGGATTGGCCACCGCAGCGGTGGGTGAGGTGCGCGAACTCGCGGCCGCACAGTACGGACTCACCAGGCTGCACGCCAAGGCCACGATGGACAATCCAGCCTCGCACAAGGTCCTTGAACGCAATGGGTTCGTCGCCGTCAGCGAACTTACGCTCAACGACAAGCCGGCCATGTCCTACATCTGCGAGCTCTGCTGACGCGACGCACTCATCGCATGACACCCTGCAGATCACGATCCACGACTGGAGCAAGAGTGCCGCTGCAGGCAATGTCCGCCCGAGCGGTTGGCCATTCCTGGCCGTGCCCAGGGGAGCTGCACGGTGCTCTGTCTCGACGGCCGACCCGCGCAGATCGGCTACTGGGAAGTGACCGCCGACCAGTAGCACTCCGTTAGGGCTGTCTCGCGGTGTGTTCGGGGGCGCCCAGCCTCACCAAAAAGCCCCCTACCAGCGGACAACCCGCAGGTAGGGGGCTTGTTCGGCTCGGCTTACTTCTTCTTGCCCTGGTTTTTGACCGCCTCGATCGCCGCCGCGGCCGCGTCCGGGTCGAGGTATGTGCCGCCCGGGTTCAGCGGCTTGAAGTCGGCGTCCAGTTCGTACGACAGGGGGATGCCCGTCGGGATGTTGAGGCCCGCGATGTCGGCGTCCGAGACGTCGTCGAGGTGCTTGACGAGGGCGCGGAGGGAGTTGCCGTGGGCGGCTACGAGGACCGTGCGGCCTGCGAGGAGGTCCGGGACGATGCCGTCGTACCAGTAGGGGAGCATGCGGGTGACGACGTCCTTGAGGCACTCCGTGCGGGGGCGGAGCTCCGGGGGGATGGTCGCGTAGCGCGCGTCGCCGGCCTGGGAGAACTCGGAGTCGTCCGCGAGCGGGGGCGGCGGGGTGTCGTACGAGCGGCGCCACAGCATGAACTGCTCCTCGCCGAACTCGGCGAGGGTCTGGGCCTTGTCCTTGCCCTGGAGGGCGCCGTAGTGGCGCTCGTTCAGGCGCCAGCTGCGGTGGACCGGGATCCAGTGGCGGTCGGCGGATTCGAGGGCCAGCTGCGCGGTGCGAATGGCGCGCCTCTGGAGGGAGGTGTGGAGCACGTCCGGGAGCAGGCCGGCGTCCTTGAGCAGCTCGCCGCCGCGCGTCGCCTCCTTCTCGCCCTTCGGAGTGAGGTTGACGTCCACCCAGCCGGTGAACAGGTTCTTCTCGTTCCACTCGCTCTCGCCGTGGCGGAGGAGGATCAGCTTGTACGGTGCGTCGGCCATGGCTCCGAGCGTAATCGACGGCCGGGAATCGTCACCCGCCCGGCCGACAGGCGGACAACCGGCGGGCTGTCGGCGAACGGCCCGCGGACGTCCCCTCACCGTTCCCCGCTGACAGTTGACCGGGGTTGCTAATTGGGTGGCCCGATTCCCCAGCACGTTCGTAAGTTGTCTTCGCCGCCTTAGCCACTTACGTCCGTGGGGGATCTCCATGCCACTCGTCGCTGCCAGACGTGCCGTCCGGGAGTCCGTCTCCGGGCTGCCGCGGGAGTTCTGGTGGCTGTGGACCAGCACGCTGGTCAACCGGCTGGGTGCGTTCGTCGCCACCTTCATGGCGCTGTATCTGACGCTGGACCGCGGGTACTCCGCCTCGTACGCCGGGCTCGTCGCCTCGCTGCACGGCCTCGGCGGGGTCGTCTCCTCGCTCGGTGGCGGAGTCATGGCCGACCGGCTCGGGCGGCGGCCCACGCTGCTCATCGCGCAGGCGTCGACGGCCGTGTCGGTCGCGCTCCTCGGCTTCGTACAGCATCCCGTCGCGATCGCCGCCGTGGCCTTCCTCGTCGGCGCGACCAGCAACGCGTCCCGCCCAGCCGTGCAGGCGATGATGGCGGACATCGTCCGGCCGGAGGACCGCGTCCGCGCCTTCTCCCTCAACTACTGGGCCATCAATCTGGGTTTCGCCATCTCCTCCATGGGCGCCGGGTTCATCGCCGAGGTCAGCTATCGCGCCGGGTTCCTGGCCGAGGCGGGGATGACGCTGGTCTGCGCGGTCGTCGTCTTCCTGAAGCTGCCGGAGTCGCAGCCGGAACGTACGGCGGTGGAGAGGGCCGGGGTGGAGGCGGTCGGGCTGGGGACCGTGGTCCGGGACGGGCGGTTCATGGGCGTCGTGGGGCTCTCCTTCCTCGTGGCGCTGATCTTCCAGCAGGGGTCGGTGGGACTGCCGGTCGCGATGGGGGAGGCCGGTTTCACGCCCGCCGACTACGGCCTCGCCATCGCCGTCAACGGGGTGCTGATCGTGGCCCTGCAGATCCCGGTCACCCGTTTCATCGAGCACCGGGACCCCGGACGGCTCCTCGTCATCTCGTCCGTGCTCGCCGGGTACGGCTTCGGCCTCACCGCCTTCGCCGGGTCGATCGGGGTGTTCGCCCTCACCGTCTGCGTCTGGACCCTCGCCGAGATCGTCAACGCGCCCACCCAGACCGGCGTCGTCGTCCGTCTCTCGCCCGCGCAGGGGCGTGGCCGCTACCAGGGCATGTACACGATGTCGTGGTCCGTCGCCGCGCTCGTCGCGCCACTGATGTCCGGCGTCGTCATCGACCGCTGGGGCGCCGAGTGGCTGTGGGGGCTGTGCGCGGTGATCGGGACCGTGGCGGGGGCGGGGTACTGGGCCTTGATGCGCCGGATGCCGGCACCGGAGGAGGAGGAGAAGGACGGCGAGAGGGCCGTCGCCAGAGACGCCGCCGAGAAGGTCGTCGCCGGGGATGCCGTCGCCGGGGATGCCGTCGTGGGGGATGCCGTCGTGGGTCCGGCCGCGGAGGCAGAAGCTTGTCCGGCCGCGGAGGCAGAAGTCTGTGCTGCCCCGGAGGCCAAGGCCGGCACCAGCTCGTGACACCCGGTGGCGGACGGCCGCCCATGCCCGTCCCCGCCGTCGCCCCCGCCGTCGCCCCCGCCCCCGCCCCCTCTGAGCAGCCTCACGGATGCATTCGCGCCCCCTTCACCACCTTGTCCACCCCGTTGCGCGGCCCGTACACCGCCAACCCCACCAGGTCCAGCTCCCCAGCCCCCACGGCTCGTACGGCCGCGCGGTTGTCGCGGTCGTTGCCCGTGGCGAAGAGGTCGGACGTGAAGACGGCGCGGGGAAGAGCCCGGGCCAGCGCTCGCGCATGGGCCGCCTTCAGCACCTCCTTCGTGCCCTCGAAGACGAGGACCGGCTGGCGGAACATCGGCAGGTAGGCCGTGCCGTCAGCGTCCTCGTACGGGTCGCCGACCACCTCCGGAATCATTGGGCCGATGCCGCTGACCAGGAAGGACGTGACGTTCAGGCGTTGCCAGGTCTCCAGGTCGTCGCGGAGGAGGACGGCGATCTTGGTCTCGAAGCGGACAGGAGCCTGGTCGGAGACGGGTTGGCCGGGGATCTCGTTGCTCATGGGACGAGACTGCCGACCGGCGTACACCCCCGTCTTGTACGTTCTTTGCATGTGCCCCCAGCGGCAGCGGCCTCCCCAGGGGCAGCGATCTCCCGAGCGACAGCGGCCTTCCGAGCGACAGCGGTCTTCCGAGCGGCAGCCGTCCCCTCAGCGCGAGGTCTCCGCCTGGCGGCCGCGTGTGCCAGGCATCGTCGAGGTGTTCCACGCGCACTACACGGAGTACGCGTACCCGATGCACGTGCACGACGTCTGGACGTTGCTGATCGTCGACGACGGGGCCGTGCGGTACGAGTTGGACCGGCACGAGCACGGGACGCCGAACGACACGGTCTCGTTGCTGCCGCCGTATGTGCCGCACGACGGGGCGCCGGTCACGGACGAGGGCTTCCGCAAGCGGGTGCTGTACCTGGACCTGGATTCGAGCACGCTGGACGAGAGTCTCATCGGGGCGGCGGTGGACGAGCCCGACCTGCGGGATCCGCTCCTGCGGCAGCGGGTGGGGCAGTTGCACGCGGCGCTCGCCCGGCCGGGGGACGAACTGGAGGCGGAGAGCCGGCTGGCGCTCGTCGGGGAGCGGCTGCGGGGGCATCTGCGCAGGCCGTCGGCACATTCGCCCGCGCAGGCACCCGCCGGCCGCACGGTCGCCCATCGGCTGCGTGAACTCCTCGACGAGCGGGTCGCGGACGGGGTGACGCTGAAGGAGGCCGCGGGGACGGTGCACGCCCACCCCACACATCTCGTACGGGCGTTCGGGGCGGCCTTCGGGATCGCGCCGCACCAGTATCTGATGTCCCGGCGGGTGGAGCGGGCGAGACGGCTGCTGCTGGACGGGATGCGGCCGGGCGAGGCCGCGGCGGTGGCCGGGTTCTACGACCAGGCGCATCTGACGCGGCACTTCAGGCGGTGGGTGGGTGTCACCCCTGGCCGCTATCGGAGCGGTCGGCCACCTCGCGGGTCAGGTGACTGAACGCGTCCAGATTGCGGGTCGATTCCCCGCGGGACACACGCCACGCGTACTCCTTGCGGATCGCGGAGGCGAAGCCAAGTTGGAGGAGGGTGTTGAAGGCGCCGTCGGCCGCTTCCAGGACCTGGCCGAGGAGGCCGTCGATCCCGTCCGGGGTGACGGCGGAGAGCGGCAGCCGGGCCGTGACGTAGACGTCGCCGAGCGGGTCGACGGCGTAACTCACGCCGTACAGCTTGAGGTTGCGCTCCAGGAGCCAGCGGTGGACGCCTGCCTCGTTCTCGTCGGGGTGGCGGATCACGAAGGCGTTGAGGGAGAGGGAGTGCCGGCCGACGATCAGGGAGACGGTCGTCGAGAGCTTGCGGGTGCCGGGGAGTTTCACGACGTACGTGCCGGGTGCCGGGCTCTCCCACTCCAGCTCGGCCTCGTTGAGGACCTGCTCGATGATCGACGCTTCGTCAGCCATGGGGCGAGCGTACCCGCCGGTACGAGCGGGTCGACGGCTCACCCGTGAGGGGTGCCCGACGGCTCACCCGTGAGGGGTGTCCGACGGCTCACCCGTAGAGGCCCCGCACCCGGTGGCGGCGGTGATCCTGCATGGCGGCCGTGTACACGTCCGCGGTGACGGCGGCCGACGTGTCCCAGCCGAAGGACTCGGCGTGGCGAGCCGCGGCCGCGCCCATGCGGGCGGGCAGCTCGGGGGTGTCGGCGAAGTCGCGGAGCACGCGCGCGTAGGCGACGGGATCGTGGCCCTGGACCAGGACACCGGTCTGCCCGTCGCGCACGGCGACCGGGAGGCCGCCGACCGACGCCGCCAGCACCGGCGTACCGGCCGCCTGCGCCTCGATGGCGACGAGCCCGAAGGACTCGCTGTACGACGGCATGACCAGCACGGACGCCGCCCGGAACCAGTCCGCGAGCTGCTCCTGATCGACGGGCGGCCGAAACCGTACGACATCGGCGACCCCGAGCCGCGCGGCCAGCTTCTGCAGGCCTTCCGGCTTGGCGAGGCCGCTGCCGCTCGGCCCGCCGACCACCGGCACGACGATCCTCGACCGCAGCTCGGGACGCTCGTCGAGGAGGACGGCGATCGCGCGGAGCAGGACGTCCGGGGCCTTGAGCGGCTGGATGCGGCCGGCGAAGAGGGGGATCAGGGCGTCCTGGGGCAGGCCGAGACGGGCCCTCGCAGCGGCGCGGCCGTCGGCGGGACGGAAGCGGTCGAGGTTGACGCCCGGGTGGACGACGGCGACCTTCGCCGGGTCGGCCTCGTAGTGGCGTACGAGTTCGTCGGCCTCCTCGGCCGTGTTGGCGATGAGGCGGTCGGCGGCGCGGACTATCTGGGTCTCGCCGATGACGCGGGCGGCGGGCTCGGGGGTGTCGTCGTGGGCGAGCGCGGCATTCTTGACCTTGGCCATCGTGTGCATGGCGTGCACCAGGGGGACGCCCCAGCGTTCGGCGGCGAGCCAGCCGACGTGGCCGGAGAGCCAGTAGTGCGAGTGGACCAGGTCGTAGTGGCCGGGGCGGTGACCCGCCCATGCCTGCATCACACCGTGCGTGAAGGCGCACAGCTGGGCCGGGAGTTCCTCCTTCGCCAGCCCCTCGTACGGGCCCGCGTCGACGTGCCGGACCAGAACACCCGGGGCCAGCTCGACCTTCGGGGGCAGGGCGCCGGTCGTGGCCCGGGTGAAGATCTCCACCTCGATGTTCTGCGCGACCAGCCGCTGCGCCAGCTCCACGATGTAGACGTTCATCCCGCCCGCGTCACCCGTGCCGGGCTGGTGCAGCGGCGATGTGTGCACCGAGAGCATCGCGACCCGGCGCGGCTTCCGGTGCAGCCGAAGCCGCGCCGCGCCGGCCGGGGAGCGTCGCCCGAGCCTGCTGACGTAGTGGCTCACGTGGCGGTCCTCCTCGCTCCGGGCATGCCGTTCGGAGGGCGTGGGGTCCCTCTGGACAGCAGGAACGCCGGATGAGGCAGATCCATTTCCTCTTTGCAGAATTATTACCGAATCTCGCTCAACCGTTCGATCACTTGGGGAGTGGGGGCATGCCTCGTACGTGAAGGGCAGGGGAATCGCTCGTATGTGAGGGGCGGGCGGAATCTCGCTCGCAGGTGAGGCGCCGGGGAATCGCTCGCTCGTGACGGGCAGAGGAATCGCTCGCTCGTGACGGGCGAGGGAATCGGTTGCCCGTGAGGGGCCGGGGGACTGCGCGATGACCGCGCACGGCTGCGGGAATACGCTCACTCCATGGCAAGACCAGTCGGCACCGTGACGCGCGGCACCACCAACCCCAACCGCCTGCGCCGCATGGACCGCTGGATCGCGGCCGCACACGGCGCCGAACTCCGCCGCGCCACCACCCCCCTCGCCGTCGACCTCGGCTACGGCGCCGCCCCCTGGACGGCCGTCGAACTCCTGAGACGCCTCCGCGCGACAGCGCCCCGCACCCGGGTGGTCGGCATCGAGATCGACCCGGCCCGGGTCGCGGCGGCGCAACCGTACGAGTGCGAGGGCCTGACCTTCCGGCACGGCGGCTTCGAGGTGCCGGTACCCGGCCACCCGACCCTCATCCGGGCGGCGAACGTCCTGCGCCAGTACGACGAGGAGGAGGTCACTGCCGTCTGGGAGCGCCTGTGTGCCCGCCTCGAACCGGCCACTCCCTCGTCCTCCGGAGGCCTGCTCGTCGAGGGCACCTGCGACGAGATCGGCCGTCGGCACGTCTGGGTGGCTCTCGGCCCGGAGGGCCCTCGCACGGTCACCTTCGCCACCCGGCTCGGCTCCCTGGACCGCCCCTCCGACCTCGCCGAGCGCCTCCCCAAAGCACTCATCCACCGCAACGTCCCCGGCGAACCCGTGCACGCCTTCCTCCGCGACTTCGACCGCGCCTGGGCCGCCGCGGCCCCGTACGCCTCGTACGGCGCCCGTCAGCGCTGGATCCGCGCGGTCCATGCCCTGAGCGTGGACTGGCCGGTACGGGACGGGGCTTCGCGGTGGCGGCAGGGCGAAGTCACGGTGGCGTGGGAGGCGTTGGCGCCAAGGGGGTGAGCATCCGACCCACCCCGCACCAACCCCACCTTGGTAACACAGAGCAACATTTTGGTGACGCAGGGGAACGATCTCCTCGCGCCGTTCGTCGGACGGACGGGAGCACACGGGAGCACACGGGAGCACACACGAGGGCACACACAGAGGGGCACAGGCGGGGGCACGCACATGAGCGATGGCACGCAGGTGGGAGCGGGCGGGAAACAAGGGGGAGCCAGCGGAAGGGAGTTCTTGCCCACCTCTGTCGTATTGCGCGACGCCGTGACACGATCACCGGGCACCGGCAAGTTACTGACGGTTAACCCGTTCTGTTTCTATTGGGGTTGGGGGCAAGGGGTATGGGAGCCGGCAAGCGGCGCCTGACCATGGCGGCCGTGGCCGCGGTCTGCGCGATGACCGTGCTGGGCGCACCGGTCGACGCGTACGCGAGCCAGAGAAAGCCGACCGAGCCGACCCCGAGCCCGACAACTTCCCCCTCGCACAATGCGGGCAGTTCAGGTGCGTCAGGCGGTTCCAGCACTCCGGACACGGACCCGACCCCCGTGACGAACGAGGAGTTGGAGGCCGTACGCGAAAAGCTGGAGGGCCTCTACCACAGCGCGGCGGTGGCCACGGACGCGTACAACGCGGCCGAGGAGAAGGCCGACAGGCAGTCCGAGGAGATCGTCGATCTGGCCCACGAGGTCGTCCAGGGCCACGCGAAGCTGGACAAGTTGCAGGATCTCATCGGCGCCGCGGCCCGCGCCCAGTACCGCGGCGGCGGCCTCCCGCCCGAGGTGCAGCTGTGGCTGAGCGAGAACCCCCAGGACTTCCTGGAAGGGGCGGACCGCCTGCGGCAGGGCCAGCTCGCGACCAAGGGCCTGCTCGCCGAAATGACCCGGACCCAGGAGGACTTGGAGCAGTACTCCAAGGACGCCTCCGCGCGCTGGGAAAAGCTGGAGGCCAACCGCAAGGCCAAGGAAAAGGCCAAGAAGAAGATCAAGAAGCAGATCGCCGCCGCCCAGGAGCTGGAGGGGCAGCTGGAGGACGACGAGCGGGAGCGGCTGGCGCAGCTGGAGGAGGACGCCGCGCAGCAGTCACAGGCCACGTGGCTGGGCTCCGGCATCCTCGACGAGATCAACGGCAAGGCGTCCCCGCAGGGCAGGACGGCCGTGATGTTCGCGACGGACCAAATAGGCAAGTGGTACGAATGGGGCGCCGAGGGCCCCGACACCTACGACTGCTCCGGCCTCACCAGCCAGGCCTGGGCCGCCGCCGGCCTGACCATCCCCCGCACCTCGCAGGAGCAGTGGCGACAGCTCAAGCACATCGACATCCAGGACATGCGCCCCGGGGACCTCATCATCTACAACTCCGACGCCAGCCACGTCGCGATGTACCTGGGCAACGGCTCCATCGTCCACGCCCCCCGACCGAACCGTAAGGTGTCGATCGCGGGCGCGGGGACGATGCAGATCCTTGGGGTCGTACGACCGGACGCGTGAGCCGGTCGCGCGTGGCGATCGTGTGAGCCGGACGCGCGTGGCGGACGCGTCGGCCGGTCGCGCGTGGCGGACGCGTCGGCCGGTCGCGCGTGGCGGGGGCGCGAGCGGGGATGGGGTCGCAGCAGGGGTTCGGCATCCTTCCAATTGCGGGGGCGACGAGCTACGGGACTCACCCACCGCAGGGGCACCCGAGCTACGCAACTCACCGCAGGGGCTCGTCAAACGGGGGCTCCCCAAGGCTGTGGGGCCCGCCCACCGCAGGCTCGCCAATGCCGCGGGGGTCCAGGGGTCGCAGCGCCCCTGGCGGGGTCCGGGGCGGAGCCCCGTGAGGGCGGCGGGGCGGACACGGGCACGCGGGCGGGGACGAAGGGGCGCAGCCCCTGGGGATGGGACGGGTAGGGGCGGCGGGGGCGAAATCCCCTGTGCCAGCCGGACAACGACCGCAACCCACCCCGACCCCCACCCCGACTCCGACCTCAGCCGCACCCCAACCCCAGCCCCACCTCACCCCCGCCCAT